>CANKYV010000006.1 GCA_947487955.1 Alphaproteobacteria bacterium
TTAATGTTCAAAAAATTCGGGTGAAAGACGTGTGGCATTTAACTGCAAAACTATCTCGTAAAATTCTTGCTCACACTGCTGCTTTCTTTATCAAAAAGTCTTTGCAGTTCGATCTAATCTTCTCTTAAAAACTCGCACACTGCGTTTTATAACTTAATTTTATTGATATTTATTTTATCTTGCAACGATAGATGATGTTAATAATTTTCTTAAGGAGCACCAACAATATTGACCCACATATAGATTTAAGGCATATTTCTGGAGTTGGGCCTGTAGTTCAGTTGGTTAGAACCCCCCGCTCATAACGGGGATGTCACAGGTTCGAGTCCTGTCGGGCCCACCATTTATTTTAATCCCTCAATAAATGTATTAACATACGCATTCATAAGCGCTTCATACGCACCCTCTCCCGCTTGAATATCAGCCCCTAGATAATCAACAACAGCAAAAGAAATTTTTAAGGTGTCCGCATAGCTTTTTACAAGCGCTGTACCCATTTGTCGTTCTGCATACAAACATCTAGGGTGAATAACTCCTTTTTGTATTGCTTTGCGGATTTTTAGTATGTGACCCGCACTTGGTGGCACACTTGGATCAATTGAAATTGTAGCAACTGTTTTAACATCATACGCCGCATCAAAATATTGATTGCCATCGTGTTGAATAATATACGATTTACCTTTGTAAGGAGCCATTTTCCACAATAATTGCTGGTGAAGAACTTGCAAACGTGTCTTATAATCACTTGCATTTTTATTCAATAGATCATGATGGTTTGGATATAATTGCTTAAAACGTTCTAAGACTACATCAACTACTTGCAGCATAATCAAGGGATTTAGCCAAATATGTCCGTCTAAATTCGCTTCTTGGTGGCTGTGATTTTCATGAGAATGTTCATGTTCATCGTGATGACAACAAGCATGTTCATCCCAAAACCTACCACTTCTAAGTGGTTTTAGCTTAATTAAAGGGCTATTTTGTATACTTAAAACGTTGCTTTTCAGTGCTTTTATATGTTTGCTAAGCAGTTGCTCGTAAATAGGGCCAATCCAAACAACAACTTTAGCACCTTTCAGTGCTTGCACTTGTGAAGGTTGAAGCTGAGCATGATGAGGAGAAACATATCCATCTAACAATAATACAGGAGTAGTAATACCTTTGGTAAGCGCACAAACTAAGCTATGCAATGGTTTTATTGAAACAACAATCTCACTGTGTGTAGTTTTTGCTGAGAACAAACTGAAATACAAAATAGCAAAGACAGCAATCATAGCAGTTGCTACAGATATTATTTTTTTGAACACGAATATTCTTCCAAATTATAATTTAGGGGATACTAGCACACCTAGCGTTTGAAACAACTGATGTAAGCCTTGCCAAAACCAATCTCTAATTTGTCCACAAGAGCCATCTTTTTCAAGCATTGCCTCAAGAGCCTTATAACCTTTGGCCTTTATCAAGAATATTTTCACGTAGCAGATTATACTGTTAGTTGCGATAAGAAAAAACTATTTTTTAGCCAGTAAAATATTGAGTTTTATTTAGGCCTGCCCACTTAAAAATTTGACAAGCCAAAGAAATAAGAGTATTCTGTCAGAGTATTTTTAATATAAGCGTTTGTGGAAATGACTTTTCTTTGTTCAAGAAATTCCATATCAGGCAAAATCTCTATTTTGTCAAACGCTTGGCGTTGGCATAGCTAAATCTCCATTTTTTTCAAAAAATTAGATTAACTCGACACTGTTCTCAGTGTCTCAGATCATGAGAAATGCTATGACATCGCAACATTTTTGTAAATTATTTATATCATTGCTTTTACTATGCATCCCCGCACATACGGAAAGTGAATCTTTCGCACAAGCTAAAGCTATATTTGAAATATTAAAACCTAATATTTTAGATTTTGACATTGATGCAATCTTAGATAATCAACAACCAGTTGAAATTTTATCCATATCCGAAAATAGCAAATACAAGCTAATTAAAAAGCTTGAAAATATTATTAATCAAGGACTTTTTATAGACTTTCTTTGTCCTGCATTTCCATTTAAATCAGGGAACCACGATCAAAATACGATTTCAAGTAACGTTGACATGACAGAATATCATAGTCTTAAGCACCTAAACCAAATGATTGAGGCCATTAAAACAATATATCCAAAAGTACATTTTACGATTGTAACTGATGGACTATTATTTGCTGACTTATTCCATATTCCTGATGAAATTGTTTTAGCTTACGAGCGTGACTTAAAAAGACTCACCAAATTATTACCTCACATAACAATTAAACCAATTTTTCAACTACTGTCACATGCAAACCAATCTCTTCAAACAATCAGAGAAGAGATTGGATGTATTGAAAAAACACAATTGATACCCCCCCCTAAAAATAAGAAACGCTTTGAAATTTTAAAAGCACGCATTCTTCAAGAAATTAATCATTCAAATCACCCTTACTTTCATATGCAAGCTTTTGATCGAGTAATTTATCTGGAAAAAATTGCTCAAGCAGTTATCGCTAGAGATGAGTTTGTTAAACAATTTATGAAACAATTTGAAACAGCTAATACCATTCGTTTGTCTACCCATTATCAAAAAGATATAAGTGAAAAAATTGGAATTAGGTTTTCAAATGATTCTTACGTAACACCATGGAATGGTGTTTTTGTACGAAAAGCAGATGGCACAGTTTCTATTTTACGAAAACGTGAGATTGATACACATAGATTCAAGCTAGAGCACGAACTTCACAACAACGTAGAGTGCGCTTTCTATAATTGGCGCTAAGCGCCTGATATTTCTTAATTTTCCCATAACTAATACTCAACTTTTGTTGAGCATACAAAATGTATACTTAAATTTCACAAGGAGAAAAAAATGTTAAAAAAAATATACAGCATTATAGCAATAGCATTATACAGCTTTAGCGTTTTAAATGCCATCGATACGACCAGCGAAGATGTTGCAAAAATCATTAAAACATATCGAAAAAGTCTTCCAAGCATTACAAAAAAAATGCCCGAAAATATTACTCCTGAACAATGTATCATTAGATTTTTAAAACGCTTTCATCCGACCCCTAATACGCTAGAAGGAGATGAAGTGCTTGCGTTAAATATTAGCAGCATTTTAGCGCAAGGAAATGGGCTAACATTTCTTTTACCAGCTAATCCTTGCAAATCACGTAATACAGAAAGAAAAGTTCTAGGACTAAATCCTGATTTGGGCGAAGTTTTGGAAATTATTACCCTGAAATATATATGTGATAGCATAGCAGAGCTTTGTCATCAGCCTGTGAAGTGTGTATTGGTTTCTGATGGCGTAGCTTTTGGAGATATTTTAAGGATTTCTGAAGATGAAGTGCATGATTACGTAAGAAAAGTCAGACACTTAATACGTGCTCAAGATGCTGATAATGTAGTTACATTAATGATGTTAGGAGATTTTCCCTGGCACTCCGTTTTTTGAGAAATCATTCAGTGAGATACAAGCAGGGCTTGATAGCATTGAATGCAAAAAACCCACAGGCATATTAGAACGCTTCGTAAGTGATGAATTTCACTGTAGTTATTATCAAGACATCAAAAAATCTGATATCCCCCTTATTGCAAGATCTATTGAAAAAAGAGGAACACAGTTTGGAGTTTACCTAAGAAATTACGTTTTCCAAGAACACATGGTTAGACTTTCAATGAACATGCATCACACACAAATTTGCGAAGCCCTCCCTATACGATTGGTTTATGGAACAAGTGGCTCTCCATGGCACCATGCTCTAATTGTAGATTCCAAAAAAAATGTAAAGTTCTCATACAGAGAAAATGAAGAATCTAGTGAACTACGTTCAGGAAAATATAAAGGAATCGATATACAATGGATGAAATATTTAGCAACATCCAGCAGTTATAGTGGATGGAATTAAAATTCCACACTTGAAATAAGTAAAATAAAAGGGAAATAAGTTATTTAAGTAGTAACTAATTTCCCTTAACACTTCCTTAAAACACTCTTGTTAGGCTATAGTAACCCACAATAATAAAATGATTTTTTAGATGCGACACAATTTTTTAGAAACAATCACGGGCGCTATAGTCTTGCTTGTAGCAGGAATTTTTTTTGCATTTGGATATCAATTCTCAACTTCTACTCATAAAGAAACATTTAGAATTTTTGCGCGTTTTGACAGAGTAGACGGGGTATCTATTGGTAATGATGTACGCATAGGTGGAGTTATTGTTGGTCATATTAATCACATATCAATTGATAAAAAGAACTTTAAAGCTATTGTAGCAATGGATATTGACGCATCTTTAAAACTTCCAAAAGATAGCTCTGCTGAAATCAGCAGCGAAAGTTTAATGGGTGGAAAATACGTTAACCTATCTCCAGGTGGAGATGACGCATTTTTAAAGCAGGGAGATACTATTTCTTTAACTCAATCATCCGTCAGTCTTGAAAGCTTGCTTAGTAAGTACATTTTCAGCGATAAAGATAAGAAATAAGCATATATTGATAGGCTTTGCGATTTAAGCTGAGTCGTTGTAGGGGAAAAGTATTCATGACCACAGTGCAACTGCGCTTGAAAGACGCTTGCGTTCGCTTTAGCGGTACTCCTGTTTTTGAAAAGTTAACAGCACAAATTTGTGACGGTGATCGCATTTGTTTGGTTGGCCGCAATGGTTGCGGAAAATCAACCTTGCTCAAAGCACTTGCAAAAATCTATGAACTTGACGAAGGTGAGTACTTTTTATTATCTAGTCAAAATTTGGTGTATCTTGAACAAGATAAAACCTACCCATTAGATGTAACAACCGCTGAATTATTAGAATCCTATGGTGCAAAGCCCCATGAAGCCAGATCAATTCTTGATAAATTAGGGATTGCTGCCAATATCACATTAAATAGTGCATCTGGTGGGCAAAGGCGGCGATTTGCGCTAGCTGAGAGTTTAGTAAGAAACCCCACAATCCTTTTACTTGATGAGCCAACCAACCATCTTGATTTACCCAGCATTCAATGGCTAGAAGAATACCTTTCCAAGTTCAAAGGCGCAGTAGTCATGATCAGCCATGATCGACGTTTTTTGGAAAAAGCTTCAAACATGACTTGGTGGCTTGATCGTGGCATATTACACGTGAATAAAAAGGGCTTCAAAGATTTTGATGATTGGTCAGCAATGCTGATAGAAGAGGAAGAAAGACGTCTGGAAAAACTTAATACGCGCTTACGCCTGGAAACAGATTGGTTGCATTATGGAGTTACCGCGAGACGAAAACGCAATCAAGGACGATTGCAACGCCTACATGAACTGCGGAGTGAACGCCGTGATATGATGCAAAATAAGACCCGCTCTATTGATGTGAATCCTGTTAACTTGCCACGAGGCAGCAAAATTATTATTGAAGCTAAGGACATTCAAAAGTCATATGGTGAAAAAACAGTTGTGCAGCCTTTTTCCTGTCGTATTTTGCATCAGGACAAAATTGGCATTATTGGTCCAAATGGTGCTGGCAAAAGTACATTAGTAAAAATGTTGGTAGGTGAACTATCACCCGATTCTGGCCATGTGAAGCACGGCACAACATTGAAAGTTACTTACATTGATCAGATGCGGTCAGAGCTTAATCCAACCGATACATTATGGCAAACTTTATGCCCAGAAGGCGGTGATCAAGTATGGGTTGGCAACGAAACCAAGCACGTGGTTGGATACTTAAAAGAATTTTTATTTAATGAAGACCAAATTCGTGGGCAGGTAAGTATTTTATCGGGCGGTGAAAAAAATCGCCTACTTCTTGCAAAAGCGCTGGCAAATCCAGGAAATTTACTTGTATTAGATGAGCCTACCAATGATTTGGACATGGATACATTGGATTTGCTGGTAGAATGTTTGCAACAGTACAATGGTACGTTGATTGTAGTAAGCCATGATCGTGATTTCTTGGATCGCACAGTAACCTCCACCTATGTTACGTCAGATTCAGGTGAGATACAGGAATACGTAGGCGGATACAGTGATATTGAACATTACTTAAAAGCTGCTCAAAAATCTGTTAGTAAAGTTAAACAAAAAGAAGTGCTGCCTGAGAAAAATTCTGCACCTAAGCGCCTGTCATACAATCTTAAGCGTGAGTGGGATGATCTGCCAAAAAAGATAAAAACACTGGAAGTACGCATTGGTGATCTATCTGCCCTTTTAGAAGATGTGACGTTGTATGAAAAAAATCCGCATCAATTCAAAACTTTAAGCGAAGAATTGCAGCAATGCCAAGAAGCATTAGATTCAGCTGAAACCCGCTGGCTTGAATTGGAAATGATGGCTGAAGAATTAAAGGGTTAAAAATTCAAGCAGAATTGATTATTTTAAGCTTGCATTTTTGGCCTTCATATCTACATATAGTGTATAATTTAAAATATTAGAGAATACATATTTAAGGTATGGTCTTTTTTTATTTTAGAAATTTTAACGCCTGGGCAAGGCACTTAACATAAGCATTAAGATGCAACCTTATTTAATTATTAAAAGCTAATGTTTGAAGATATTTTAGATCATTCTTTTAAAAGAAAAACCTTGCTAGCACAGGCACTTACTCCGCCAGTTTTGCAACAACGAAAACAAGGGAAAGCTTTTGAACGTTTAGAATTTTTAGGAGATCGAATTCTGGGGTTAGTTATTGCCGAAGCCTTGTACTCGCATTACACCCATGATGAAGAAGGTAAGCTTGCTAAACGGCTTTCATATCTAACGTCACGAGAGTTTTGTCATATCGTTGCAGAGCGTATTAACCTGGCACAATTTTTACCCATTTCGGCAGATGAATTAAAAGGCACATCAATTCTTGCAAATTGCATAGAAGCAATTATTGCGGCTTTATACATTGATGGCAGAATGGAAGCGGCACAAAGTTTTATTCACAAATATTGGAAAAATGAAATTTATGCGTTGGAGGAATTGCCCAAAGATCCTAAAACTCTTGTACAAGAATGGGCCCAAAAGCGTGGCATGGATATTCCTGAATACATAGAAATTGAGCGTTCTGGCCCAGATCATGCTCCTACATACACTCTTAAAATTTCTTTAACAAATGGCCTAACGGCCGTTGGTGAAGGTAAAAATAAGAAACTCGCAGAACGTAATGCAGCACAAAGACTTTGGAGTATTATTGATTCTGAGATAAAGTGACTAATAATGTTATGAAATTTTTTTATTAGCACAAAAAATTAGCTATTGAGCCACCTATTTTATTAGCACTCAATGTTATCCACAAAAAAAGCCACTTTGGTTAACTATTTCTTGACTTTTGAGACGCATAGTTGAAGTATAGGGTGACGAATTTTGTTGCTGCTAATAAGTTTAATGTGGAGAAAATATGAGCAAATCTTCTGGTGATAGTAAAAATACTTTGTATTGCTCTTTTTGTGGAAAAAGTCAGCATGAAGTCCGTAAATTAATTGCAGGACCAACTGTATTCATCTGTGATGAATGCGTTGATCTTTGTACTGATATCATTCAAGAAGAAAATGCAGTTCCTCGTTTATTAACTGAAGGTGTCCCATCTCCTTTAGAAATTCGTAAGGTTCTTGATGATTATGTAATTGGACAAGAACATGCAAAAAAAGTTCTCTCAGTTGCTGTACACAATCACTATAAGCGTCTCAACCATAGTGGCCATAATGCCGGAGATGTTGAAATTGCTAAATCAAACATTATGCTGGTAGGACCTACCGGTAGTGGTAAAACCTTATTAGCACAAACTTTGGCACGTATTATTGATGTTCCTTTTACCATGGCAGATGCAACCACACTAACTGAGGCAGGTTATGTAGGCGAAGACGTAGAAAATATTATTCTAAAGCTTCTACAGGCTGCTGATTATAATGTTGAACGAGCACAACGCGGTATTGTTTATATCGATGAAGTTGATAAGATTTCCAGAAAATCTGATAATCCTTCAATCACGCGCGATGTTTCTGGTGAAGGAGTACAACAGGCGCTACTAAAAATTATGGAAGGAACGGTTGCTTCTGTCCCTCCTCAAGGTGGACGCAAGCATCCTCAGCAAGAATTTTTGCAAGTCGATACTACCAATATTTTATTCATTTGCGGAGGCGCCTTTGCAGGACTAGAAAAAATTATTGCTGGTCGTAAAAAGGGTAGTGGAATAGGATTTGGAGTAGATGTAAAAGGCCCGCAGGATCATAAAGTGGGCGAACTCTTACGTGATCTTGAACCAGAAGATTTGCTAAAATTTGGTCTCATCCCAGAATTTATTGGCCGTCTCCCAGTAGTTGCAACATTGGGCGATTTAGATGAAGCAGCATTAGTTGAAATTTTATCTACACCTAAAAATGCGTTACTAAAACAATATGCACGTTTATTTGAAATGGAAGATGTAAAACTAACCTTTGAAAATGAAGCTCTTCATTCAGTCGCTCAAAAAGCCATTTTGCGAAAAACTGGCGCCAGAGGACTACGCTCAATTATGGAAAGTATTTTACTTGATCCGATGTATGAGTTACCCTCAAGAGAAGATGTGGAAGAAGTTATCATTAATAAAAAAGTAGTGGAAGACAAGGGTGAACCCGTAGTTGTTCTAAAACAAGAAGAACCAAAACGTAAAGAGAGTGCACGTTAATGGCTAAGAAAAGCGAATTGCTTTCAATTACTCAAGGAGATCTATTTCCAGTATTGCCTTTGCGCGATATCGTAGTTTTCCCTCATATGATTGTGCCGCTTTTTGTAGGGCGTGATAAGTCAGTGTTGGCATTAGAAGAAATGATGGTTTCCAACAAAAAAGAACTTATATTAGTTACGCAAAAAAATCCTTCAGATGACAATCCAGAAGCTAAAGACCTATACTCGGTTGGAACACTTGGCACTTTGTTACAACTTTTAAAGCTTCCCGATGGCACTGTTAAAGTACTAGTTGAAGGCACTCAGCGTGTACGCCTAAACCAATTTGTTGATGACTCTCCTTTTTTCCAAGCTTATGGATCAGTTATTACTGAAGAAGATGGTTCCGAAGAAGAATTAGAAGCACTCATACGTGCTGTGGTTTCACAGTTTGAGCAATACGTTAAACTTAATAGAAAAATTCCACCTGAAGTTCTGGTAACTGTTAACCAAATTGCAGATCCAGCAAAACTTGCAGACACAGTTGCTTCTTATTTTAGCTTAAAAATTCCTGACAAGCAGATCTTACTTGAGACGGCCAATATTAGTAAGCGTTTAGAAAAAGTTCTTGGTTATATTGAAAGTGAAAGTGCTGTTTTACACGTAGAGAAGAAAATTCGTACTCGCGTTAAAAAGCAAATGGAAAAAACGCAACGTGAATATTACCTTAACGAACAGCTAAAAGCGATCAATCGCGAATTAGGTGAAGGTGAAGAAAGTAAAGATGAAATTGCTGAGTTAGAAGAAAAAATTAAGAAAGTAAAACTTAGTAAAGAAGCTAAAGAAAAAGCTCTTGCGGAAGTTCGTAAGTTAAAAACCATGAATTCTTCGTCTGCAGAGTCCACAGTATTACGCAATTACTTAGATTGGCTTTTAAATTTACCTTGGAAACAGCGTAGTCGCACCAAGAATAATCTAACCACAGCGGAAAATATTTTAAACAAAGATCATTATGGTCTTGATAAAGTTAAAGAACGTATCTTAGAGTACCTTGCTGTACAAGCACGAGTTGGAAAAGTTCGCGGTCAAATTTTGTGCCTAGTAGGCCCTCCAGGTGTAGGAAAAACCAGTCTCGGGAAATCACTAGCTAAAGCTACGGGTAGAAATTTTGTTCGTATCTCTTTAGGAGGTGTACGCGACGAATCTGAAATTCGAGGACATAGACGTACATATATTGGGTCTATGCCTGGAAAAATTATTCAAGGAATGAAAAAAGCAAAAGCATCAAATCCTTTATTCCTTCTAGATGAGATTGATAAACTTGGAAGTGACTGGCGAGGAGATCCTGCATCTGCATTGCTGGAAGTGCTAGATCCTGAACAAAATTCTACGTTTAATGATCATTACCTGGAGGTTGATTATGACCTTTCTGACGTAATGTTTATTACAACAGCAAATACGCTAAAAATGCCTCAACCATTGCTTGATCGTATGGAAATTATTCGTATTCCAGGTTACACAGAGGATGAAAAATTAGTTATAGCTAAACAGCACTTAATTCCAAAGCAGATGGAACAGCATGGCTTAAAAGCAACTGAATTTTCGGTCAATGATGAAGCAATATTAACGCTTATTCGCAATTATACTCGTGAAGCAGGTGTACGCAGTCTTGAGCGCGAAGTTACTAATCTTTGCCGCAAAGTTGTCCGCGAAATTATGAGTGCAAAAGTTAAAAAAATTAAAATTAATAAAGAGAATTTAGGAAAATACGCCGGTATAAAACGCTTCAGATATGGACTAGCAGAGGAAAAAGATACTATTGGTGTTACAACAGGACTTGCTTGGACAGAATCTGGCGGTGAGTTATTAAGTATTGAAGCAGTTGTATTACCTGGAAAAGGCAAAACGCTAATTACCGGTAAACTAGGCGATGTAATGCAAGAATCTGTTCAAGCAGCGCTTAGCTACGTTCGTGCACGTTCAACGCAGTTTGGATTAAAACCAAGCTTGTTTGAACGTAAAGACATACATATTCATGTGCCAGAAGGAGCTATTCCTAAGGATGGTCCATCTGCAGGTATTACAATGTGCACTTCAATTGTTTCCGTACTAACGGGCATTCCTGTATCAAAAGATGTTGCGATGACTGGTGAAGTTACATTGCGTGGTAATGTACTACCTATAGGCGGCTTAAAAGAAAAGCTACTTGCTGCTCACCGTGGAGGCGTTAAGACTGTAATTATTCCTTATGATAATGAAAAAGATCTTGCTGAAATCCCAGATAACGTCACAAAGGGCTTAACGATTATCCCCGTTAAGCACGTAGATGAAGTGTTACGACTAGCACTCTCTAGTGAGCTACAACCAATTGAATATTCAGAAGATGAAGAGGGAAATGAAAAAAGATCTGGCCTGACTGATAAAGAAACTTTAGCAAGTCAAACAGTACAGTGATATATGAATGCGAAAGTACTTAACGTACTTTCACATAAATCTTTTCTTCGCGTTCACCAAATTTTTCAATATCACGTAACTCAAATCCATACGATTCAAGCTGACTTGTAAGGACTAAATATGTTATAAAAATTCCCCCAATGTCTAAGCTATTAGCAATTCGTTCTAATCGATCACTAAGCATATATGCATGATCAATAATACATTTAATAGGACTTCTTCCTTCATTTTTTAATTTTATTAATGCATCCCAAAATTCAGGTGTAGTTGCATCTGCATGAATGTCAGCATGAGCAGCTCCATCGTATTCAATCGTAGCCTCAAGTCTACCGTCAGTTAAAGCAACAGCGATCTGTCTGTTGTGATCACATAAGCAATGCTGACAATCATGAACAAATGTTTTGTTTGTATATTTTTTTAAAAATTCATCTGCAAAATGATTTAGTGTCTCTGGTACATCAGCAATTAAAGAATGTCCACACCCAATCACTAACGTATCTGAAGGACCTTCTAATTCTATATATTTAGAAATTGATTGAGCTAATGTATGATTCTCATCTTTTTGCGCGCCAAAAAGATGATCATCACCTGCAACTAAACCCTCGACTAATAAAGTCATACGCATGCTGATAAGCACATCATCAGTATAGGCATTTGGTGCAAAAAATATTTTACCTAAAAAGTGCTTTAGTAGAGCACTATTGCCTCCTCTTGTTTCTAGGCGATGGTTGTAAGCTGCAATGACTCTTTGATACTGACTCATTCTTTGAGTAATACATGCTTCAAAACCAGTAGTAACGGTTTCATCTCCATTTAACAAATTTAGGATTCCTGCATACATCCCATCGCTATCAACTGTACCGATAAGCGGCGCAGCGTGTCTCTCTCCTTTAAATGATGTGCTATAGTCTTGTCGCATTTGTTCTTTAAAAAACTCAGTAGCAAACAGCTCGTCTCTTGAAAAAACTAAAGAAGCTAACTGAATAGATTCTAAATTTTTTTTAATAGCCTCAGCTATAGGATGCCCCGGAAATGCATCAGCAAATCTTTCCCAATGCGTCTTTTCAAATGAGAGAATTTTAAAATATGCGGGTATACTCCGGCCTAGGCTTGCGTCTTGTTCAGCGATTTCTTGAGTTTCAGCAGCATAAAAAGATGCAATAAAAAAAAGCATCGCTGTAATTTTTTTTAAGTATTTCTTCAAAAACATAAGAGTAACTGCAGAGGTATAAATAACTACAGTTAATATTACGTATGAATAATTTTTAAATAGTTAAATTTAAAAATTTTTATTTTATATTTTAATGAAATTATTTATTTTACAAGTATGTATTAACCATAAATAGCTCGCTCATGCTCTGGATTTTGAGCTAGCAAAACAGATGCTTGCAGGCGATGAGCCCCATCAAGGTGAGCACCATAAGTATAGCGCATAAATTTTTCTACAGCTTGAGCTGAGTGAGCATAATTTTGTGGATCTTTTAACGCTTCTTGGTACAAAAATTGATGCAACAGATATCCCAAAAATGTATCATCACTTTGTTTTAATATCTCTTGAATAGATGATTTCAAATCATTCAAATTAGTAATATGTAAGAGCTTTTTAATGGATTGCAACACAGAAGCCCCACCAGCCACTTGGATTTTTTGGTAAACACCAGGCGCTCCTGCAGCCATGTTAAGAATAGCTGAATCAACTTCGCCTCCTTGCTGCTTAATTACCTCTTCCATATCCGCATGTGACAACGGCTTAAAATCAACTTTAATACAACGAGAACGAATTGTTGGCAAAACACTTCCAAGGCTATGACAAACAAGTAAAAAGAACGTGTCTTGCGGCGGCTCCTCTAAAATTTTTAGTAAAGCGTTTGCTGCCTGTCGGTTCATTTGATCAATAGCATCAATCACCACAATTCTTGGCCCAGATATAGCAGCTTTTTGCTTTAAGCTATTTAAAAGGGTGCGCGCCTGTTCAATAGTGATTTCATGCTTTTGCTTTCCATCGTCATCCGTAACTTGAGAAATATAGAAATAATTAGGATAAGATCCATTTGCACATTGCTGCTGCACTATATTTGGACTAAATGGACTAAACTTTATCAGCGTGGCAATCGCCAAGTGTTTTGCGGCTAAAGCTTTCCCAATACCTATAATACCATTTAACAAAAAAGCGTGATGCTGATGGTTTTCAAGAGCTGTTTCTAGAGCAGCGTAAGATGATGCATGGCCAATAATCATTGTGCTACCCTAGCTTGAAACTAAAAAAAAAGAAACTTTTTAATAATGCTTAATCACCCACGATAATTGTTGGCGAGCCAATCACAATTTTACCACCGTGCCCACACAAATCTCCCATGCGCACCATTGGTTTTCCTTGCGCCATTACTGTAGCACTTCCCACGGCGACTTTATCAGGAGGGCCAACGCAGACAGACATATTATTGGTATTGACCGCAGGAGGACCGGCTACTAATACAGTCACAGCCATTCCAATAGTTGGCCCACCCACATGAGGCACCACGCCCGTTACCTTTGGACAAACATGTAAAGATCCAAGAAATGCTGCTGGTTTTCCCATTTACTACCTCGATTTCAATGCTCGCAAAGGCGCTTCAATTTCACTAAGTTCATCCAACGTGTGAGGATTTGGATCAAGTTCTTGGAATCGCCTTGCACTAACAAGAACTCGCTGTTCAAATGAACCTACTGTATTGTTATACGCTTCCACTGCTGTTTCAAGTCCCTTCCCCATTCGTCCTAAGTGCCCTGTCATATCACCTAAGCGTTTGTATAATTCTTGTCCTAAAACAGAAATAGCTTTTGCATTTTCTGCAATATTTTCTTGACGCCAACCATAAGCAACAGCCCTAAGCAGCGCTATTAAAGTAGTCGGTGTTGCCATCAGCACTTTTTCATTAACACCTGCTTCAATTAAACCAGGATCAGCTTGCAAAGCAGCACTAAACATTGCCTCATTTGGAATAAAAAGCACAACAAATTCAGGGCTATTTTCAAACTGTTCAAAGTAGCTTTTTTGTGAAAGCTGGCGAATATGATTGCGCACATGACGTGCATGATCTTGTAGTTTTAAAGCTTTTTGTGCATCATCTTGAGTTTCTAAAGCATCAAGATAAGCAGCAAGTGGGGTTTTTGCATCAATAACAAGGGTTTTACCAGCAGGCAAACGCACAATCATATCAGGCCTCAATTTACCATCACCGCTAGAAACTTGCTCATAAAAATCAACATGATCAACCATACCAGCCATCTCAATCACGCGTTTAAGCTGCATTTCTCCCCACTGCCCTCTAGCATGTGGCGTTCTCAATGCTTTTACTAAAGTTGCTGTTTCTTGACGCAAATCTTTTTGGGAAATAACCATGTCTGTTAGTTGACGTCTTAAGTCAGCAAATGCCTCAATACGGTGTTTTTCAACAGTTTGTACTTGGGTGTTAACCTGCTCTAAAGATTTTGAAATTGGCTCTAGTAAATGCTTAAATTGTTCTTGGCGCTGTTCAAAAGTTAAATTTGCTTTTTCCAAAACTCCATCAAATTGCGCTTTAGCAAGTCCAAGAAACTGATTCGACTGATTAATCAAAGCTTGTTGAGTTAAACGCTCAATTTGCTGCTGCCACATTTGCTGAATCTGTTGATCTGTTTGCGTTTGACTTTTTAATTGAATATTTTCTAAAAGTAATCTTTGTTTTTGCTTCCATACTAAAATTAAGCAGATTCCCAAAATTATTCCAATTGCAGTAGTTACGCAGATTAAAATTTGATCAAACACTTAACACCATCAACAAAAATTTAAAAATTAATTCTTCATGTTCACTTCATAATAAAAATTCGAACATTTATGCTTATAATATTTTCTGTTATGATTTTAGCGTATATTATATTAAAACCAAAGGAGAATTAAATAATGAGGATAGTGAAATATTTGGCCATTTTTTCGATGCTGGCAAGTTTAACCCCAATGGAGAATAACAATGGACCACAAGCACATAACCCAGAGCACAGCACCAAAAATGTAGGACTTACAATTCGCAATTCTGAACAGAGTCACGATAGAAACCACTTCATTGAAGTTGAAATACGTGGAGGTCCCTCAGGAAATGAGGTTCTTTTTCGCACTGAATTTCCCGCTGATGCATGTCCCCACAGCCTTGATATTCCAGAAGGAGAAACAAGCATTTCAGCTTCTAACCTCATCGTAAGATTAAAAGAAAATGGCAGGATTATTTCGGATCAGCCATACTCAGTAGCTTTTTCTCTTGAAAATCTTATTAGTTTAGAAATAAATCTTGCTGGTAACCAAGCTAGAATTGAGCCAATTCTTGGAGCACATCACTAAATCCACTAAGTGGGTGTAAAGCACCCACTCTTTTAGTCAGCTCTCTCTAACCCTTGCAACATTGATTGCGCTTGCATTACAAATTTGATATGTTTGTGGCTTATTGATCCATTTGGCCACTCTCCATTGTTGCTAGCAATATGTTAAAGATTTTTAAAAGCAAGATTCCCTTGTCTATCTGGGCTATTGGCTTTGCAAGCATGCTCTTAAACATATCTACAGTTATGATTTTTGGCGTTGCAGCCTTGTATATAAAAGAAATTCTGGGAGTTGCCACTGGAATCATGCTTCTATTAGAAGGTTTTTTTGAAGCAGTTGCTTATTTAATGAAGCTATTTTCAGGTGTCATTAGCGATTATTTGCGACGCAGAAAATCTATTATTGTCTGGGGTATAGCTTTAAGCGTTATTGCCAGACCCATATTTGCTTTGTTTTCAAATTTAGCAGCCATACTAACAGCACGTATTCTTGACCGTTTGGGAAATGGTATCCACGCAACTCCTCGTGACGCATTGGTTAGTGACCTTGCTCCAGAAGATATAAAAGGTGCGTGTTTTGGCCTTAGGCAAAGTTTAGCAGTGGCTGGATCATTTATAGGTGGTTTTTTAGGTATTTGGTGCATGACCGCAACAAATACGAATTTTCAAGCTGTCTTTGCTGTTGCTAGCATCCCTGCGCTTCTTGGACTTTTGCTGGTGATATTTTTTGTAAAAGATCCTAAAGATATGGAAAAAAATGCAACTAAGAAAAAACCTATTCGACACCCTATTCGTTTTAATGATTTGAAGCGTTTGGGTAAGCCGTACTGGGTTTTGATGCTAATTGTTCTTACTTTCATGAGTGCGCGCGTTGGCGAGTCTGTGTTGGTACTACACGCAACAGGTAGCTTTAATCTAGATCAAAATTTTTCTCATGCTGTTATGATTTTATATAACGGTGTAAATACAATGTGCTCTTATCCAGTTGGATATTTATCCGACCGATTTGGTCGTTATGGCTTTCTGGGCTTAAGCTTTTTTGTATTAATGCTTGCTGATTGTTTCTTAGGTTTTGCACAAAACCTTACCACCATGATGGTTGGAGTTGCATTATGGGGCGTTCAAATTGGCATGAGCCAAAGTATGTTTTTAAGTCTGATTGCTGACTATGTACCCGAAGATTTACGTGGAACAGGCATTGGTTTTTTCTATCTTATTAGTGCTGTAGCTTTGATTCTAGCAGGTGCTATTGGTGGAGCTGCAGCACACATATACAGCCAATTTGCTACATTTATTACAAGCGGCATAATAAGCTTAATAGCACTTTTAATGCTTGTAGTTTTCCATAAAACTTTGCAAAATGGGGCGTTCCAGTCAACTCAAAATTGAGAGCAGGTATGCTACAACGTATAAAAGTTACTATAGCGATACTGATAGGTAATATTCTTGACTACTATGATTTCTTATTATTCGCCCATTTTGGACCTATTATCACACCTTATTTTTTCCTCGAAACCAACTCAAAAGAATCGCACATACTAAGCCTTTTTTTATTCGGCGGTGCATTTGTGATAAGACCTATCGGGGGCATTATTTTTGGATATATTTCAGATGTTTTTAATAGAAAAACAGCACTTCTTCGGGCTGTACAATGTGCAATTTTTCCAGCTTTAGCGATCGCTCTTCTGCCTAGTTATGAATATATTGGTTTTATAGCAAGTTGCCTGTTTGTAATTTTTCGATTGCTTCAAGGATTTTCACTAGGTGGAGAATACACGAACGCAGGAACTTACCTGATGGAATATCATAAAAAAAGACGCGGACTTATAAGCGGACTTTTATCAGCTTCTGGGACAATTGGTAGTTTAATGGGCCTTGGAGCATCAGCCATTTGTGTCTTTTATCAAGAGATAATCCCCTGGCTTTGGCGCATTGCATTTTTATTAGGAGGACTTGCTGCTTTCTGGAGCATTAGCATGCGCCGTCTTTTAGTAGACATTTTGCCAGAAAATCACCATCCAGAATCAAAAATAAAAGATAAATTTGGGTATCTTTGGCTGCGCAGATCATTAGTAATTTTTATTGGAATACTCGTTGGTACAACAAATTGGTTGCCGGCTACCTACACAAATTTTTATGTTACAAAAATTTTAAATCAGCCAACTACAACCGGATTGCAATGCACTATGATTTCTCTAGTTGGTTATGTTGTATTATCACCTGTTATGGGACTTATGGCAGACAGAACAAAACGCCATGAGCAATTCATGAGGATTGCAGCTTTACTTGTTGTTCCTTTAAGCATAGTTGGATTTATGCTGCTAAAACAAGGACACTATTATCTAGCACAAATACTTTTAGTGATTGCATCATCCAGTTTTGGTGCGGCAATTCACCCAGTTATGAATAGTTTGTTTCCAGCTTCTGTGCGTGCTAGAAATGTATCATTACTATTTACAATTGGCTTAAGTATTGGAGGCATGACACCCGGCATGATGAGCTATTTTGTCGACAAAACAGGATTACACCTTATACCCGCATTTTTTGTTAGTATATTAGCTGCTTGCACGGCTATGTTGTTTTTCATTTATGAAGAACGAAGCTCAAAAAATTTTTTGCAACCAAATAAAATAAAGTTATTTTCAAGTAACAGTTAACACTTTTGAGGTCATTATGGGTCATGTCACCACTGCTATAGATCTCACTCGTTCTAAATTTCCTGATACCGACTTTTATAACTTTTGGCAAATAGCAAGTGAAGTAACGAACCAAGATACAGTTGATACGCAATTCGCAAAAATTATTCAAGTTATTCAAAAGAATCAACAACCATTTCAATGCCATGCAAAAACTTCAGCATATAAACACCTTCATTTTTCAACAGTCTTTTCACTTAAAAAGCATGCTTTAGAATTTTTCAATCAAGAATTTGTACTAATTTGTGATGACATAACTATTTGGGATCATCTCATTAAAGTTACGGCTGCCAAACAAATTAGCATTGCTTTAGACTGGACTTGCAAACTGTACAAGTATGCAACACAAAAAACATTAGTAAATGCACTAGAGATGCTTAAACATCCACATCTTACTCAAGATGAAGAATTTAATAAAATTATCACAGACTGGGAATATGCTCTTCGTAAAACGCAACAGCAATTACTTGATACTTATTTTCCAGATCATCCCTTATGCACTTATCTTTTAAAAATTATTCATCAAAATAAATTTATTGATACTTTCAAAGAGATCATTGAAAAATTACCTGAGTCAACTCAAGCACAAACAAATTTTCTTGCTGAATATATACATCTTCTAGATGGTAAAAACCATTGTGTTGAATGGTTCAAAAAGGCTGTGTATGTAAATACATGCTCTTCACAAATTCGCTTAGGGCTTCATGAAGCTTTAAAATTCACTCCCACTCAAGTTGTCTTTTGTTTAAGACACAACCAAATTCGACCACAACTAAGTCACCGACTATTTAAAGATATTAAAAAAGAAAATTTAGCTGAACAACTTTTACAGTGGAAAGGCAACAACCCTTTAAATATTTTAAGTTATTCACAAGAAGCTGTTTTTTGCCATCCTTTAGTCAATAGTGATCACCAGCAAAAATACCAAGAAAAACGATTGCTACTGCTAGGTGAAAAACCAATTGCAAACCCTATTACTAGCAGTCGCCCTACTACCATTAGCGCAACAGGTTTTAATTTATTAATGCAAGATCCTTATGGGTTTTACGCTCGATACATTTTAAAACTTCGCGCACTTGAGAGACTAACTAATAATAACTTCGCAAAAGAATTTGGACTGGCAACGCACAAAACAATAGAACTATATTTAAAAAGCGGATTTGATGCTGCATTACAATATGCACATGCATTAAAATTGAGTAGTCATGAACTTTTGTGGAAAAATAAACTATTACGCATCTTAAATTGGGTGCATGACCAAATAAATGATTTGAGTCCAAACGAAATTCAAAGCGAAAAAGATTTTCAGACAATATTAGGTTCAATTACTTTAAAAGCAAGAATTGATGCATTACTCTTCATAACTGTTGGAAACTTGGTTGTAAATTTTAAAACAGGCATGCCTCCTGGAAAGACAGAAGTAACCAGTGGATATGCTCCTCAATTAGCTGTTGAAATGTTTTTGGGACATAAAGAATATGATCATCGGCCAATTCAAGCGGAGTTTTGGCAACTTAAAGGTACACAGCCCGTTGGAATCACCTCTTCAAGCCTTGCAATTCCAATGAATACACTGGAAACAGAACTTGAAAAAATCATTTCTCATTATTTAGTGAGGAATTCTCAATTTTTAACTTGCCCATGGCCTTCAAAAACGCCAAAGTGTAACGAATATAAAAATTTGGAACGATTGACTTAATGAATGAAGAGAGAACATCTGCACACGCCTATCTAGCCTGGGGAGGCGTTGCGCTATTTTTTCTATATCAGTATGTGCTTCGCATTGCTCCTGGCCTTGTGGAGCCAGAACTTCGCAGCGCATTTTTTATGACTGCCAATGACTTTTCAACGCTTGGTTCATTTTTTATGTTTATCTATGCGATAGTGCAAATCCCCTGTGGCGTACTAATTGATAGAATCGGCGTGAAGCGGGTAGTTTTATCTAGCATTTTATTATGTTTAATTGGAAATGGTTTATTAATCATCGGTAACAACCTATGGGAAGCGCAGATTAGTAGGCTATTTATGGGACTCGGATCCGCATCTGGCTATATAGGCTGCATGAAGATTGCCGCAGATAGCTTTCCAAGGTCTAACCGTGGATTCTTCATGGGAGCAGCGCTGACTCTTGGATTATTTGGACCTCTTTTAGCGGCAAAACCTCTATTAGTTCTTATAGAGGCTACAAGTTGGCGTTATGCATTTACTGTGCTATCTGTAATCGGAGTGATTTTATGGTTTTCACTTGTTATTGTGATGCCCAAAGAAGCTATTAATCATCAAGCAGTTCTTAAGTGGAGTGAAATCAAAAAAAGCATTGCTCATGTATTTAAAACGCGTCCGATTCTAGCATATGCTATTACGACAACATGCTTTTTTTCACCTTTTTCTGTAATTGCGGATTTGTGGGGGGTATCATTTTTAATGAATCACTTTAATCTGCAACGAATCAATGCAGCTAATATCACAACATTAATTTACGTTGGAGCAGCAGTTAGCAGTTTAGTCATTCCTTGGCTGTGCGAACGATATAAGGAATATAATCGAGGTATTATTTATAGCTGGCTTGGCATGATAACTTGCTTAATTATTTTGTTGTACAGCGATTTGTCTGCATTTTCTTTGATTTTCATACTAATCCTTATAGGAATTTTCAGCAGTTCTGAAATTTTGTGTTTTGGTGCCGCTTCTCACTATACAACACCAGAAACATCAGGCACCACTCTTGGTGTTATTAATACTTTTTGCGTAATGGGAAGCGCCTGCGTAATGCAAGCTGTAGGCTTTCTATTAGATGTAAAATGGAGCGGAAATATGGATGAACAAGGTATCAGACTGTACTCTAGCTGTGAGTATATTTTCGCACTCAGTTCAATTCTTGTTTTTGTTGGGATTTTGGGAGTTCTAGCTTTTTTCCTTTATAGACAAGGCCAAAAGCTCAGTCAAAATGAAATAAAGTAATGAAATGATTACTTTTATTGGTTATGCGTCTCTCACAACAAAAAGCTAGCAATCCAGGTTCCAGCTGTTGGGTAAATGCTTCAGCAGGATCTGGAAAAACCAAAGTACTTATTGATAAAATTATTCGTTTGCTGCTGCACTCAGCAAAACCAGAGCGCATACTTTGTTTAACTTTTTCAAGAGCCGCAGCAAGTGAAATGCAGCAGCGCCTTATGAAGCGAGTAGAATTACTTGCAAAAGCCTCTGAATCAGAAATTATAGAAGAATTAGCAAGCCTCGGAGAAACGCCCGATAAAGAACAGATTACAAGAGCAAAAAATCTGTATTTAGTCATACAATCTCAGCCAATTTCTATTCAAACCGTACATGGATTTTGCCAAAGTTTACTACAGCGACACATGGGTAAAAGTGTTTTATTCTCACCGCCTAGAATCATGGAAAACTTTGAGGAGTCTACTTATTTAACGCAAGCCTTTGAAGCATTAGTTGAAAACCAAAAAGCAACCTCTTACTTAGAAGAGTTTCTTACCTTTTATTCAGACAAAACTCTTTTTGAATATTTAAGTAAAACAACACGTAGCTTTCAAGATTTAAGCTTCGATGATGTTCATAATCGCTTGCATGAACTTTTCGATATTCATAACACTCCAGAATTCCCAGAGGCACCTGCAGAAATACACCCATTGCTTAAAGGACTTTTAAATGTTATCCCCCCAAATAATAGCGTTTCTAAGGACCATCCTTTTTCTCAATGTTTTTTAACGCAAAAAGGTACAGTACGAGCTAAAATTCTACCAGCAAGCCTTCAAAAAGAATATCCAGACGCTGAAATCCAGCTAAAAATTTATGCAGAAACACTGGCTCATTACTTTACTCAAAAAACACGTTTTGACCATGTGCAAAAATCACTGCACTTTTGGCAATTACAGCAATTGTTTGGCAAGCATTATAAAAGCCTAAAAGAAACTCTTAATCTTTGGGATTTTCACGATTTAATTGAAAAAACATTAGAAATATTAAGCATAGATACATTTGACCAAATTCTTTTGGATTTAAATTATCGTATTGACCATATTTTGGTGGATGAAGCACAAGATACAAGTATTGATCAATGGCGTGTTATTACTCATCTTGTAAATGGCTTATTTGACCAACAAGGTGATAGAAGTCTTTTCGTTGTGGGAGATGAGAAGCAATCAATTTATAGCTTTCAAGGCGCAGATATTCGCATGTATCAAGATATGCAAAAATATTTTTCGAGGTTCTGCGAACCTTTTGAAAACATCAATCTCACAACTAGTTTTCGCAGTTCAAAAGATATTTTGAAATTAGTAGATGCAGTTTTTGAAAAAAATGCCAATGGTCTTGGAAACAATATTTTACCTCACACCGCCTACCATTTATTTCATGGCAATATTGAAGTTTTACCATTTATTGAGCAGGAAACTGAAACTATTGAACCATGGCCAATTTTTACAACATATCCTGAAGTACATGAGCCAGAAGAGCTACTAGCAGAAACCATCTTGAATCATATAGAGCAAACTATTTGTAGTGGTTTATTTTTAGCATCGGAAAAGCGTCAAGCAACTTATAGTGATGTGATGATTTTAATGCGCAAACGAGGAACCCAAATGCGCGCATTAACTGACATTTGCGAGAAAAAGAAAATCCCTTACTCTGCTTTTGAGCCTAAAAATCTTCTGGAATTCCTGGTTGTACGCGATATTTTAAGTGCAGTTGAATTTATGTTGATGCCTTTAAATGATCTAAATTTAGCTCAGTTATTAAAAAGCCCATGGATGCGAAATTTTGGAACAATCAGTGAAGAAGATTTATTTAATCTTTGCCACAATCGCAAAAAATTTTTATGGAATGAAGTACAAACCCACTACCCTTCTCATGCTAAAGCTTTAAATGAGCTGCTGCAAAACACTCCAACTAACCCTTATGATTATTTTCAATGCGCTTATGATGCTATGAGTGTTGAGTGTGAGCTCTTGCATAACTTTATGGATGAAGTATTCAAGCGCTTTAATTTATTAGACTTAGGCATTCGAGAGCTGCTTGAACATTTATATCGCTACCCTCCTATATTTACCCAAACCAACCATCAAGAAGGAATAAAGCTTTCAACAGTACACGGAGCTAAGGGACTAGAAGCACCCATCGTTATTATTCTTGATAATGGTGAAGAGCCAAATATGAAACAAGATATTGTATTATATGATCCAGTTAAGCAATTTTGGTTTTTAAAACCTTCAATTGCTGCTGATACAGTTTTAACATCAGCACTGAAAGAACACCATCAACAAGCTTTAGAGTTTGAGCATAATCGGCTCTTTTATGTGGCTTTGACACGAGCAAAAGAGCACTTAATTCTGGCCGGCCTACCCCATGACCCTATTCCTCATTCTTGGTATTGGCGAGTTTGTGAAGCTATAAAGCTCTAAAAGTAATTCAGAACCCTTAACTTTTTTTTAAAAATTTAATCGTATTTTATTTATATAAACAGAATATGAATTTTATTGTGAAAAAATTATTTACTTTTTTTGCTTTGCTAGTAACTATAATCTTTTCCAATTTAACTAGTGCAGAAAATGCTTTTAATGGCTTTTATTTAGGAGTTCAAACAGGCTATACACAGCGTGATGTAACAAACAAAGTTGTAGAGGATAGCGTGACCGTTGGCTACAACGGCATTGGTTTTATCAACGGATCTAAAACGAAAAATATTAAAGGTCTTTTATATGGTCTTCTTGGAGGATGGGGTAAAAGTACGAATGATTTTTACCTAGGGTTAGAAGCCAGCTTACATTACGATAATCTCAATAAAACTAAACAATATTCTTTTTATTCACCACTTGATGGTAGTGGTCCTTGGCCATTTCAGGCTCAATACAAGAGAGGTCTTGTCTTTGGCGTAGGACCTCGTTTTGGAAAAATAATAAATGAGTCTTATTTAATTTATGGGAAATTAGGACTTGAATTAAGCCGAGACAGAGCAATGCATATGGCTTCTTCTTCATCAGTTGCAAGCCCTCCTGGGGCAGCTACTGCCTCTTATTCAGCTAGCCCAAACTTTAAAAGTGCAGCTAGAATAAAAATAGTTATAGTCCCTGCCATAGGTTTTGAGAAATCATTCGAAAAATTTTTAACACGCTTAGAATATGGATTCAACCCAGGTGCAACGCTACGTCAGGAACGTTCTTATGTGCAAACACAAAATGCTCCACCTACTAATTATAACAATACTGACCGCCAGACTATTAAGTATAAACAACACATTATAAAATTCGCAGCGGTGTATAAATTTTAAAGCATTTTTACACTATACAGTAACTTGCCGACGAATCTTACTAATAGGAAGCGATTCATTAAAAATTATGGAGTCAAGAGATGGAGATCTCCAGTAAAAATCCTTAATACCAAAATATTTGTCCAATGGAACGTACGCACTTTTAGGTGTTGTTAAACCTGCCCGCCCTTCATCTATCTCATGAATACGTTCCCGTGCAAGCTGCAAAGGATTTTCTAAAGACTCAGTTTCTGCGTAAGATGTTGGAATGCGATAAATTCCAGCAAGCTCTGGATTAATATCCCAAAAAATATTCGCAAAACTTCTATCACTTATGGAAAGAGCCTTATCAAATCTATGTAACTTTATGCTGATTTTCTTTATAAGTGTGTGATTATAAAAAATACCTAACGTGCTTTTGAATAAATCTTCCTTTCTTAATAAAGATTGCAATTGCCTTTGATATTTATTTTCTACCCAACAGTCACCAATCCATCTCTTTATATTATTTTTAATGCTTTCTCTAGATTTTAATTTATGGCTTTTTGAAAATCCTGTATTAACATTTTTTTTAAGAAGTATTTCGTAAAAACATAAAAGTGCACAATGAACACGCGTCTTAATTCTTCCTTCTTCCGGATGATCATATTCTATAGATTCGTGTTCACCAAAAGTACGCTCATTGTCAACAAGCACAAATTCGTATTCATCACTACCTTTAATTTTTCTAATAAGATAATTTTGAGGACGCCCATCTTCAGGGCTAATAAGAGAAGAGAAATATACTAATTTTTGAAATTTTTCAGCATTGAAAATCCATTCCTTGCCATACTCTGGATCTTCTTTCACCTTGTCCAAGACTGCTTCTAAAGTCTCTCCTTCCATATATTCTGAAACCAAAAAAACTTTATCCTTCATCAAAATAGTTCTGGACTTAGGCAAAGGTAAATTTTCTTGGTCTTCTGGAAAAAGCTGCTGATACAATTTATACACTGCGTACTCGCGCTCTGGCGCTTCTGGCCATTGCTTAAAAAAGAGACGTCTTTTTCCAGCAATTGAATAAAATCCTGTTTTTCGTGTTCCACCTAACGGCCTATCTGCAGGGCAAAACTCTTCACCATTCATTAACCTATGGTAAGGATCATAAACTCTATAATGTTTGAGTTTATTATTTTCTTTTAAAGTTACCGTAATAATATCCGTTTCTCTATAGCCCCGTGGTAAACAAAAAAATGGTTCTGGATAATAATTATTGTCTAAAAACCCTTCGCATTTTCTCAAAAATGTATCAACACTTACACATTGAATATACTCTTGTACAGCAGGATAAAAATCAGTCGTCTGGGATTCAAAGAATCTTTCTGTTGCATCAGAAACGCAACGCGCCATTTCGTAGAGGCCTATTTCACTTAATTTACGTTTACGTGGACTTTCCTTTTCTCTATCATTATCAATTTCACAGCCAAAACTGTCATTGAGCGGAATAGAAATAACTGGCCCTTTTATCGTTAAATCATCAATCTCACTATAGTCTTCTTCAGCGCTTTCAGAAGTAGTGCTACCACCTTGAAGGCTATCAGATCGATCTTTGCATCCCCAAGGAGTCGTACAACTTATTTCATCACTTGAGTCGTCAATATTGCTGGTTTCAGAATCGCTGTTGCTAGTTTCAGATAAAATAGTAAATCTTTCAACTTCTTGATCATATATATCATAATTTATGCCAAAAATATGACCACAAGCGCAAAATACAAAAATAAAAATTATGGATTTGAAGGATTTATTTAATAGCAGAATCATTGAGCAGCACAAAAGTCTTTTGCTCATCATTTGTTTTTCTTTTTTAAAAAGTCCTTGGGTTGATGAGATATCAGTTTATACTTTTATTCAAGGACTTATCTACGCATTTTTGAATGCTTTATAAAAAAATACATATTTCTATCCTTGCTTAATGGCACATTACTTATATATTTTACATGCGCATCAAAAATAGTTAAAAAAATAAAATTTTCACATTTCTGAATAGCAATTTTTTACAATCTCAAAAAGAATTAAAACTCTATTCAAAAGAACAGAATAAATCTAATAATAAAATAATAGATCGTGTAGCAAAATGCTTTGCTAGAAATTAATCTCCTAAAGAATTACCCTGCAAGTGGCATGGCTGGACTTACTGAACTATCTTCATATGTAAACCCTTCTTCGAGTTTAGAAAAATGGTCTACACCCCATAAAAAGCCAATACTAATAGGAAAAGCTATGACCCAAATTCCATAAGATCCTAGTAAATTTGTCAAATAAACCACCCCAAAAGACGTTACAACGTACGTAATTGCACGTGATATAGCATAGAGAACACTGCTGTATGTGAATCGTCGCTGCACCGGAAAATATTTAAAAAATATAGGAATTGTAGGTATGGTTCCTAAAGAAAAAACAGTCAAAAGAAGTTGCACTGTTGTTAAAGCATAAATATCTGTCAAGGGAAGTAAAGGCATAATTAATAGAACTGCTGAAGACGCAAGAGCTCGCAACTTCAATATTTTTAATGGATGAAATTTCTTAGCTAGCAAAATAATGGATATACCTACAATAAAGCTAGAGATAGTTAAGAAAAGATTATGATCAACAATTTGTTCTGGTGTATAGTGCATAGAATACTTTAGGAAGTCTGCACAATATATAAAAATAATATAAAAACAAAGAGGGAACCCTGAATAAATAAAGAAATATGCTAAAGAAGTTTTTCTAGAAACTTTTTCTTTTTGCCTATTTTCCTTGTGCTTATTGGCTTGCGCTCTTAAAAAAGCAGGTGTTTCTCGAAGCCTTCGACGTGCTACAGCACCTGAAACAGCAATCATTCCACCTAAAATAAATACTGCGCGCCAGTTTGCATTACACTTAAATATTAAGCTTGTTACTAAAAGTGCAACCAAACTTCCTAGCGTGCATAATTCAGATACCCACGATACTAACTGATATGATGCCGGAGGTGGCAAAAGTTCTGAGAGATAAATTTCTGCCCCAATTACTTCTCCGGTTGCTGAAAAACTTTGTAAAATACGACATGTAATCATCGCAAAACTTGCAAAAAGTCCAACTTCAGCATAAGTAGGTAAGATGCTCATAAAGAAGCAACTCACTGCCATCATCGTTGTTGAAATGATAATTGCTGATTTTCGACCAATGTGGTCACCAATATAGCCAAACATCAGAGCTCCAATAGGTCTAAAGACGTAAGTAGAACAGAAAGCAAATGCAGCAAGAAGCGCTGCAATACGTTGATCTGTTTTTGGAAAAAATAATTCATTTAATAAAACTGATAGATGCACATAAAGCATCAAATCAAAATATTCTAGGAAAGTGCCAATCTGTAAAAGCCCAACAGCTTCTTTTTGATCATGTCTTAGAGTTTTAAAAATGTTCAATTTTTTCCCCTTTATAAGCATCATAGGAACACACGGATAGCCTTACGCTAACAAAGATAGTTTGTCTAGCTATTAAAAAGTATAGAACTAGTTTGACAAAAGAATAACAACAACCAATTTGGCCAAACAACAAGTGAGAAATCCTTATGAAATAACCTCATTTATACTATTTGGGAATTATTATGTTTTTTTCACTTTGAAAAATTTCACGATTCTTTTCGGAATTACTCTAGTTTTTTTAAAAATTCAAAGAAAGATAAAATTATGTATTTACTTCGCCAATTTCATCCTGTTCCATCCAAGGGACAATAGCCTCTCTTCCACTGGCAGAAAAACATAAGATCCCCATGGTTTGATGACTTATTGGTGACTTCTACTTTGTTATAACTTTCAAAACCACTTTATAATCCGTGGTTTTCATGGTGGGCGCCGTAGGAATCGAACCTACGACCCGCTGATTAAGAGTCAGCTGCTCTACCAACTGAGCTAGGCGCCCGCTTGGCTATATTTTTAGCCTAAATTAGATTTTCTGTCGACCCTCAAAATAAGGAAGATACAGAGTTAAAGGAGTTTCTACTCAGCATCAATCACATCAACTAGTTCAACGTCAAATATCAAATTCGCATTTGCTGGAATAATTCTACCAGCGCCTCTTTCCCCATATCCTAGATTTGATGGAATATACAATCGGCGCTTACCACCAACCTTCATGGTTGCTAAACCTTCTTCCCAGCCTTGAATAACCATGCCTACGCCATGGGTATATTGCAGCGGCTCACCACGATCTATAGAACTATCAAATTTCTGACCGTCCTCAAGCGTACCCGTGTAATGCACAAATATCATTTGTCCTTTTTTTGGTGAAAGTCCAGTTCCCTCTATGACATCCTCGTATTGAAGTCCAGTAGCTGTTGTAATCATGGATTATACCTTTATGAATAAAAAGTAACTTTAGCTTTCTAGTGCCGACTTTTCAAGCGTCGATGGAAAACTTTTAAAGTTTCAGCAGCTTTATAAAAAATGCTTCCCTTTTTGAAGGATCCTACTATTTGCCCCTCTGCATTAACCTTTATACCAGCAGGAATGCCGGTTATTAATTCTATAGCTTCATAAATAGTATCTACTCCCCAAATTTGGAAATTACCTGCAGCTATATCTTCAACAACTTCTGGACGCAACGTTAGGTTTGAAATATTTGCATTAGGTATAATCACACCTTGAGTTTTCGTAAAACCTCGTTCTTTGCATAGCCTATGAAAACCTTCAATTTTCATATGAATACCGCCAACAACTTGCGAACCACCAAATTGATTAATGGATCCAGTAATCGCAATATCTTGGCGAACTGGCACATTTGCAAGCGAGGACAATATTGCAACCAACTCAGCCATAGAGGCACTATCACCTTCCACATCGGTATAATTTTGCTCGAATGTTAGAGAGCAAGAACAAGAAAGAGGATATTTTTGCGCAAAAACACCATTTAAGAATCCTTCCAAAATGAAAGCACCCTTTTGTTGTATTGGGCCACCTAAGTCAGTAAGCCTTTCAATGTTTACAACACCCTTTTCCCCAACATATGTCCTAGCACTTATACGTGCTGGAATACCAAAACTACGATCACTGATACTTAAAATAGTTAACCCATTGACCAGTCCAACTTTACGTCCTTGAGTATCTATCAGTACTTGATCTCTTTGAATTTCCTCTAACGTACCATCCTCTAGACGTGCATTACGACGACGACGCTGAAAAAATACTTGATCAAGTATTTTTTCATCAATTGGTTTTTTTGGCGATTGTTCGCTAACAACTGCATCAGCTTCTGCCAAAATATCACCAATTAATTCAAATTTTGCGGAAAGCTTTTCGCGGTCTTTTGCCCATCTTGAGCTATACCCTGTCAGGTAAGAAATCGCTCCTGGCGTAATATCACGATTAGTTTCTCTCAAACAAGTTGTTCGAATAAGCTTTTGGTAATTTGTGATGTTTTCAGGCGTAGCTGGTAAATCTGAGTCTATTTCAGCACGTATCTTGAAATAGGATGAAAAATCAGGGTCCTGTTGAAAAAAGCTATAATACCATGCGGGAGATGCAACCAAGAATACTTGTAAATTCAGTGGTATTGAGCGAGGACTTGGGGCATCATCTAACGGAGTTCCACCTTCGCGATAACGCTCGCGAATAGTAATTTTGCTATCTCGAAGAGCGGACTTTAACATATTCCAAGCATCTTCATCCTGTGCAATTTCATCAGCTCGTAACACCAAAATCCCACCGTTTGCGCGATGCAAAGCACCAGGCCTAATTAAAGTAAAATTAGTTTCAACACTTCCCGTTGAAGGATTATTGCGATATTTGATAGAACCAAATAAATTTTCATATGTTGGTTTTGATTCTAAAACAGCTTGAGCCCCAGGCTTTTGAGAATGATCAATAATAACGTTAATGCCATAACGCTCAATTGCTGATTTGCTAAGTTTTGCTTTGGGATTTTCTTCATCAAATAATAAATAAAGATTTTGCAATAAATCACGCTTAAAATCGTCAATCCAACTTTTTAAATGAACAGAGAATTCTTCTTTATATTCTTGGAATAATGGCGTAAGCACTTTTCTTGCAGTGCTTTGCTTAAGTTGAGATATTTGCTTTTCAATTCTTTGATTTGCCAAATTTGCTGCAATGCTTAGACGTGTTAAAGCATTTCTTAATGCAACTAAGTCTTTTGGTGATTTATTTTCGTTGCTAGGTCCTTCTTCACTTTCTTGGAGCTCCAAAGATATGCCGTCAAGACTAGAAATCAATTCAAAACCCTTAGCCCTTGCCTGATTGTGTAGATCTTGGGTTTGTTGATCAATTTGTGACTGCTGATAATGTCTCAAATTTTCCATTTGTTTGCGAAATTGACTCGATGTAAAAATTTTCCCCAAAATTGTGCTGGCACTTTGCAGCAATTCAATAGTTTTGTCTCGCAGATAAACCCCTTGACCCGAAGGTAACTTAAAAGGAAGAGGACGATTGCTTTCAACAAAATTATTCACATAAACCCAATCAGGCGGCTGAGGGAGTTTTTTTACATATTCCTGCAAATACCCCATTGTCGTACTCATACGGCCACTACGGTCATCACCTATCACAAAAATATGAAATCGCTTATTACGCATTTTAAGGCCAAATTCTATGGCCTCTTTTGCGCGCTCATGAGACGATAAATCAAACAACGAAATAGCGAATTTGTTAAGGCGGTTTTTTGGTAAAAAAACAGCTGAACTGCATGGATGCAGGGGGATGCCAATTTGTTCAATAGGAATAGGTGCTTTCATACATTTATTATGTATCAGCAACGGTTAAGGCATTGTTAATTTAATTATTTAGTACGTCTCCTCTTTTTTAATTATGCCCCCTCAAGTTTTATGAGGGCATACCTTCGCCACTTTTTTTTCAAGATTAACCATTCGCCGTTACATCTTGTCTCAAACTGTGCGAACTAAGATTAATAACAGAAGCTTTCAATATTCCCCCAAATGCCCCTGCTGGAATATCCACTCCAACGACCACCGTATGCGCTGTTGTATCCCCACTTCCATACACATTACTGCCTGGCAATGAATCTAAATCTAATTCATTAAACGTACCTGCGTTAGCATTTAAATTTGTTAAATGCACAGGATTGGTAACAGATGATACACCGCCAGTTGAAGCAACCGCATCCAAGTAAATTTTTTCTGTACCAGCAATACCTACCAATGTTAGCGCACCATTACCGCTTGCTGTTGCTACATGTACATTATCAGCATCTGCTTGAACAGCTGCAGCATTGGTCATGGTAAGTGCTGGGAGAGTCATCGCAGCGGTTGCTTCTAAACTACCTCCTGTCATATTAACACCATGCGTGCCAAGTGGCGTTGCACTAGCAACTTTGACATTACCTTGGTGAATTTCTATAGCAGAAGTTGCACTACCTGAAAACATACAGCTTCCTGATCCTACAAACTTTACTCCACCTGTAATTGGCGCTGTGAATTGCCCGCCATCTGTGAAGTCAACTTCGAGAACAGGCTCTGCAGTTGGTGCAGGGGCTGGGAGAACAAGTCTACGGACATTATGATCCGCTATTTCAGCAAAATAAAGAGTATTTGAGCTATCAATAGCAAGCCCCATTGGACCTCCTAAACCTGTAGCAAGAGTATTCGTAGTTGTATAGCCACCACTAGCAAGGATTTCCTTGATGCTGTTGGTTCCATACTCTGAGAAATAAATATTTTTTGAGCTATCAGTGCAAATACCCTGAGGATTACTTAATCCTGTAGCAATAATATTAACAGTTGTGTATCCACCACTGGCAAGAACCTGCCGAAGACGACCACTGTTATACTCTGTAACATAAAGATTGTTTTCATTATCAACACAAATTCCCTGAGGTTTTCCTAAGCCAGTAACAATAGTATTAATAGTTGTGTAGCCACCACTAGCAAGAATTTGCTTAATTCTTCCATCGTAATATTCTGTGGCATAAAGATTATCCGAGCTATCAACGCCAACAGCAAAACAGCCATTTAAACTTGTAACAAGAGTATTAATAGTTGTGTAACCACTACTAGCAAGAATTTGCTTGATAGTGTTCCCACCGTCTGCAACGTATATATTTTGCGCACTATCAATACAAATACCCAGAGAGTAAGTTAAACTAGAAGTAATAGTATTCGTTGTTGTATAACCACTGCTAACAAGTATTTCCTTGAGGTTATGCACATCTACTTCTGAGAAAAATACATTTTTTGAGCTATCAACGCAAACCCCATATGGTTGACTTAGTCCACTTGCAATGGTTTCTAATTCATATCCATCATAAGCTGTAGCATCAGCTTTCGTCGACAATCCAAAAACCAAGACGAATGCAGAGCAATATTTAAAAACTGAATGTATTTTCATGATATCTATCCATAATAAAAATTCTATTAGCATTTTTTATATTAAAAGATAGGTATTAAATTAATGTTAATTATTTTTTAAAAACAAATTAATATTATTTAAATATATTTTATTGTTTTATTAAAATTTTTAATACACTAAGTTATTGAGAGAGAACCTAAGGTAAGTATGTATAGCTTTCATATGTCTCTCCTGAAGATCCAAATGCAAAAATTTTGTATATTTCTCTTTGAGATATAATCCTACGAAGCAAAATAAAGGCTGTGGTTTTAAACATGATTACACAAATTAAGTATAGTTTTCATTTCGCACCTATCAGAGCCTTCCAAAAAAATTAACACAATAGCTAGAGTGTTATTTCTTTTTGCAGTATCTTGGAGTCTAGAGTTTTAAGTAAAGAAAGCACTATGGCATCATCAAAAACATGGTTTGAGCGAGGACTCGTTTTTACTATTTTTTCCAGCCGCTGGCTGCAAGCACCCTTATACCTAGGGCTGATTGTTGCTCAGGGTATCTATGTGCACCGATTCATAAAAGAGGTCTGGCATCTTTTAACAAGCTTAAGAGTTTATACAGAAACTGAGATTATGTTGGTGGTTTTGAACCTTATTGATGTGGTAATGATTTCAAACCTACTAATTATGGTGATTATTGGTGGTTATGAAACATTTGTAAGTAGACTTGGCATGGATACCCACCCTGACCTTCCAGAATGGTTAGATCATGTAAATGCCAATACCATGAAAATTAAACTTTCTATGGCACTCATCGGTATTTCATCTATTCATCTTTTAAAAACATTTATTAATGCTCCACAAATGCAAGAAGTAACCATCAAGTGGCAAGTCATTATTCATGTTACTTTTCTTATTTCTTCTATAGCTTTAGCGTATACAGCAAAGATTTCTCAGCAACATCTAGAGGCTTTAAGTGCAAATAGACATTAATGAAATTATTCGGGCCGTAAAAAGTCATTTAGGCGAGGATGCTATCCTGCAAGTAGTTGATGAATCTAATCAACACAAAGGGCACAAGGGACATAATCCAGAGATTGGTATTACGCATATTGCACTCAATATTATTTGGGAGTCTTTTGAAGGATTAACACTAATTGAAAGGCACCGTCTTTTAAACTCATGGTTAGATAGTTTTTTCAAAAAAGGCTTACATGCTGCGAAATATAATTTAAAAACACCAAATGAAAGCACTTCATCATGATGCCACTCGTATTAATTGTCGATGATGACATGCGCCTTCGAGAACTATTGGGGAAGTTCCTGAGTGATTACAGTTATAGAGTACAAACAGCATCTAATGCCGCTCAAGCACGCGCACAACTTGCTTCACAACATTTTGATATAATGATTTTAGATATTATGATGCCAAAAGAATCAGGCCTAGAATTGCTTAGTTCAATACGGAGTCCTCAGTCTTCTTATAAGCAAATCCCTGTTATTTTGCTGTCCGCTCAAGATGGACTAGATGAAAAAATTCATGGCTTAACGTCCGGAGCTGATGATTATTTAACAAAACCTTTTGAACCAAAAGAGCTTATAGCTAGAATTGAAACAGTGTTAAGGCGCACAAATATTAGACAGCAGGTCGGTGTTGATTTGCATTTAGGTCATTACATTTTTAAGGTAGAGAAAGCCTCTCTATTTAGAAACAATGAAGAAGTTCGCTTAACATCAACAGAACAAATGGTCTTGCGAATTCTTGCACAACATCCTTATCAACCCTTTTCCAGAAGTGATTTAGCGCAACGAATTGGATTTGTTATTAGCGATAGAAGTATTGATGTACAAATTAATAGGTTACGGCGCAAACTAGAAGACGAAACAGGAAAATACTTAAAAACTATTAGACATGTAGGGTATGCTTTATGTCCCGATTCTTAAATATAATCATGAACCCTAAAAGGTTGCTGAAAAAAATCCTTCCTACAAGCTTATTCAGTCGCGCATTAATTATATTATTAACACCGTTATTATTAGTGCAGATGGTACTCGGTTATATCTTTTTCGATCGACATACCGAAACAATTTTACGGCAATTTTCAAAAACTATTGCCGGTGATGTTGCATTAGTAATGGATTGGGTAGAACGTGATCCCAAAGCGATAAAATCTATTCAGCGAGCTGCACAAAAATACATGGGGCTTGATGTCAATTTTGTGCCTAAAAACACCCTTGAAAAATATGGTACTCATAAAACAACTTGGTTATACAGTTTTATGGAAGATGCACTTAATGAAGCCTTACTTTCGGAAGAATTCAACAAAGGCAATAGCAAAAAGCCCTCTTATTATTTAAGGATGAGTGCCGACAAAATATACATTTCTGTTGAAGCAAAAAAGAAAGGTGTTTTAGAGGTTTCCCTTCCCCGCAAACGACTATTTAGCAAGACGACACCATTAGTACTAATTTGGACTACATCATCTGCGTTATTGTTGTTTTTAGTGGCATCAATTTTTATGCGTAATCAGATTAGACCACTGCGAAGACTAGCAGAAGCAGCAGATCGATTTGGCAAAGGTGACGATTTAGGTGAACTAAAAATTGAAGGAGCTAGAGAACTACGTATGTTGAGCCGCATTTTCAATATTATGCGCGCTCGCATTCAACGTCACTTGCATGAAAGAACACAAATGCTTGCAAGTGTCTCTCATGATTTAAGAACGCCAATTACTCGCATGCAGCTTCAATTAGCAATGATGCAAGAAACAGAAGAAAATCATTTATTACAAGAAGATTTAAAACAAATGCAATTAATGGTTGAAGGTTTTCTAGCTTACGCAAAAGGCACTGCCAGTGAATCACGTCAAGCAGTGCCCATTGCAAGTTGCATTCAAGAAATTATCGACAATCTACCTGGCAAAAAAAATCCTATTGAGTTTGTTCCAACTGATAATCCAATCATTCAAATAAAATTGCAACTTTTTAACCGTTGCTTAACTAATTTGTTGTTAAATGCTAATAGGTACGCATCGCATACTTGGATTAGCCTAACGCTAAATACTCGGCATTGTGAAGTTGTGGTAGATGATGACGGGCCTGGAATTCCTAAAGAAAATAGAGAACAGGTCTTTCAGCCCTTTTATAGACAAGACACAGCACGCAATTTAGATGAAGGTGGCACAGGACTTGGTCTTAGTATAGTGAGAGACGCAGTACGTAGCCATGGAGGAAAGATTCGTTTGGATCAATCTCCTTATGGAGGGCTTAGGGTAATACTTACTTTCCCTAGATCTTAACCAACTTGGCTTGAATCGAGCGTTGCGTTACTGAATACAAAATTAAATTAAAGTGAAGGTATTCATTATGGCGCAGCCAAAAAATGCTAAAGGGCAAACAAATAGCAAAGACTGGAAAGAGCAGCAACACAAGTATGCTCAAACAGCAAAAGAAATGTTTGAAAAATTTTCAGACTTTGCAAAAGCATCAAAGCCAAATCACGCAAAAATAATGGAGAACCACAAAAAAAATCTTGAGGCTCTTAGTGATGCCAATAAAATCGCAGCTGATGTCATGAAATCTCTTGCAAAAATGCAAAGTGAATTTGTGAAACAAACATTTGAAGATATCAATGCCATGATGCGCAACGCAATGACACAAAAGCCTGGACAACCTATTGATGTATCCAACTACTCAGATGTTATACAGCATTCACTACAACGCACTGCTGACCACGCAAAAAATGTAAGAAGTACATTATCAAATTCAGGTAAAGAAATTCATGCAAAAGTGAAAGATCGCCTTGAAGAAGTAAGCGAAGACATAAAAGCGCATGTATCAAAGTATGGGAAGCACTAGTTTCAAATCGAACAGTGAAAAATAAATATTTTTTAACGGAGATTTTTTCATATACCTATAAAATGTTGCAGTATACATCCGCATTTCTTTCTTTACTTAAAAATCTATTGATATTTAAAAATCTTGTGACTATATTCAGCGTACATGATCCTGACAAAAAAATAACGGGAGAAACATCGTGCCTGTAGATGCAAAAGATTTAAGAAGAAAAATTTTGTTTCCCTGTCTAATAGGTAATGCTTTAGAATTTTACGATTTTACACTTTGTGGAGTTTTCATCGCAATTTTAGGTAAAAATTTTTTCCCCTCAGAAAATGATTTTGCTACTTTGCTGGGTGGAATTTTTGCTTTTTCAGCAGCTTTTTGGACCAGACCATTAGGTGCTCTTTTATTTGGCTATATAGGCGATAAATACGGCAGAAAACAAGCTCTTACTTTGTCAGTTTTATTGATGGGACTCCCAACACTTATTATTGGCCTTTTACCTTCATACGCAGCCATCGGAGTAGCTGCTCCCTGTATTTTGCTCAGTTGCCGCTTAATACAAGGTTTGTGTACTGGTGGAGAATATAATGGCGCTGCAGTTTTTGCTCTTGAACATATGAAAGCAAAGCCAGGAATGATTAGCGGCCTAATTTCCGCTTCCTGTGTTGTTGGTGCAGTTAGCGCAACTTTAATTGCATATCTTGTAACAAACTATTTACCTTTTGAACAAGCATGGAGAATCCCCTTTTATCTAGGCGCATGCATAGCTGTTGTTGGATTTATCCTACGCAAAAAAGCAATGGAAACAACGGAATTTATCAAACGAAAGCCGATAAAAGGATTACCGATTGTTGAAATCATAAAGAAATACCCGAAACAATACATATTAGTAATCGCTTCAGGGGCGTTTAATGGTGTCTTAAGCTATACCTTATTTGGCTTTTTAAATTTGTATGTCACTCAATACCTAGGCGTTAAACTAGCAACCAGCTTATTTTTCAATATTTTTGGTATGCTTGCTTTTATGCTCAGTTGCCCTATTTTCGGGCGAATTTCAGATAAAATTACTCCTTATCGCTCAATGATTTTAGCCGCAGCTATTGCTATTCTTTCAAGTTGGCTTGGATTTATTCTTTTGCAACAAAGAACTACCGAAGAGATTATTATTGGCCAAATATTTATAGGCATTGGTGTTGGAAGTTTCGTGGGTCCTTCACATGTATTCCTTCAACAGCAATTTCTCCCAGAGGTTCGTTATACAGGTGTAGCATCTGGATTTTCAATAGGAATGGCCCTAACAGGTGGAACAACTGCACTAGTAATGACATACATACTCAAACAAACTCATATGCTTTTAGCGCCTGCTATGTACATAACAGCTGCTGCCATAATTTGGTTACTTGTTTTACCTTTCCTTAGTGTAAGAAAAGAGAAACCCAGCGATCAAGAAAAAGAGAAAATTGCTTTAAGCGCAACTACTTGAGGCTATATAAGCTCAAGATGCCTAAACCATTTATGAGTTTCTGATCTGGGCAAAGCCTCTACATTATGCGCATCTATAAATGCGACAATTGCCCATCTGGCATATGATTTTCCAATTAATGTTTTATCTAGCTGAATAACGTCGTGCCACCCAGGAGAAAACAGAGTTGTGTTCATTGTCTTTTGAAAATTACTTGATATCATAAATACGGCATTCCTTAGCTTATAAGGCACAAGCTGAAGATTGTCTGGGCAACTTCCTATTCTAAGGCCTGGACAGCTCTCAGCAATTGCCAGTGTATAAGAACCAGCATCAAAATGCGGCTTCGCCAAATACTCTCTCGATTCATCCCATTCATATCTTAAAAATCTTAAAAGAATATGCGGATGCTTTGTGTTAAAAACCTTATCGACAATACCAGGAATTTCTGGTTCAAGTGTTACCAAAACCTCCTTCACTGTGCTATATACCATGTCCCATATAGGCTTTGCTTGTTTCACAAAATCGTTAACCACTGGGTGAGTTTTTAAGAAATCAGCATATTTTTCAAAAAGTGCTGGATGAAAATGAAAAAAATCTTTGCTGTCATTATAAACATGATCGCTTGAATCACGATGTTTAAATCCAACATCTCCACGGCGGTGCTTGGGAGCAATTGAGAAATCAATATGTTTTTTTATCTCATCAGGTTCCTGTAAAAATTTGAAAAATGCTTGAATAGCGTCATTAATAACATCAGGAGAAATTGCAAATGAAACATGCACATAAAACTGTCGTTGCAAATCTGTACAAATATCTTCATAGCCCATCATCACACCCGAATCTCAAATCAAGAATTGCTTGCCTGTAGTCTGATTTTTTAAAAATACTACTGCAAGCTATCAGTACATCTACCTTTAAATCCATAAAAAGAGAAGAAAATTCTGGCTTAACTCCCCCATCTACCATAATCAAAAAGTTTAAACGTAGAGATCTCCTTCTCATTGTTAATTCCATAATTTTACCTAAAGTTGCAGGAATAAAAGATTGACCACAGGCTCCAGGCTTTACACCCATTACTATAACGTGGTCCACTATAGATAATACACCAGCAATGCTATCAATAGGCTGGTCTGGATTAAGTACCACCCCTGCTTTACACCGAAGTGCTTTTATAAACAAAAGCTTTTTTTTTAACTCTTTAACGGGAGCTATTGGAATCGATATTGTTGTGGCAGCTTCATACAACTTTATGTGATTTTTAGGCAAATTTCGAAGCAGATGAACATCAAGCGGCAAAAAACCACAAACTGATCGTAATCCATTAAAATTAATGTCTGATGTAGGAGCATCAATATCAATATGTATTCGATCTGCTCCAGCCTTTATAACAGCTTTTGCGGCGTCCTCTAGAGAGATCTCTCTCATTACTACTAAAGACGGTGCTATCATCAATGCTCTAAGAGCAGGTTTTTTTTCCGGCTCCTTAAATTCACTTACTGCGTATATAGCATTTACAAAAAAAATTACTGTTAAGAATGATTTTAAAAGATGTTTCATACGCGCACCTCAACTAATTAATTCTATAATTCAGCCTCTCAAGCTATTAATAGCTTTTTTGTAATCTGGTTGTTTAAATACGCTGCTTCCTGCCACCAACACATCAGCTCCTGCTTCAATAATACTTGAAGCATTTTGCACATTAATCCCACCATCAACAACAATATCAAAACTCAGTCCCTGCTCTTCTCTAATTCTTTTTAAAACAGTAATTTTTTCCAATACAGATGGTATAAAAGCTTGTCCATAAAATCCAGGATTAACACTCATTACAAGCACTTGATCCACTGCATTAAGGAAATCTTTAATTTGATTTACCGATGTTTCAGGTTTTATCGAAACTCCAGCCCTGCAACCAAGCTTTTTGATTGTATTCAAATTTTTACGTAAATCTGTGGTTGCTTCAATGTGGATAGTAATGTGGTCAGCTCCTGCTTTTTGATACAAATCTATGCATAGCTCAACAGGCTCTACCATCAAGTGCACATCAAAAGGCAAAGAGCAAATAGGTCTTAATTGACTGATAATATCAGGGCCAAAAGTTAAGTTGGGGACAAAGTGTCCATCCATAATATCTAAGTGAAGCCAATCAGCACCAGCAACCTCTACTGCCTGCACTTCATCTTTTAAATATAACATGTTTGCTGCCATTAATGACGGCGCGATAAGGGTAGAATTTCTAACACGTAACATTACAACTCCAACATATCATTTAAGCTATAAAAGCCCGGTGACTGATTAAATAACCACTCGGCTACTCTAATCGCTCCTTTAGCAAATACATCACGATTTAAACATTCATGGCTTAAACGAATAATCTCATCTCCTTGAAAAAAGTGCACGGTGTGTTCACCCACAACATTACCGCCACGAAGGCTTGTATAATTAATAGAATTTTCTGGATATCCAGATTGCGCAATGATTTTACCTAGCTCCAATGCAGTACCAGATGGAGCATCTTTTTTTAAACGATGGTGCGTTTCGTTAATTGTAATATCTACATGTTGACCCAGAGCTTTAGCAACAATAGCCACAGCTCTTTTCAAAACGGCAATCCCAAAACTTGTATTAGCTGCGTAAAGCACAGGAATATTTTTTCCTGCTGTCTTTAAAAGATTAAAATGAGATTCTTCAAGGCCTGTTGTACAACATAAATAAGGCTTTTTAAAATTCAAACAAGCTTCTAAAGCTGGCTGAATATTATTTGCATGGCTTATATCAATAACTCCATCACAAGCCTGCAAATCCTTGGCAAACAATTCAAGATTTTGTGTATCTAAACGAGAATATTTGTGCGTTTTAACTCCACTTGGAAGCAGTGTAACTACTGCATTTCCCATGCGTCCACTACCTATAATACAAACGTTTTTCAAACAGCCGTCCTTTTTTGCTTTTTTAAATAATAAGCGATCTTATAGACGGTGGCCAGATCTTCTAATGAAATGTTCTATTTGTCGATAATTTTTTACAATTATACAGCCCTAATTGGTAAGGAGTATCCTCTATTTTCTCCCATATAGTTTGCAAGTATATGAGCGTTTTTTTAATGTTACTTAGTGCGTGCAGTTTTGTAGGCGGAACAAGCACTAGACTAAAAGCAATTTCTTGCATTGCTATACCTTCATGATAAATAGGATTCAACGCTTTTAAAATGTATCTCCACAACCCTTCAATTTTTTGATTACTAAACTTGTCATAAGTAATGCCATAAAGTTGATCCCAATTTTGACTGGCTGTACGCACACGATTGCAAATTCCAAAGCTTCGCATAGCTAAACTATACAATTTCGCAAAAGCTAAACCTGCATGAAATAAGGATTCATCAATCGACTCATCTAAATATAATTGATGCAATAAGCAACCTTCCCTTGCTGCGTGATGAATACTCTGTATAAAGGTTTGTATATCCTGCGAATCCTCATTTCTTTTTTGGACAATTTTTACCATGAGAGCCCTCTTACAAAAAATGGTTTCAAATTATTTTCCATACGCATTTTATTTGCCAGCATTAATAACTGCCGAGCACTCAAAATTTTTGCACCAGCTCTAAATTGGCGGCGATCTATTGAAGTACCAGGAGCCGACACCTCATAAAAGCAAACTTTTTGTTGACCAAGATAATCACACAATTTCCAAAAACCTACCCAATTATCAAACTCTTCTTGCAATGCTTTCCTTCCAAAAGAAGGAGGTTTTAGTGAACATTGGATATCTCTTTTTGTTCGAAACATGCTTACAATTTTTTGTCTAGGCAATTCCGGACGTATACCAAATCGACTAAGAGCCTTATTGATGGCTGTTGTTGATCGACTCAGTTTGCTGGCAATATCTTTCATTGACAAACCGGCAAGAAAATAACTGCGCATTTTGCTAATTTCGGTAGCTGACCATTCTTGTGTATTCATGCACTTCTCCATGCTAAAAAATTATTCCTGATATGCAATATTTGCATGTCTAGTGTTATAAAAACTTATATGTTTGGTCAATACGTTAAAATTTTCAAAAGAAATTTTGATAAAGTTTTAAAAATAAATGTTATAAAGTAAGATTTGAGATTATTTTTTAAACACAAAAAATGTATAGGAAAGAGTAATCTCGCTCACGCCTTTCAACAAAGGATCATCAGCAAAAGCAGGGTCCATAAAAAACTGAACAGGCATTTCCATTTCTTCACCGGGATCAAGTTTTTGTTGCTCAAAACAAAAGCAAAATACTTTATTAAAATATTGCCCCGCAGTGTCTGGTGAAACATTATAGGTTGCCATTCCTATAATAGGCTTATCCGAGCAATTTTTAGCTTTATAAAACGCCAGTCCATTTTCCCCGATTTTTAAACGAAGAGTATGTTGTAAAGGCGTAAATTCCCAGGGTAGATCACGATGAATATTAGCGACAAACCGAACAGTAATTTCACGATTGATAACTTTTGTTGAGGCGTCTCGGCTAATTTTAGGAGTGCCACCAAACCCTGTTTTTTGGCAAAATATTCTATATAAAGGAACAGATGCAAAAGCCAGCGCAAGCATGGCAAAAAATCCAAAAACTAATAAAATTGCAACTGTGCGATCACGTTTTTGCACAAACTATCCCAATAATATGATCAACAACACTTGGCTCAGCAAGAGTACTAACATCACCGATTTTTTCAAATTCAGATCTTGCAATACAGCGTAAAATTCGTCGCATAATTTTTCCTGAGCGTGTTTTTGGCAAGCCTTTAACGATATAAATCTCATCAGGACTTGCAATAGGGCCAATTTGGGAACGAATTGTATTTTTAATGATAGCTTTTAATTCCTCTAGATTATGCGTTGTATGGCTTGCGGAAATTGCAAAAACCATAATTCCTTCACCTTTAATAGCATGTGGAAAACCCACCACTGCAGTTTCAATAATTGAGTGATCTAGCGTTGCTGCAGTTTCAATTTCAGCTGTTCCCAAACGATGACCAGAAACATTTAAGACATCATCAACACGACCGGTAAGCCAGTAATCGCCATCATCATCTCGTCTGGCTCCATCACCACTGAAATAATATCCAGGAAATTGACTAAAATATGTTTCTTCAAAGCGACCATGATCACCATAGACTGTGCGCATCTGTCCAGGCCATGAAGCCTTTAGCGCTAATCTTCCTTCTGCAGAATTATCATTAATTTCATGGCCTTGCTCGTCTAATAAAACTGGCTGAATTCCAAAAAAAGGTTGAGTTGCTGAACTTGGTTTTAAATCATGTACCCCAGGAAGAGGTGTAATCAAAATTCCTCCTGTTTCTGTTTGCCACCAAGTATCCACAATCGGGCACTGCGCTTTACCAACTTGATGGTAATACCATTCCCAAGCTTCTTGATTAATAGGCTCCCCTACAGATCCTAATACTCTTAAAGACTGTCGTGATGTCGTTTGTAACCACTCATCACCTGCTTGCATAAGACTACGTATTGCCGTAGGTGCTGTATAGAAAATACTAACTTTTAAATCATCTATAATTTTCCATAAACGATCTGGATTTGGATAATTTGGAACCCCTTCAAACATCACGGTTGTTGCGCCATTAGCAAGCGGACCGTAAATCACATATGAATGCCCAGTAATCCAACCAGCATCAGCTGTGCACCAATAAATATCATCATATTTACAATCAAATATCCACTGGTGCGTTAAACTTGCATAAGTTAAATAACCACCACTAGTATGTAACACTCCTTTAGGCTTACCTGTTGAACCCGACGTATAGAGAATAAACAAAGGGTCTTCAGCATTTATAGGTTCTGGAACAACGGCTTGATTATAATTCGGTGCATATACAACATCACGACCTTCTACCATGGGAACGTTTGTACTTGTATGATTAACCACTAACACTTTTTTAACTTGAGCTACTTGTAAAAGAGCCTTATCAACATTGGCTTTTAAAGGAATCAATTTACCTCCTCGTATTCCCTCATTTGCCGTAACAACCACTTTCGCACCACAATCTTGAATACGACCAGCTAAACTTTCTGGAGAAAATCCACCAAACACTACGGAATGAATCGCCCCAATTCTGGCACACGCTAACATTGCATAGGCGATTTCAGGAATCATCGGCATGTAAATAATGACGCGATCACCTTTTTGCACCCCAAGATTTTGTAAAGAGAATGCCATTGCATTCACTTCTTTGAGTAATGTTGCGTAAGAAATATAGGTCGTTATTGTTCCTTGATCGTTCACCCAAATAATAGCTGTTTTATCAGGTGTGCTGTCGGCATGACGATCAACACAATTAGCACATATATTTAAAACACCATCTTCAAACCACTTAATAGATACCGGCTTTTGAAACTGCCAATTACCAGATTTTGTTGGAAATTGCATCCAATCTAAGCGTTTGGCCATATCTAGCCAAAAAGCATTCGGCTCCACCTCTGCCACTTGATGCAACTGCCGATAATTATTTGAATTAATTAGATAAGATTGGCCATCGGCAGGTTTTGGATAGATCATTTCTTAAAAATTTATGTTACTTGAAACATCCTACCCTGTGGCAACACACCTGCAAAGGCACTATCAAAAGTCATTTTTATTAAAAATTTTAAATAATATTACTAATAAATTTCAATATTATTAAATAAAAAATCATCATTAACTATATTTTAATTATACACCAATAAAATAAATCCTGAATATTTTCACACTCAAATGTAATCAAGGTCAATGATGTTTAATTTTATTCATTATATACTTATATTAATTTTCATCAATTATTCTTATGCTACACACCTTGATGAGTTTATTTTACGTAATAATGCTCCAACTGAGCAAAAAGTTGTATTACGTTTTCAATCACGACTACTCTTAAAAAGTAATGACGAGATAGTCGCACCTTTTAGCTTGGTATTTTTAAATGAAAAAGGAGAAAAAGTATCATCAATAACTCCTTACCTAGATGAGTTTATCGAATTTCAACGCAAAAATTTTGATGTAGAAACAGAGCAAGAAATAACACTACCTGCAGGCGCAGAACAAACAATCACCTCACCTTATTTTCTCACTCGCAATGTCAGTATTTTAAGCTCAGATAATTGGGGCTTTTTTGATTTAGATAATCTTTTCTATACTGGCTCTTTAGCTTTTCCCAAGTCTTGCCTCGAGATAATCCAGCCAAATAATTTAAAAAAAATAGAAAAATATATCAGAGATAGTTTTTCTTTCTCAAGACGAAATAACACCCCTGATCCAGAGCATGAAATCAAAAAGCCATCAAATTTAAGATGCCCCGCTCCACTCATTCGTAAAAGCTATGGAAAAACGAATGAAGAGGCTTTACTTGGAATAGATTATTTAGAAGCTCAGTCACTAGACATTCTTCACTCCGCCTCTACTGCAATTATATATTCAGAACCAGAAACACCTATTGCACCTCCTTCTTCACCTGTTGAAGAAGAGGAATTGTTTGAAGAAGAACAGCTTGGATACGACTATTGCGATACCCCTCTCATTCGTAAAAACTATAGAAAAATCAATAGTAAAGAAGAAGAATTATTTGCAGAAACAAACCTTGAGTATTATTACTGCAACAATACTCTGATTCGTAGAAATTATAGAAAAACCAACGAAAAAGCTTTACGAGGCATTGATTACTTGGAAGCTCAGTCACTAGACATTCTTCACTCCGCCTCCATTACAATTTCTACAACTCCTTCAGAGTTAGTAACATTTAAAAAAACTCATCGTATGTGGATTACATCTTCTGATTCACCTGTTGAGCCACCAGAAGAGCAGCTTGAACATTACATCAACTCAGTAGCAAGGCTTAACCTTGGTGATGGCTGGACTCACAAATTCTGGTGTTGGGATAAACTGTCCTTACCAAGAACGTGTAAAATTCTAGAAGGCTCTGGACAAAATATTGAAATTGTTGAATTTCGCCATCCTAATATCTTAGAAAAGATTATAGCAAAACACTTTGTTTTTGCTGCCATTGATCATGGATTATTTACTGTTGCCGGAAATATCTTACGAAATAATGTGATATTAGATGAAGGAGGTTTTTACAGTGATATTGGCGCACAAATCAAACGTGACCCATCTCCTTTATTAAAGAATAGTGATATCATCGCCCATCATAGAATCGGCAGGGTAGATCGCAGAGCCTGGTGGATTGATCATGATTTCATGGCAGCAAAAGCTGGAAATCCAATTATTAAAGAATTTCTTAATAGAGTTAATACCCTGCATGAACTAGCTAGTAATCCTGAAATTGTTGAGTTTTTTAGAGACCCCAAACTAGCGCATTCTTGGACTAATGCGCGACTTTTAACAGAAGTCTTTACTTTTTTTAGTGAACCGAATGCCATAAAAACCTTAATTCTACCAAACGACGAGAGTATTATTGCAGCTCATCATCAAACATCTTGGTACGGTGGCGACGGGAAAAGCTGTAAAGACATAGACAAAACAACAATGAGCTGGTTTAAAGTTACCCCTAATTATCAATCAGTACGTGATTCTTTAATAGAAGATGGTTTTGATTTAGCGCGTTACAGAGAACATTTTGCTCCAACTCTTAGCAACCCTGGTGAATTAACCCATCACTTCCTTACCCAACAAAAATTAGGCATCATACCTTTTATTGCTTCAGAAGAGCGCCCGCTGCCCTTAACCGTTACACTGACCTCATGGCAAGGAAAAATTCGTGAAGCACATATTGCTATTTTGTCGTTGTTTAGCCAGACTCTTAAACCAAATAAAATTGTATTATGGTTAGCCGATGAAGAGTTTTCAGACAGGAAAGTACCATCAACTATTTCACATCTTCTACCCAGAGGTCTTGAAATTAAATGGTGTGAAAACATCAGATCTGCAAAAAAGCTTATTCCATCATTACGTGATTCAGAATTGAACCAAACAATCTTAGTAACAGCAGATGATGATGTTAAATATCAACCTAATTGGCTTGAAGATTTATATCTTGAGCATTGCAAACATCCAACGGCTATCATCGCACACCGTGCTCGCGCAATGAAATTTAATGAAGATTCAATGCCTACAAATTATAATTCATGGCGTTTGCAAATAGACCCTAGCACAGCTGAAAGCAAAATACTTTTTCCAACCGGCAGTGGAGGTATTCTTTTCCCTCCAGGTTCATTACATTCAGAGGCCTCAAACGCTGCTCAATTTATGAAATTGTGCCAAACTGGAGATGATATATTCTGGTTTGCCATGGCTGTATTACAAGGCACAAAGATTCGGATACCGCCTTCCCCGCAAACGACTCTTTGCGACCTTAATGATACCAAAGCAGAGGAATTGTCTCTATGGACAACAAATAAAACCGGAAAAAATGATGAGATGATTAAATCAGTATTCACAGAATACGGTATTTACGATCTTTTAAAAAGAAATCTTGGAAGGTGCTAACTTTATAACAGCTTCTCTCTTTACTTATGCTCTAAGCACTCCTCGCTTCTTGACATAACTTTTTTTACCACCTTTTCCGGTATCTTTTTGAAGCTTACTTAAAAGATAAGATTCGTCTTCATCTTCTTCATCATTTTCTTCCTCTTCTTCAGAGTCTTTGCTTTCTTCATCATCAGTTGATTGATATATTTTTTCTAAATCACGAGTTTCTTTTTGTTTCAAAGGCTTTAATAAAAAACTTTTATCAGCCTCAGACTCTTCTGTTTTAGGAGAAAAAACCACATCTCTATCAACAGGATTTTTTTCTAATACCTCTGTTTCCAGTTCTGCAGTATTGAAATTTTCAGAACTGCCTTCTGAAAAAGGTGAACGCCAATCCTGTTCTGTTGGCTCTTTAATTTCTTCAAGAGAAGCACTTAATTCTTTAGCGGTAGCACTTGAATTATGTTGCTCTGGCATAGGCTCGCCTTTATCATTCTCAATAGCCAATGAAGTAGCAACACCAACACTAGACGAAATAGTTTCTAAATTAACTCTAGAAGAAACACTTTCTACGTCAGCACTTGTCTTCAAAAATTCAGGCATTGGCACAGAATCTTTTTCATATACTGAGAGTAAATTCACTGCAGCACCATGTTCATTTGATAGCGCTGTTGGCGTTGCTTCTAAAGATTTTTCCTTTATTTCAACTAAATGTGTTTTTTTAGAAGACTCAAATCTTTTGCACCGCCCATTGGAAGGCTGTGGAATCTCAGAACAGTACGTATGAGCATAAGGACATTTACATGCAGAACCACAAGGCTTCTCAGCATCATCCATCGCCCTAACATTCGTAACTAGCAGCGCAAATAAAATTAAAAAACTTTTATAAATCACGTTGTTTAAGATCAGATCCAATCTTACGTTTCTAGCATGAAATTCATAAAAAGAGAATTTTATTCAAAGAACATAATCTTTAAAATCGACGAGCTCAATTCTCAGCATGTTAATTATCTATTAATATATTTCATTTACAATGCAAATATTGATTGATTTTACTTAAAGGATATTATTATGAAACTTTTAGTATTAGCTTTTCTATTGACTGGTTTCAGTGTTTGTACTTTACAAGCATACACTGAAAAAGAAGCACGTAAAAAATGTTCTGAAGTAGGTGGCAGTATAAAATCTGGCGATAAAGAAGGACAATGCTGGGGATATAAAAAAGGTCGATCATTGCACTATCAATCATATGATCTTCCCCGTTAACACTTAAATTTATTTAATACATTTTTATAAAAAACCATAAAAAGGATATTATTATGAAATTTCTAACATTAGCACTTTTATTGGCTGGTTTCAGCGTTTGCACTTTACAAGCTGCTGAGCAACAAACTCAAGCAGCTGTTGAGCAAGATGATGCAGCAGCAAAAGACAAAAAACTTAGAAAATGCGTTAGCTCAAAAGGTAGTATAAAAAACGGGAAATGCATGAGAAAAGGTCAAGAATTGCAAGCATATTCTTACAAATAATATACAGAAGCCTCTCTATGAAGAGAGGCTTTCTTTCTCCAATTAATAATGGATTACACGTCCATACGCATCTAGCGTTGACTCATGCATCATTTCTGAAAGAGTTGGGTGTGGGAAAATAGTATGCATTAATTCTGCTTCTGTTGTTTCCAATGTTTTACCAATAGCAAAGCCATGTATTAACTCAGTAACTTCTGCACCAATCATGTGCGCACCTAATAGCTCACCTGTTTTAGCATCAAATATTGTCTTCACAAGACCTTCTGCGTCACCCAAAGCAATAGCTTTTCCATTACCACGATAAGGAAATCTACCAACTTTAAGCTGGTGGCCTTCCGCTTTAGCTTTTTCCTCAGTTAAACCAATGCTTGCAATTTGTGGATGACTATAGGTACAGCCAGGAATATTTGATTTTTTCATCGGATGCAGGCCTTTAACGCCGCATATGTACTCAACTGCCAATATACCTTCATGACTAGCTTTATGTGCAAGCCATGGAGCGCCAGCAACATCCCCAATAGCATATACGCCCTTTTCGGCCGTTTCACACCATTCATTCACTAATATTTGGCCTTTTTCTGTTTTTATTTTAGTTTTTTCTAAACCAAGATTTTCGGTATTGCCTGAAATTCCAATTGCCACAATCACCGCATCTACTTTTAATTCTTCAATTTTTTTATCATCTTTTGAAATCACAGCACTTACATGGTCTTTAGCAGGAGTGATTTTGCTTACAGAACTTAAATGAAATTTGATTCCCTGTGTTTCAAATTGCTTTTGCGCCAAAGTAGAAATTTCCGCATCTTCATTAGGTAAGATTCGTGATTGCATCTCAACAACCGTAACATCAACGCCAAGAGTACGATAAAAACTTGCAAATTCTATCCCTATCGCACCTGAACCAATCACCAAAAGTGACTTTGGTGTAAATTCCGGAGTCATTGCTTGCTTTGCTGTCCAAATCCGTGAGTGAGCATCAACACCAGGCAACATACGCGCTTTAGAACCGGTCGCTATAATGATATTTTTTGCTTCTATAGTTTCTTCTTTTTCGCCTTTTATTTTTAAAGTTTTAGCGTTTTCAAAACTGGCAGTTCCACTGAAAATAGTTACCTTATTTTTAGCCAATAGCCCCTTAATACCTGTAGACAGTTGACCAGCAATTTTGCGTGACCGCTCAACCATTTTTGCAAGGTTAATCTTTACCTGGCCTACTTCAATGCCAAACTCATTCGCATGATTAATAAGGTGCAGTACTTCAGCAGAACGCAATAGTGCTTTTGTTGGAATACATCCCCAATTTAAGCACACGCCACCAAGATGTTCTTTTTCAATAATAGCAACTTTTTTACCAAGTTGACTCGCCCTAATGGCCGCAACATACCCACCTGGGCCAGCCCCTATAATAACCACATCAAAACTTTGCATATTTTTCCCTGTAATTTCTACATTTCACTAAGATAACTTAAGTTAAGTAATGATGCTATTTTCTTTTTGTTATGGCATAATGTAGCTGGATACGGGAAAGTTTTTAACAAAATGGCAGAAATTATCATTTATACAACAAATTATTGCCCATATTGTGTTAAAGCAAAACAATTACTACACAACAAAGGTGTTACCTTTGAAGAAATTGATCTCACCAATGATGATGCTGGCCGTATAGAATTAGTTAAAAAATCTGGCGGTCGGAAAACAGTTCCCCAGATCTTCATCAATGATCAACATATAGGCGGATGTGATGATTTGTATGCTCTAGAAGCCAAGAAAGAGCTTGATCCTTTATTAACATGAGCCTGTTTAAAACAAAATCGCAGAGTATACCCTCAGAAACTTTTGCTGCTCTTGATATTGGCTCAAGCAAGGTCTGCTGTGCTATTGCAAAAATGAACCGCGATATCATTCCTGAAAAAGGAGTTACTGTTAAAATTTTGGGGGTAGCTTCTCATGCAGCAAAAGGCATTCGCGGCGCTTCTATTATTAACTTAGAAGAACTTGAAGACTCAATCTTAAATGGTATTCATTCAGCAGAACAACTTGCAAAGCAAACTATTCATAACGTATACGTTAATCTTCCAGCAGAAGCACTACAATCACATTTTATTACCACAAAAATCTCTCTTTATGGACAACCAGTAAAAGAATCACACCTTCAAAAAGCTTTAGATGTCAGCAGAGATCAAAGCATTGGCATTGCTAGGAAAATTATTCATATTTTTCCAATTTCATACGATATAGATGACAGTACTAATATTCAAGATCCAAAAGGAATGCTAGGCGACACTCTCACAACAAGGCTACATGTAATAACATCTCCATCTAACCTTATTGCAAATCTAAGCACGTGCCTTGGAAGATGCCACTTAGACGTGAATGCTTTTGTAGCAGGCCCTTATGCTGCTGCACTTGCTTGCCTGACTGAAGATGAAAAAGAAATGGGTGTGACGTTACTTGATATTGGTAGTCACAGTATTTCCATAATGAGTTTTTATAATGGCAATCCTATCTATCTGGGGTGCTTACCTATGGGCGGAAACCATATTACTCATGATATTGCACAAGGGTTAAACACAAATCTTAGCCAAGCTGAGCGCCTTAAAACTTTATACGGCAGCTTATTTGGCGCAATTGATGATCGAGAGACAATTTTAGTGACTCAACTTGGAGATGATAATACAACTTTTGCTAATCCTGTCTCTAAAAGCTTTTTAATGCATATCATTAAAGCAAGAGCCGAAGAAATTATTGAAGCGATTGAGCGAATGCTTACTTCACAGCCTATTGATCCAATAGCACTGCAGCGATTTGTAATTACTGGAGGATCTAGCCAATTGCAAGGCTTTCGCGATGTTATGCAGTCTCACCTTAATAAAATTGTACGTGTGGCAACACCTCAAGGATTACAAGGAATTGGTGATGTTATTCATACTCCAGCATTTTCATTATGTGCAGGGCTTTTACAATATGCACTGCGTGATCATCAAGGATTACAAATAAACAATGCCTTAGGAAAACAAAAAAGTATTGTAATGCGAGCTTGGAACTGGGTTCGTAACCATGTATAGATCAAATGAACGATAAATCAAAAATTCAATTAGAAAAGCAAAAACGGCTTGAAAAAGCATTACGTGAAAATTTACGCAAACGCAAACTTCAGCAACGCGAAAGAGAAGATAAAAAGAGCCAAGACTCAGAACAAAAGAAGCCAGAAGAAGCGTAAATTTATTGACTCATCATTGAGGTAAATTTTGAAACAGCATGTTCAGTCGTTTGCGCATTTAATTTTTTGCGGATGTTAGCTAAATGAAAGGCTGCAGTAGATCCAGAAATATTTAAGTTGTGACTTACTACTTTAATAGTTAATCCTTGCGCTTTTTGAGTAAGAAGTTCAATTTCACGGTCTGTTAAACACTCCAACGCTTGACTATCTTTTATAGTCGCTATCTTATTTGCACAAACGTTTGCCACTAAAGAAAGGGTATATAAAACTTCTGGGTGTAAAAATGCCTGATTCAGAACTGTTGTAAAACCGTGAAAAGTAGCATGAGGAATCAAAGGAATGGTAATTCCAGATTTTATACCAAAATCAAATGATTCTTCCATTAAAGTTTGCTGTATTGGCAAAAGATTATCAAAACCGTCAACGCTCCATTCAAATGGAACCGCTACTTTCTTTAGTGTACTGAACACAGGGTCACACAAATAATATCGTTCTTTTGTATAACGTTTTTCCCATTCTTTTGAGTACGTGTTGTGCACACAAAAAGATTCCGTAATTTTCTTCTTGCCTGAAAACACAGCAAGTGCAAACTGTTCAACATTAAAGTCATTACAAATGTTCTGAAAAATTTCAAAAACACCCTCATCAGACTGTGTAATGCTATTTATTTGCTCAATCGCAGCATTTATTCGCTTATTCAGCATTTTTAATCCTTTATCTTACAACTAGTACTAATTTTAAAAAAACTACTATAAGAAAATATTGCTAAGCTTTTATCGCTCCATACAAAAAAAATGTCAATCAGGTCTTCTTGAAAAATTTCGTTTGTCTTGCAAGGATATAATTTTGTTTGAGCAAACATTACCCACCAGAGAAAGCGTATACAAAACATCATGGTGTAATGATGATTGATTGAGCACGGTCACAAAACCATGAAAAGTAGCATAAGGAATCAAAGGAATTGTAATGCCAGATTTTATACCAAAATCAAATGATTCTTCCATTAAGGTTTGTTGTGTTGGCAAGAGACCATCAAAACTTTTAGTATCCCATTCAAAAGGAACAGCAACTTTCCGCAATGAACTAAAAACAGGATCGCATAAATGATATTGTTTCTCTTTATAATGCTGTATCCACTCTTTTGAGTAAGTATTGTATATAGAAAATGATTCTGTGATATCTTTTCTACCTGAAAAGATTGCTAATGCAAATTTTTCAAAATTTAAATCTAGGCAAATACCTTTAAACACAGCAAACACATCTTCTTCAAAATATTTCACAGCATCTATTCTCTCTAATGCGCTTTTTATTTTCTTATCAGCTAGCAGTTTTGTACCAGAGATCATTTCACTCACCTCTCACATAAGTACATTATGATTATCGGTAATCTAAAACGATTTTTAGGTTTTCTAAACCTGTTAGATTATACAGGTAAAATGTTTTTAATTTGATGCTAACAAGAGTTGCACCAGTTTTTTCTAACATCATATAGCCAGACTCATATAAATTGAGCACATAAATTTAGATTGCTCGCAAAGACGTTAAATACTTAATTTTTGTCTTCGCGAGGAGCATAAGCGACGTGGCGATCTTATAATTAAATTGTAGTTCTGGCTATACTCTAGGCTTCTAAATCATCATCTTGAGCCCTTAAGAAGGCGTGAAAATCCAGTAAGTAATTTCAATGTTGAAATAATAAAACTGGACCCTCACGAGAGCTATGCTCCCTCAGGGTGACGAGTTTCTAAGCAACTTTATTCCGGACAGCAGTGCAGACACGCCAGTGACAAACTCTGCCGAGGATTTTAGGCAGAGCACGTAAATCTATTCAAAAATATTTATTGGAAAGGGATCAAGAAACAAATGCAAACTCATTCCCCGTATTTTTTTTATAAGCAAGTCTTACTGAAGCTCTTCCTTAAAAAGCTCATCCATCATTTTACTTTGAGCATCTAAAATTCTTATTTCTTTCAAAACTATTTCTGTTTTTTGAAGTTCGTTTATATTCATTTTCTTCATCCCCTTACTCTGCTGACTATCTTCAGTTTTTTGCTGACTATTTTCGATATTTTGCACTGCATCCACCATGGACTTTTTTCTCCTTTTGATTCCAATAACCTATTGATATCAAGTATTTTTATAATTTTTATCCAATAAAAAATTGTTATTTATACTTATACTCTAATTCGAATAAGATAGGAAATAATTTTTTTGTCTTACAAATTGCAAAAATTCTACCCCCAGTTTAGTTAAACAAATTTTTCCAGCTTGTACTTGAATAAAATTTGAATTTTTTAAAAAATTAAGCCATGTAAAAAATGCTGGCATATTTTTATGAGCAGTTGAAACATTTTTTGCAAATATCTGGTAGATATCTTTCTCAGAAAAAGCAACTCCGTAATGAAATTCAAGGTATTCTAATAATTTAATATGACTTCTAGAAACACGCTTATACGTATTTTCATAATAAGCCACTTTCTGCAATACGCATTCTTTATCTCCAGTCTTGCCATTTAGAGAAACAGCCTTTAAATGCGGACTGACTAAATTTATCTTGTTAGCGTTGGCTTTTTTTTCATTGAACTGCACCTGCATTTTGCATACCAGAGGCCAAGCAATCTGCGTTATACAATAGAAGCAAGCTATAACAACACATCCACCTGCAATAAAACGTAGCAAGAAAATTTTCAAGGTTTTTGCCATCATTCATCTCCGTTTCTAAAGTTCCGTGATGAGTTTTAGCTTGAATTGACTAATATTTAAACCTGTTACTTTATACAGTTATTTCTAGAATTATAGCTAACCTTGACCTTGTAAAATATAAACAGGTTCGTTGGCAGGAAGATTTATTTTATCTAATAGCTTAGAATATGACTCGGCTAGCGGTGAATATTCCGTTACGTGTATTTCTTCATTATTAACAACGCTACGAGCTAAAAGTGATGTTGAAAAAAACTGGGAAAGAATCCTCGCTGGAGAGGGATAAGAAAGTGTCACAAAGCTTTTAATCTCTGCGTCTAAACCAAACAAAACTGAAGCCGCTAATATTCTACAGCACACATTCTTTGCATCTTCTTTTGTATAACCTTCAGCAAAATCGTAGTCAACAGCCATACGACTCGCTTCCCAATGCTGCGCGTTCTTATAGTCTTTTAAATTTGATAATACAAAATCAAAAGGACCATCAAACATACAAGGGTTATTCATAGGAATATAACGCTGACACCCCCTAACAATGTTATTTTTGTCCTTAAAAATTAAATAATATGTATTATTTTCATCATACTCATCTTTTTCCATACCATCTTCACTGTTAACCTGCCACTTCAATTTTTCAAAAAATACCTTATGACGAAGCCTGTACATTGCATCTAGATCATCGCGGTGTGTAGAATACTCATTGGGTGTAATTAGATAAACCATAAAAATACCTGTTATCGTTAGATGAGCTATATTTAGTGATAGTTATTTGTAATTTCAACTGTTTAAATAAATAGGAAAAAACAAAATAAACATTTTTTACACTATAAAATATATAAAATTGAACTAAATAATTTTAAAAAAAATATAATAAAATAAATTACGAAAATATTAACACTAAAGATATAAGAATTTTTTTACTTTTTTAGAAAATCTATATAATCAACTAAAAAATTTTTAACTACCTGTATAATTATACAGTTCAGATCTGCTTATGGGGTATAATTAAACAGAAGGCTAAAAACTTAAGATGCATTCTTAAAATTTTAGCGCCAGTGGCGGCCGTGCCAACCTTCTCTACGCCCCCAGCCTCCTCCAAGCCAAATGCCAGGACCACCCCAATAAGGATAACCATAATAAGGCGCACGATGTTCTTCTATAATAATCGGTTGAACAGGTTGCACAGGAGGACCATAGGCTGGAGGAACTTGTTTAACGCTTGCTGCTGGTGTTGCTACGGAAGCTGATTTCTCATGTTTCGCTGCGTGATGGATATTTTTTGCCCGATCAATCACACCTTGTAAAAATGCCCCAACCTCACTGGTTGGATCTTTGATAGTTATATCAACAGTAATCTTTATTGATTTACCTTTTTCTTTATCACCTGGCCAACGATAGGTGTACTCAAAAGCATGACCATTCCAATGACCCTTCTCTAATAATAGCCTTTCACCACTTTTAAAATATCCCATTTCTGTTTCGTCATTTTTAGACTTTTCTCTAGCGTCGCTTTCCCCATCAATCTCATTTGCCCAACACAATGCAATGTGTTTTTCATCTTCATGCCGTTCTTCAGGTGTTAAGCGAATTTTTATCGAAGTCCAAGGACCATCAAATGTTAATTCTTCATTTTTTACAAGCTGAATAATTTCATCTTTGCCTAATTCATATCCTGGACATAATGCCCAAGTGATAATTTTTTCATCAGATAAAGTTCTTAATTTTTCAAGGTCATAACTTTCTACTTTTTTGACGGCTTCTGCATGTGCTGACTCATTTTGCATGGGATCTCCGCCAGCAAAAGCAAACACACAAAAGCAAGTAAATAGAAATAAATTAAGAATTTTCATATTAAACAATATTTATTATATAGTTATATATATGTTAACATTGGCATTACTAATAATTAATTAATAAAGACTCCTGTACAATATGTTCCCCAAAAACCTATAGCCCACGCAACCACAAATGGCAATTTTTGCGTTTGTGTAGTTTTAAAAATAACAACAAGAACACCAGCCGTAATCATGCAATAAACAGGCAAAAAGTTAATAGCAAAACACCCTGCACCAAAACTAAAAAGCACAATATCAACCAGCTGAATGCTATTTTTTCTAAAGTATCGATATCCCCATAAAAAACAAAAAATCCCTAAAACATGAAAAGGATAGTGAAGGTTTAAAGTTAAAGCGATTAGAGTTGCAAGAATAGTTCCTACATTCAACAATCGCTTTTTCCAGTCTTGCCATGCAAGAAGAACGGTCAACGGGAGAAGTAAAAATAAAAAAGGAAACACATAACAAATACCAAATACTGAAAAGCTGATATTATTCATAGTACCATGTCTTTCGAAGAAAAAGCTGAAGTATGCTACCAGACCAAAAGTCTAGATAGATCAATCATTTTCTTTATTTTTACGCAAATCAGTTAGCATTACCGCTAATCTATCCGATAATTTCGACTTCACAGCTTTTTTAATTTCATCTGAGAAGTTTATCCAATTTTGTACTTCATACGCATTACGTCCACAGCCAATACAAACCTTATCAGCGTTAAGCACACAAATTCTTACGCAGGGAGATTTTTCCAACTTAAACCCTTCCTTTCTTGTAAAATGTCAATAATTTGGCGGTGAATAACCTTTGGGTGAGAATCTGCTTGCATCACTACGCAACGGCTAGGATTATCTTTAGCAATTTCTAAAAATCCAGCTCTTATTCGCTTATGAAATTCCATATCCATTGCTTCAAAGCGCCCTTCAACAACTACATTACCTTCCATACGGGTTGTTGCACGCTTAATCCCTTCATACACATCAAGATCAAATACAAAGGTGATGTCTGGCTCGATATCACCAACAACGTAGTTATATAATAATTGCAAAAATTCTCGATTAACTCCTCTACCGTACCCTTGATAAGCAACTGTTGAGTCCGCAAATCTGTCACACAAAACCCAACTACCATTATCAAGAGCCGGCTTAATTGTATTTTGCCAATGATCAGCACGAGCCGCATACATTAACAAAACCTCGCTCATGTTTGACCAACGATCTACAGATCCTGTTACAAGCAAATTTCGAATAATCTCAGCCCCTGGGCTTCCGCCTGGTTCTCGAGTTAAAACAACATCAACGTCATTTTTTTTTAAAATATCAGCCAAGATCAAAGCTTGCGTGCTTTTTCCTGTACCTTCTCCGCCTTCAAAAGTAATAAACATAACCTCTCCACCCTATTAACTGTATAGATTTTACTTATAATTTTCCAGGTGAACTTAAGGATAAAAATAAAAATTTTCCGTTAACTATCTCTTAGGTATTTGCATGGCAGAGTTGAATGAGACAAAAAACTAACGAGGACTTAATGCTACAATTTATTACTATTCTAGGCATTTCAACTGTTTTATCTATTGCGGCTTACAAAATTCAACACGAAGAAATACAAGAAAGTAAAAAACTAATGCTAAATTCAGATATCACTGCCTCTGAATTAGCTCAATTATGCTCTTTCGCAACCGACTGAGAAAGAGGGGGAGTCACTTTGACTAACGTAATTTGGTTGCGTTGACGCCTTAATATTTCAAAGCGGAAGCCTCTCCAATTAAATATTTGACCAACTGTTGGAAGCACTCGAAATTGAATAATTAAAAGCCCAGCAAGAGTTGCAGCAACATCGTTAGGCAATTCCCAGTCAAATTGACGATTCAAATCACGAATTGTTACGTTACCATAAATAACAAAACTTCCATCTAACTGAGGACGTACACCACGCACATTTACGTCATGCTCGTCAGCAATGTCCCCCACAATTTCTTCTAAAACATCCTCTAGCGTTACAATTCCCATAAGCGCTCCATACTCATCAACAACCAAAGCAAAGTGCTCGCGTCGTTGACGAAAAGCGTGAAGCTGTTCTAAAAGATCAGTACTTTCAGGAGTAAACCAAGGTTTATGCGCAATATCGACAATATTTAGATCATCCAATGATCCAGAATGGGCACGCACCGCACGCAATAGTGCTTTTGTATTAATAATACCCACAATATTATCAGGATTGCCTTGCCATAAAGGCAAGCGCGTAAAAGGGCATGCTAGAACTTGATCAACAATTTCAGTTGGTGAATCATCTGCATTAACCATTGTAACATTTTGGCGATGCACCATAATTTCAGAAACTTGCACCGTTCCTAAGTCCAAAATACTTTTTAGCATAGCCTTTTCATGAGGCGTATCCTGACCAGGCCCATCGTGCATATCAATAGCGCCACGCAGCTCTTCCATTTTAGCGTGATGATCCTCTGCTTTTACCTTAAAACCAAACACTCTTAATAAAGAGGTGACAAAAAAGGACAAAGCTTTGTTAATAGGTAAAAACAAATTGTAGCTAAAACGAATTGCAGGAGCTGCAAACATTAAAAACCGGATGGTGTCTTGTATTGCAAGCGTTTTGGGTAACATTTCCGCAAACACCAAAACAATTGCACCTGTCAAAACAGAAGCAATAACAGCAGCAATAGTTGAATTATCCCCCACCAGATCAAAGGATAAACTAGCTAAAACCGAAGCTATAGCAGCATTTAAGAGTGTATTGTAAGCTAAAATTGAGCTCACAACCATGCTCAGGTGCTGCTGCAAATCACGAATAGTTATAGCTGATTTATTACCAGCTTTTGCAAGTTGATGCAGCTTTGGACGAGAAGCAAATGTAATTGCTGTTTCAGAAGCAGAAAAGAAAGAGGAGATCAATAACAAGACGACGGAAAAGATACAAAGAGTAATCATTAATTCCCCTGATTAGTTTGAATTTCATCAGAATCTGCATAGCGAATTTTGGCATGCTGCATATTCTCATGATCATGATCATTTTTTTTGACAAGAGGATCAATTTCTTGCCTAAAAACACGTTTTACTGGACGATCCCCGCACAAACTACCCCACAAAACATCACTGCGCTGATAATTACAAAAGGATTCAAGAGGTTTTGGCTCATTACTGCTCATAATTGCCAAAAGCTTTTGCAAAACTGCCATATAGTGAGCGATTTGTTTTACAGTATCTTCCTTTTTCATACCTTGCTGATCAGAAGTATTTTGATTATCACAACTCTCTAGTAATTTTCTAGCATCATCTACATATTCATCAAATAAAATCTCTAACTGAAGCCCTGCTCCAGCTGATTTCTTCTTCTCTATAAGCTGATTTAACTGTTTAAGATTTTCAAAAACATATCTTCTCGTAATAGAAGAAGGAGGTACTCCGCCATAAACGACAGCCATCAGCGCAACGACACAAGATATCTTTCTCAAGAACATGCCCTTCTCCCCCAAATCATGAAAGGATTATTTGGCTATACAGACTTCAACACATAATAATTCGGATATTTTGCCCGAATAAAATCACTCATTGCCTGAATAACTCGATCAACTGTCGCATTAGTCGGCTCATCTAATGTTTGAACATGTACATCAGCTTCCTCAAATATTGGATAACGCTCTTCAATGAGTTTATCTAAAACTTCACGGTGATTTGAATCAGTAAACATCGGTCGATCTGTACGTCTTGAAACTCTCGCAACTAACGTATCAATATCTGCTTTTAGCCAAACAGAAATTGCTTTTTCTTTTACAATCTTTCTTGTTTGCTCGTAAGCAAATGACCCCCCACCTGTTGCTAAAACATGCGTAGGCTGATCAAGCAAACGCTTAATCACTCGCTGCTCTCCATCAAGAAAAGATTGCTCCCCAAAAATTTCATAGATTTCTTTAATAGGGTAACCAGCTGCCTGTTCAACCTCAATATCTGAGTCAAAAAAAGAAAGCTCCAGTCTGTTTGCCAAACGCTTTCCTATACTTGTTTTTCCGCTACCCATCAACCCAACCAAAACAATTGTTTTTGGAGGCATAAAACTCACTGTTATTTGTGATCGATTAGCTTGACTAAAATCGTCTCTCATGAACCTAACGTAACCATTATCTCTAAGTTAAATACAACACTGGAACCCTTTAGGGCCCATGTACAATATACCCTAAACACGCTCAAGATACAAGTATTTGTGAACTGTTGACTGCTTAATTTGAAAGTATTAGCTTATGACTTCAATTAATTTTCCAACGCTCAAGCAAACGCCTTACAACTGTTTCTACTAATTCTTTAACAGATTCCCTGGCATTGAACTTTTCATAAAGTGGTAATACTAGCGGGTAAAGATGTTCTGCAAGCTTCGCTGAAACATCATGAGCTGGCACCACTATTATTTCAATTTGGCATAAATTTTGCACTATAAAAATCACACAAAAGGGAAAGAAGATAAATGGATTTTAATGTTTTTTCACTGTGTCATATTTAATGGCTTATAAAAGAAATAAATTTTTCAGGAGAACAATAATGCTAAATTTTAAATGTTTAAAATTCATGTATGTTTCCATTTTGACATGTATAAGCATCTTCCCAATTATGGTTGGGGAATCTTCCCTGGAAGGTAAAGATTACGATTTTCAACTTAGTGGTAAAAAAGTTTTTGTTGCTGGCCACAATGGCATGGTAGGTTCCGCTCTAGTTCGTAGGCTCGCTTCTGAGTCTTGTTCAATTCTTACAGCTTCTCGTGCAGAACTTGATTTACGGCAGCAAGCTGATGTGGAGAGCTGGTTCAGCATCAACAAACCAGATGTGGTTTTTTTAGCAGCTGCTAAAGTTGGCGGGATTGGCGCAAATAGTACTTATCCTGCTGATTTTCTTTACGATAATCTTATGATAGAGGTGAATGTCATCCGTTCTGCGTATTTATCCGGTGTTAAACGTTTAGTCTTCTTAGGTTCATCCTGTATTTATCCTAAATTTGCAGCACAACCTATTAAAGAAAATGAATTATTAAGTGGCTATCTTGAGCCAACTAACGAGCCTTACGCCATTGCTAAAATAGCTGGTCTCAAAATGGTTGAAAGCTACAGAAAGCAATATGGTGTCGACTATATATCCGTAATGCCAACAAATCTATACGGTGCTGGTGACACATATCATTTAGAAACCCTAATTCGGGATTAGATGGTTAAATTTGATACAAGGTTTTTTTGATTTCAAGGTATAAGCGACAAGGGTTGAAAAGATGTGAATAAAGCCATTAATGGGAGATCGATGGCGAGTGTGAGAAATTTGAAAGTCCTTTTTAATCACA
>CANKYV010000007.1 GCA_947487955.1 Alphaproteobacteria bacterium
GATAGCATCACTGAACAAATCACTGATCTTTTAAAAACTCATTCAATCAAAGATATTGCAAGCATTGTAAGTACTACTCACGGCATTGCAAAAAAACAAGCATATGACTTGGCACTTCTTCAAAAAAATGCCTAAACTAATTCATGCGCACGTATCAATTTCAAGCTCTAAATACGCAAGGGCAAAAAATCAAAGGAGCTATTCCTGCAAGTAGCCGAGTACATGCGTTACACAAATTACAATTAAAACGTCTTCAACCTATTCATCTAAACCCTCAGCGATTTGCATGGCTTCATAATAATCGTTCAAATACATGGACTATTGAATGGGCAAAAGATGTAGGCTTTTTCCTAAAGCAAGGCTTATCACTGGTAGAAAGCCTAAAAGCTAGTAAATTACGATTAAACAAAAATCAAAAACAGTTCATTGATATACTGCTCGAAGGACTTTATGCAGGATTAACTCTTTCACAAATTTTTTCAGAACATGAAGTTTTTCCAAAATTATTTATTGGGCTTTTAAGCATATCTGAAACGACTGGCCAATACGCGCAAGCATTTGAGGATTATGCAACACTTAGGCAAGAAGAAATCGAATTTTTCAAACAATTACGCACAAACCTTCAATACCCACTTATTTTAACCATAATCATTTTTACAATGGTTATAGCTTTCAGTGAATTCCTTTTACCTACTGCTTTAGATTTTTTTAAAAACAGCAGTTTCGAACAACACTTAGCTACAACATTATTTATTCATTTTGCAGAAAGCTTAAGAAATATTTTTTCTATTTTTACAAATATCCCGATATTAATAACTATCCTTGCAAGCTGTTACCTGGGATCAAAAATCACTAAATTAAAGTATGTTATATCCTGGCTTTCAATAAAATGCCCTATATTTGGACCTATCTATCTTAAAACATTACAAAGCTTCTATCTAAAAAGTTTTTCAACTCTACTAAAGAAAGGACATCACGTAACACAAGCCGCAAGCTACAGCACAGACATCTTACAAAATAACTATTTAAAAAATCGAGCACGCCTAATAGAGCCTGTAATTAAGAGTGAAGGAAAAATCAGTGCGGCCCTCACAAACTCTCTAAAGCTGCCTGAATCAATAGAATATTTATTATTAACAGGTGAAAAAACTTCTCAAATGTCGACATACAGTAACATATGTGCGCAAACGTTAAAAAATATCTATCAACACCAACTACAAAAAATAATAGCCTGGACGGGGCCAATTTTGATATCTATCATGGGTATAGTAATGATATGGATGGTTGTTGCCATTGTCGTACCGCTCTATGATCAAGTTGCCAGAATGGATTAAAAATACAGAAGCATCAACTCAAACTAATACACATCACAACAAAAAAATTTGGAAAAAATTCCAATTTTATATTCAAGCTATTTGGAAACGTATTATTAATTGGAAAAATTATCCTTTAGATTACATAAACGTGTATGAATCTCAAGATACTTATACACTTTGTCACTTTAAAAATAATTTGCTCGTCCATACTCAAAATATTTCTGTTGAAGAACAAAGTTGGCAAGAATACATTTCTAAACATGAAAATTCTCCTATTTATCTTATTGTGCAAGGACAAGATTGCGAATTTCGTACCTTACCTACAAATCAAATACGCATGTGGGATCGTTTCTTTCTCTTCAATCAGATCAAAACCAATGAATTTAGTCCGGATGACTTAGTTGCCCATTATCAACCGAAGCAATGCTCTGAAAGAACTGATATTTTTGTCTCAATAAGAACTAGCGATCTACTCCAGCAAATATTTAAAATTTTGGCATCACTAAAAAACCCTGTCGGTGGAGTGCTTTCATGGGATATTGAGCAAAGCTTAGCTATGAAAAAACATGCCAATATTGTTCGCTCTTTACGAGCATGGGTGGTAACAGTAATACCAATTGATGCCAATAATTTCACTATTCTTATCTTGCATCAAGATAAAATCTTACTACAACGCGTTATCTTGACTAAAAATACAGATGATTTAGAGAAAGAACTGCGCTCTACTCTACGGTTTATGCAAAGACAAGGTTACAAAGAAGGACAAGCGGTATCTGTTTTAATATCTGAAGATAGTCATATCACTGAATTTTCTAATGCAGACCTTGAGCTTATTCATGTGCCAAAAAAACTTTTAGAAAAAGAGACTCATAAACTCATAAAACCATTTTTAAATTTTATTCCCCAAACTTTAAGCCAAGTAAGAATGGTCTATGAATTACCCAGACTATGTATCAAATTTTTAATTCCCATGAGTATGATACTACTAATTCTTTGGTCGTCAGTTCAAATAAAGTCATTTTTTCAAGATTATGAAAATAAATGGCTAACAATCAAGTATGAAAAAATAAGCAAGAAAGTTTCTAGGAATTTTGCTGAACAAGTACACTTAAGCAAATTATTCACTCTTTATATAAATAATTGCTATCAAAATCCTTTCATCACAATCAACAATATGAACAAAATATTAAAAGGCAAGGCTCAAGTTTCTGACATTACATGGAATTTAAATGAACACGGACCAGAACTATGCTTGAAATTCTCTCAAATACCTAAAAAAGCCCATGGATTTAAAAAATACATCAATAACAATTCTGAACGAATTTTTGGTAATGCAACTTTAACATGGGATGAACATGACAAAAATATAACTCTTCTTATTCAGCAACAGGCAGGTCAACATGGCAATTAATTGGCAATTGTGGAATAAGCCAGAAACAGGAGGAGTCGTTGTTTCTCTTATATTTTTGGTAGGATTTTTCTTCTTTCTTCTTGCAACATCTATAACTCATTACCAATCAACCCAAGAAGAAATCATACGAACAACCGCAAAAATAAATTCATTAACAACTCAGATTGACGCTGTTGAAATCTACGAAAAACTTAGCAGAGCAGAAGCCCAAAAATTCGACATATTTAAACGTAAAAAATGGATACTCCCGCTCACACAAGATCGACTGAATCAATCACTTTACTCATTGCAAAAACTAACAAATGTAGAATTTTTATTTATTCACCCCAAATTCTTATCTGATACAAAAAATATTACAAAAGCAGATATCTGTCTTAATGTACAAGTTCTACGTGACCAAAGCTTCTTCAACTTTTTGCAAAAACTTGAAACTGAACTTCCTGGTATTGTAAAAATTAAAAAATTTGAATTAAAACGCACGAAGGAACTCAATCAACAACTTATCCAAAAAGTTAGTGAAGGAGAAAAAATTAGTCTTTTTGAAGGAACTATTGACTTTGAAATAGAGTATGTACAATTTTTCGACACATTTCCCAAATGACAAATTCTTTCGGCTGCACTTCAATATGTTAATCAAAAAATGCCAAAAATATTTAATAATAACATGCTTCTGGTCCTTAACACTTCAAGCTTCTTTAATGATGTCTTCGGATGAAGTAGATTTATTAAATGGCATTGCACCTGTTGAAGAAGAAGCTAATTATTTACTTGAAATACCTGAAACTTCAAATTTTTCTTTTTCAACTATTGAAGAAATTTTATTCTTAAGTGCTATTTTATATCTTTCACCAATACGCTGGACTGTATGGATAAATGAAAGAACCTACACTGCTGATAACAAAGAAGATAGCACTTTAAAAATCACCAAAGTTACCAGTCATTACATTGAATTTGAACTTAAAAATGCAACAAAGAAAACCATAAGACTTCGATCCAACCAAAGTCTTATTACTATAGGGCATCATACTGTTGATGGAGACGCCCGTCAAAAACACCAATCTATTCAGCTTTAAGAAATCGTTTATATAATTGCAGGTGCGATTCAATCAAAGCTTCAACATTATATAAAGTTGATGCACGTAATCTATTTGCAGTACCTATTGTTTGTACTTGCTCTGAGTTCAAACTTAACGCGTTATCAATTTTATGCGTTAAACTTTCTATAGAGTTATGATTAAAAACCCAATCTTTGTTGTTGATAATCTCGCTTGATGCCCCCAAGTTATTAACGATTACAATTTTCTCCATACTCATTGCTTCAACTGTAACTCTGCCAAAAGCTTCTGGTTTTATTGTTGGCACAACGACAACATTCGCCATATGAAAAAATGGACGAAGGTCTTTTTCATCCAAATGAACATGTAATCTTAGACCATTCTCCTCAGATTGCTTTTTTAAATCATTCACAAATTTAGGATTTTTACTATCACCAACAAAAATCACTCTTATTTGATCTTTAAAAGTACTCTGCCCAAGAGATTTCAATAAAACATGATGTCCCTTAATAGGGGTAAATCTCCCCACTAACAAAATTATCTTTGTATTGTCTTTTATTTCCCATAAAGACTTAAGAGTCTGAATTTGCGGTAAATTTACTAGTTCCGGAGAAAAAAATTGTGTATTCACACCTGATGGAATCTGAGTACATTCAGCATTTGAATAGTGCATTTTAACATGATTTTCCATATAGCAAGAAGTCACGATGACTGGATCACCCATAGCCATCACCCTATTGTAATACCATTTAAAAAAATTCTGACTATAAGCACCGTGATAAGTTGTTAAAAAATGCGCATTTGTAGATTTTGTGGCAAAGTACGCACTCCAAGCAGGAGCCCGAGATCGAGCATGCACAATATCAATACGGTAACCTTCAATAATTTTCTTTAGCCTTTTCACATTAGAAAACATCACACAAGGATTTTTAGTGTTTAAAGGCAACTCAACATGTATTACGCTTGGGTGCAAATCTTTTATTAATATTCCTCCAGCACTAGCAATAAAACTTCTCAAACCTTTTTCAGCTAAAGCATTTGCGATCAGTAAAGTTGTTTTTTCAACACCGCCGGTATGAAAAGTTGGCAAGATCTGAAGTACTGCATTCATAAGATTTTCAAGTATCAATTCTTCGTTAATTTTTATATGATAAACTTAAAATAGAAAAGTTTTTATCTTAAACTTAGTTGATGCGCTTCTTCTCATATTTTGCAGTTCTTTTGCCCTTATGTCTTTTAAGCAATGCTCTAGCTTTGCAGCCAGCTCAAGCAAAAAAACCTCAAACATTTATAACATTAAGTGCTCAGACAGGTTGTAAAGTTCATATCGCTGCATGGCTTTCTCCAAGCTGCGCTCACTGCGCTGAATATTTTATCAATGACATCCCTAAAATCACAGCAATGCCTGGTTTTTGTCTAGATTTACATCTCGTGCCGTATCTTTATGCACTAGATAGACCAGTTTCTATCTTAATTATTAGTCAAGGCCCAAATAATATTCTTAAGAACGCCGATTTGTTTTTTAGAAATCAAAGCAAATGGCTTGATATATCAGCTGAACGTACTATTGAAAAGCACATGGCAGAACGTGAAGAAGATCTTGCAAAATTTTTAAAAGACATTAAAAAAGATCCTTCTAAAAATTTTAAGAGAATTAAAAATTATCTTGTTGCAAATGATGAATATCTGTACGTAAAAATGTTTGCATTAAATTTTTTCACCATAGATCACTTAGAAAAGTATCTACCAAAAGAAAATAAAGAGTTAATTAATGAATTAAGTATTGAACTAATAAGTAATTTACCAAAAAAAGATAATGATATTGTAAAATTTTCACCTTTTTTTACTGACTTATCAGGTCAATTAATCCCTGATGAAAAACTACATGGTGGAATTTTAACACCTGACGTTGCCGAAGATATGCTAAAAATGGCAGGACAATCTATACCAGCTCCTGTTGCTCCTTCTACATATAAAGCCGAAAGAACTCAGAATATTGAGGAGGATGATAAAGATATTCAGTATGCTGATGAAGAGATTGAGACAAATGAACCATCATCTGAAAAACAAAAAGGAAGCAGTTCACCTTATGATGATAAAACAGATTATGAAGAATTAGATGAAGAGCTACAAAACATTTTGGAAGAACTTGAAATCAACACCCCTGTGACTCAATAGCTATAGGATCTCTAAATACTAAATTCTTGCATAAGTTGTAAATTTGACCTAGTATGTACGGCAGTTATTAGGAGGTTTTATGGCTCGAGTTACCGTTGAAGATTGTATTGAAAAAGTTCCAAATCGGTTCGAATTGGTTGCTTATGCAGCTAAGAGAGCGCGTGAAATTTCGGCAGGCGCAAGCATAACAGTTGCGCGCGATAATGATAAAAATCCGGTCATTGCCCTTCGCGAAATAGCAGAAAACAACTTAAATCTCAAAAATATTGAGGAAAGCATCATAAAAGCTTTACAACGCGCAGTGCTTACTGACGAACTAGATGTAGAAGTTGATGATGATTTGCTTGAAGTCATGCAGGATGCTAGCCAATGGCACAAAGACGAGCCAACTCCAAAAAACAAAGAAATTGACGATATAGACGACGAAACTCTCGAAGATTAATCAAAAACTCGCTAAACTGTGCGAGTAACAATTGAGATGTGTTGCCGTGAAAGCAGCTGCAAGTAAACCTGTAATTCGTCAATATGAGCTTGTTGAGAAGCTAAAGCGGTATAATCCCAATACCGATGAGGATTTAGTTAACAAAGCTTATGTGTTCTGCATGAAAGTACACGGACAGCAGTTGCGAGAATCTGGCGACCCGTATTTTCATCATCCTTTAGAAGTTGCTAACATATTAGCCGACATGCGGCTGGATCATTATTATATTATTACAGCATTACTTCACGATACCATTGAAGATACGCTTACAACCTATGAAGAAATTGAAAATCTCTTTGGCACCGAGATCGCGAAACTAGTCAATGGAGTTACTAAACTCTCACAACTTGAACTACAGTCCTCGTCATCACCTCAAGCTGAAAATTTTCGTAAATTATTTTTAGCAATGTCTGATGACTTACGTATACTTCTAGTCAAGCTTGCTGATCGCGTTCATAACATGCGCACTCTCTATTTTGTCAAAGACCCAGAAAAGCGATTGCGAATTGCCCGAGAAACACTTGAAATCTATGCTCCTTTAGCTAGTAGAATAGGCACAACAAAATTTAAAGATGAATTGCAAAACTATGCTTTTGAACACTTACACCCTGAAGACTACACAAGTGTCATGGAGCAGCTGGCAAATATGCCTCAAACACAGCAATTGATTGAGAATATAAATAATGACATCACAAAAGTCTTAGAAGATGGAAGTTTAAAAGTTCAAGTTTTTGGAAGAGAAAAAACACCTTATTCAATTTGGAAAAAAATTCAAAAACGCAATATCACCTTCGAACAATTATCCGACTTAATGGCCTTTCGAATCGTTGTAACGAATTTACAAGAGTGTTACCAGGCACTTGGCCTTATTCATAGTTCTTACATTATGGTACCAGGGCGCTTCAAAGACTATATAAGCACACCAAAAACCAATGGTTATCAATCATTACACACAACACTCATAGGACCATATAATCAAAAAATTGAAATCCAAATTCGCACCCAAGAAATGCATGAGATTTGTGAATTTGGTGTTGCAGCTCATTGGCACTACAAACAAAAAACCAAGAACAAAGAGTATATCAATCCTCACGAAGGCACTCAGTACAGTTGGGTCAGAAACCTTTTAGAAATTTTAGAACACACAGATAATCCTGATGAATTTCTAGAGCACACAAAGCTTGAAATGTTCAATGATCAAGTATTTTGTTTTACTCCAAAAGGAGAAGTAATTGCCTTACCTAAACACGCTAGTGTTCTTGATTTTGCTTATGCAATTCATGGAGAGGTTGGTAATAAAGCCGTAAGCGCGAAAATTAATGGAAAGCAAGTTCCGCTTAGAACAGAACTTTATAATGGCGATCAAGTTGAAATAATTACTGCAAAACAACAGGAACCTTCTCTTAGCTGGGAAAAGTACGTAATAACAGGCAAAGCAAAAGCTCAAATTCGAAAATTCATCCGCACCAAAAAAAGTGATCAATTTTTAGAATTAGGCAAAACACTCCTTACTAAAGCTTTACAAAAAGAAGAATGTACCTTTAACGAAAAAATTTTGCTTCAGAATCTCAAGGGTAGTCAGTACAATAATTATGAAGATATTTTAATTAGCATAGGAGAAGGCACTCTTAGCACTAAAGACGTTCTTAAATATTTTCAACCACAAGTATTAGCAATTCCTGACGATAAAATAATAAAATTTAAATCTAAACAAAATACAGAAAATCTTGCTAAAATCTCCATCAAAGGACTCATTCCCGGAATGGCCATCCACTATGCTGGTTGTTGTCATCCAGTGCTTGGTGACAAAATTAACGGTGTCGTTAACACTGGAACAGGAATTACCGTTCACAAAAGTAGCTGTCAACAATTAGCTGCTCTCTCTTTAAATAATGAATTTCTAGATCTTACTTGGAGTAATAGTGATACCGATGATACATTCATTGGTCGCTTAAAAATTACCTTTGTTAATAAGCAAGGCGCTTTAGCATTAATAACAAGCACTATCAGCAAATGCAGAGCAGATATAAACAACTTAAAGATTATCAATAGAAGTACAGACTTTTGGGAAATCATTACAGATATCAGCGTGCAAAACAAAGATCAGTTACAAAATGTACAAGCTCATCTTCGCTCATTAAACCTTGTAAGTCAGGTGGATAGACAATGATTTTAGGAATCGGTTGCGATATTTGTGATATTCATCGCATTGAAAAATTAATTGAATCTCATGGAGAACAATTTTTAAAGCGAGTTTTTACACCTTCTGAACGAGAACGCTTGCAAAAAAGAGCAAAAGTTGCTAGCGGGTTTGCAAAAGTTTTCGCAGCTAAAGAAGCTTTGGTCAAAGCTCTTGCCAACAGCACGGATATCTCATGGCAAGATATTGAAGTTGTAAAAAATTTCCACGGCCGGCCAGAATTTATATTGCACAATGCAGCCCATAAAATGGCAAAAACATTAGCAGAAGGTGATTACACATTGCATTTAAGCTTAAGCGATGAACCTCCTTATGCTTTAGCATATGTTATTTTTGAAAAATCTTTAACTCCTCTTTAATAGGTTATAATCCATATTAAACGTATGGGAAAAACCTGCTACTTATGCTAAATTTTCCTGGTGCGGCAACGTACGTGCGAGTTTCATCCCTTGGCTCAGTTTACATCCTTGGGAGAGCTGTCTCTGACAAGGTCGTGGCCTTGTTATATGGCACCCACTTGGCATTTTAGCCACGAGAGGATTTCAACTCCACGGCGTTGCGGCATCTTCATCTTAGGAGCTTAAGTGACTATTCTAACTCGCTTTCAAGGCAATGCTGGTATCATTGTTTTAAATAGACCAGAACGATATAACGCTACGGATTTAAAAACTATACAAGAAATTTCAATTTTTTTGTCAAAGTGTGCAACGAATAATAAAATTAAAAAAATCATCATTACTTCAGAACATTCTAAAGCCTTTTGCGTAGGCGGAGATATTCGCGCTGCATATGATATAATGAAACACAATGATCTAAAACTTGCTCCCATTTTCTTCAAAGAAGAATACAAGCTTGTTTATGAGTTAGCAACTTATACTAAACCAGTTATTTCACTGGTAAATGGTCTATGTTTCGGCGGTGGAATGGGACTATCAATGCATAACAAGCTACGCATCATTACAGAAAAAGCTGTTTTAGGGATGCCCGAAACGATTATTGGTTTTTTCCCTGATGTTGGATCCAGCTTTCGTTTTGCTCAATTTCCCAAAGCTTGGGCGAACTTCTACGGACTTACAGGCAATAACATTGCGATTGATCATGCATTAAAATGGAATATGGCTGACCATTTTGTCTTATCAAAAAATCTGCCAAACTTATTAAATGCTTTATGCACAAGTGAAGAGCTTGATCAAATCATTAATCAATTTAGTGAATCAATTCCTTCCTCAGTCATATTTGGTAATGATTGGGTTGATAGTGTTTTTTCACAAAATCTAAAAGGTATTTTTACATCCTTAAAAAATCACAAACATCCAGCAGCAAAAAAAACACTAAATGATTTACTTACTAGATCTCCTTTAAGCTTACTTATCACAAACAAATTACTTGAATTATCAACATCTCTAAACTTAAAACAATCACTTCAACTTGATTACAATATTGCTATCAATTTTTTAACATCTTCTGATTTTCAAGAAGGCATACGCGCTCAAATTGTTGATAAAGATAAAAATCCCCAATGGACATACACCTTCGATAATATTAATGATGAGATGATAAAAAAATTTTTTACATCTCATCAGGAACATAGCTTGTAAATCAGCAATATCAGATGTAGACTTATGAAGTTAGCGTTTTATAGTTTATTTATTGTTGTGCTAGTTTTTAATTATATTATCTCTTTTTTTACCACAACAACCACCGGTTGAGGCCGATAAATATCCATCATTTCTTAATCCTTATTTTTTAAATTCACTAGCTTTCAAAGGAAAGATGTATGTTTCGTAAAATGCCGTTTATTTTAATTACAATTATTGCTGTCGTTATATTTTTAGACCCTTTTATGCCCTTTGAGTTAAAGCAAGCACTCTACGCAATTAGCTTAAGCATTAAAGGAGTAATTGTCGTACTATTGCCTCTAATTATCTTTGGTTTATTATTTAAAGCAGCCGTCATTCTTTCTAACAAAGCTACTAAAATTATCGCCATGATCTTGGTGCTCGCGTGTTGCTCTAATTTCATTTCAACATTTCTAAGTCATTATGTAGGAATCTGGGTCTATAACTTTGATCTATCAATGATATCACCACACGAAGCTTCAGCATTGACTCCCTTATGGCTTTTAACTTTTCCAAAGCTTGTTGAAAATTACATAGCCATGCTCGCAGGCATTGTACTTGGTATTATTGCATCTACATTCTTTCCTATCCCAGCTCACAAAATTGCTATGAAACTAGATCGATGGATTCATTTGTTACTTAAAGGTTTTGTCTATCTTATTCCTGTGTTTGTAGCAGGATTTATTGTAAAACTTGAATTTGATGGGGCTGTAGGAACAATTGTAAAAGATTATTCAACAATTTTCGCAGTAATAGCATTCGCTCAGTTTGGCTACATAATGCTAGCATACTTTGTTCTTAATAATGGAAATGTAAAGGCTTTTGCTAACAGTATAAAAAATATGTTTCCTGCTGCAATCAGCGGTTTTAGCACAATGTCAAGCGCAGCAAGCATGCCCCTAACTATTATAGGAGCAGAAAATAATGCAAAAAATAAGGATCTCGTTTGTTCCGTCATCCCGGCCACCGTGAATATCCATCTTATCGGTGATTGCTTTGCTATTCCTATTCTTGCATATGCTGTGCTGAAAAGCTTTGGTATGGCAGAACCAACATTACTAAACTACTTAATTTTTTCACTTTATTTTGTAATAGCAAAATTTTCAGTAGCAGCAATTCCAGGCGGAGGCATTTTAGTGATGCTGCCAATACTCGAAGCTTATTTGGGTTTTAATGTAGAAATGATGTCACTAATTACTGCTCTTTACGTACTATTTGACCCTGTCATTACTTGTGCCAATGTTTTAGGTAACGGCGCATTTGCTAAATTGATGGATCGCTGCAATAGTTAGATTGACTTAATAATATTAACAAAACTTGTGACTTATACATCTATTCAAGATATCGATTTTTCAGAGAAAAAAGTTGTTATACGGCTAGATCTCAACGTACCAACAAGAAATGAACAAGTCCAAGACTCGACTCGCATTGAACGAATTATTCCTACATTGAAAATGATTCTTTCCAAGAATCCAAAATACATTGTGATTCTATCACATTTAGGGCGCCCTAAACCCCAATTGCATACTATGTGGGATAAAGATAATAGTCTTGCACCTATAACAACTGTTTTACAAAAATTACTTAATTTGCCTGTTGTTTTTACAAATAAGCCAATTGGTGCTGAACTTTATCAGTACCTTAACTCTTTGCCCAATAATTCAATAATTTTGACTGAAAACATTCGTTTTTATAATGGTGAGGAAGAAAATTCAAATACTTTTTCTCAAGCACTTAGTCAATTAGGTGATATATTTGTAAATGATGCCTTTTCCTGTAGTCATCGCAAGCATGCATCTGTTGTTGGTATCACAAAATATCTACCTTCTTACGCGGGTCTTTGCTTAGATGAAGAATTACACGCACTAAAAGATGTTTTGATAAATCCAAAACATCCAGTAATTGGCATTATCGCAGGCAGTAAAGTCTCCACAAAAATAGACTTACTACTCAATCTTTTAAATAAACTTGATTATCTATTTGTTGGCGGCGGAATGGCTAACACGCTTTTATGTGCACAAGGATATAAAATAGGAAAATCTCTTGTCGAAAATGATTACCTAGATATTGCAAAAACAATTTTACAAAAAGCTGAAAGCAGTAAATGCAGGTTAATACTACCTACTGATGTTGTAGTTGCTAAAGAGCTAAAACCAAATACTTCTGCAAAAATTGTGGATATTAATATGATAGATAACGAGCAGGCTATATATGATATAGGCCCTAAAACAATAGAAAAACTAAGAAGTATATTACAATTATGTAAAACCGTTTTATGGAATGGTCCTGTTGGGGTTTATGAAATTCCCATGTTTGCACACGGATCTACAGCTATAGCAAAAACTATTACTGAATATACAAAATTGAAAAAACTCATAAGTGTTGCCGGAGGTGGCGATACAATCGCTGTAATTGCTAAAGACATTACTAATTTTACTTATGTATCAACAGCAGGCGGTGCTTTTTTAGAATGGCTAGAAGGTAAAACTTTACCTGGAATTAAAGCTTTAGATTTGCAGAAATAACCTGATGTGCAAGTCATTGGATTGAGCGCGTCTATCAATGAAAAACTTCAGTATAAACTTTTTTGCTAAAAAGCCCCTAAGAAAATCTTTTAACCCATGCTTAAGGTGTGTATTTTTGCGCTTTTTAAAGTATCAAATAAAAATTTTCATAGGCAATCTCCATTTAAAAGAAATGCTTGTTGTTATGGTATATTGAATTTAGATTTTTAGATCGAGGAAGAGCTCCCCTTGAGAATAAGAATAAACAAGTCGACTTGGGAATAAAACAGTAAGTAAAAAATACTCTCGCTATAGAGGTGCTGTAGTAAAATCTAGGAGACATGTGACGCGACATAATTGTCTGTCTGTAGAGTCACACACACTCCGACGGTGCTTAAGACAATCTGACGGTTGATGAAAAACAATCCGAAGAGCACAGGTCAGATCTAAGCATCAGTGGACTTTGATAGAAGAAGTTACACCTGATCTGGGCACGGAAAGATCCCGATGGGTAGTTCAGAAATGGACTACACCATTAATACCAATACTCAAGGGTGTTTATTGCCCCCACTGGAGGCAGATTTTAATACAGCACCTCGAAAGTGAGAATAAAAAAGGAAAACGAAAGCGAAGTCCCGTTGAAAAACGGGAACCAGAAAGAAAAGGAAAGGTAACCGCAGCAAGGCATCCCAGATGAAGGCTCGTCTTTGCGAGAAGCACAGCGACGCGGCAATCCAGCCCCCTATAACATCTATATTAACGTGATTTACTGAATTTTTTGATGGCTATTGCCTTCTGAAATGACGCATTTTAGAGGCTATGCCCTTTACAAGGAACTCTCTAAACTTTGCATAAGAACCTGCACACTGGATTAAATAAAAATTTAGTCTTGATTTGTAAACTTTGAATGCTGATGTATCCATGCCATTTCATGAGCTGTACATCCAAAATGATGACCGATCTCATTAATTAATACATGATGTATTAATGCTTTCACATCTTCAGCATTTTCGACAGCATGCCTTATTAAAGGACAACGATACAAATAAATAACATCTGGCTTTTTATGGGTTGTTTTTTTCTTCAATGGTAAAGGAACCCCTCTGTACAAACCAAGCAAATCATATCGATCAGTCATCGATAACTCTTCTAAAACATTGTTTTCGGCAAAATTTTTTACTTCAATAACAAAGTTTTTTAGATGCACACGAAATGACTTAGGCAATCGCTGCAAACTCTCATATGCAAAATCATAAATCTCAGCAACTGCTGGCATATGCACAACACAAATTTCATTTTTTTCCATGTAAACTCTTTTAAAACTCATATAAGACATGGTCTAATGGTTTAGTTGTACCTCATAAAAGTTAATAAATAACGAAGGCCAAAAATGTTAACTAGAAATTTTAAAAATATATTGTGCGTAATGATTTCAAGCGCTTTTCTAATTAGTTGCGAATCCGTAAAATCTGCAGTTGGCATCAAACAATCAAAGGTTTGGCTTGAAAAAATAAATTTTAAATCTACTGCTAACGCAAATGATTCAGCCCCAGTTAAAATTCATGTTGTCATAGCTTACAAAGAAGCTCTTGCAACAGATATTGGAAAAATGGATGCTAATACCTACTTTCAAAAAGCTAAAAAACTCAAATCTGATGCAGGTGAAGATCTAGATGTCTTTAGCATTGATATTGTACCTGACTCATCTTCTAGCTTGGATATTACACCATCAAACAGTACCGGTATAATTGCATTAATGTTTGCTAGATACACAAGCCCAGGCGACCACCGCACAAATGTAAGCGCTGATTACGAAATTCAAGTTGATCTCGATAAAAATGATCTAAAAATAACACCAATAAAAAAAGGATAAAGAGTAATTATATAAAGTATTATATGCCTAATATTTTATATTAATATTTTTTCATTGCATTATCTTTTTATATCGATTACTCTACATCTGAAATTTTAGGTTCCGATTCCGCGCCTACCGATATGTAGTAGGGTTATTTGGCGAATTCCAAAAACTTTTTAAAGCGTTATCTGTTCACCCATGCCGCAGCTTAAGAGCCTGCCCATGGATAAATTTCCATCCACTTTTTGTGGTTTTAGATAAACGTTTTTTACGGAGTTATATAATGAATTCATTTAACGAACTGGACCTACCAGAAATACTTACAAAATCACTCGCAAAAATGGGGCTAAAAACCCCTACCCCAATTCAAGCACAAACTATACCACTAGCATTAGAAAAGCACGATATTTTAGGATCAGCCCAAACAGGCACAGGAAAAACTTTGGCTTTCACTTTGCCACTGGTAAAACACTTGCTTGATAATCCCGACAGCACAGCACTTGTGCTCGCTCCTATCAGAGAAATAGCTCAACAAGTAATGAATACATTGAGAGATTTGATGAGTGATTCAAAAGATTTTAATGTTGCCCTCTTAATTGGTGGCGAACCATATCCTAGGCAATTATCACAACTTAAATCACGCCCAAGAGTAATAATAGGAACCCCTGGTCGAGTCATTGATCATTTAGAGCGAGGAACTCTAAAAGTAAATCGAATAGAATACCTTGCTCTAGATGAAACCGATCGCATGTTTGATATGGGTTTTGGAATTCAACTAGACCATATTATCTCTAAATTACCAACAAAACGTCAAACTTTGATGTTTTCGGCCACAATCGCTCCTGCTATTGAAAAGCTTGCAGCAAAATACCTTAACGAACCAAAACGTGTTGCTGTAGGTTCTGCAACTCTACCAATTCCAAAAATTAAGCAAGAAATTATTCAAATTAATGAAAAAGAAAAGTACAACCGCCTTCTACAAGAGCTTGATCAACGTGACGGCACTGTTCTAGTTTTTGTAAAAACGAAAATAAATGCAGATCGTTTAGCTAGTTCTCTTCGCAAAGAAGATCACTCTGCATCAGCTATTCATGGCGATTTACGCCAACGTCAGCGTGAACAGGTTATTCGTGCGTTTCGTCAAGGAAAATGTCGCGTGATGGTCGCTACGGATATTGCTGCACGCGGACTAGATATCCCACACTTAATGCATGTTATTAATTACGATGTTCCTCCTTGTCCTGAAGATTACATACATCGCATTGGTAGAACCGGTCGAGCTGGAGCTGAAGGTTTTTCCTTGTGCTTTGTGACGTCACAAGATGCTAAAAAGTGGAATGCGATCGAACGCTATATGAATCCTAAGACTAATGAAGGATCAAACCGCAATTCTGGCGCAAGAAATAGCTTTGGCAGGTCAGCAAAAACAAATGATTTTGGCGGAGCACATCCCTTTGCAAATAATGACAAAAAGAAAAAGTCATTTGGTGAATCCAGAGATGATAACTCCAGAGGCTCCAGAAGCGGACCCTTCAACAGAAATGGAAGCTTCGGCGCCAGCAAAAGCGGATCACGCAACAACTTTGGAGGCGCACCCACTGGTGAATCTAGAGATGATAAGCCTAGAGGCTCCAGAAGCGGTCCCTTCAACAGAAGTGGAAGCTTCGGCGCTAGCAAAAGCGGATCACGCAACAACTTTGGGGGCGCACCCACTGGTGAATCTAGAGATGATAAGCCTAGAGGCTCCAGAAGCGGCCCCTTCAGCAGAAGTGAAAGCTTCGGCGCCAGCAAAAGCGGATCACGCAACAACTTTGGGAGCGCACCCACTGGTGAATCTAGAGATGGTAAGCCTAGAGGAAATTCAAGAGCTAGTGGCTTTGGAGCTACCAAAAGTAGCGATTCCAGAAACAGCACAAAAACTAGTGATTTTGGAGGAGAGAAGCGCAGTAGTTTTGTAAAATCAGACTCACGCAAAGGTTTTTCAAGTGGATCATCATCAAAAAGTCCTTTTTCTGGGCGCTCAAAAAACGGATCCTCAGGTAAGCGCTCCTTTAATTAAACATAAAATTTTTCATTATCAATAAAAAGCTCTGCGGTGTTATGTCGCAGAGCTTTTATACTACCCAGAAAATAACCAAGGATATTTAGCAACACTACTCAAGAAAATATAAACTTTTAAAAATTTATTATAAAAATCCTCTTTTGTTTCGCTGCCAGATACCGTATCAATAAACATTACTAGTTGTTATTCTTCTGGAGTTTTTTTTGTTCACGTGGTTGTTAGAGTATTTTGTACCTTTTATCATACTAATTTCTGTTATTGTCTTCGTACATGAGTGGGGACACTTTTGGGTTGCACGAAGGAATAAGGTAAAGGTAGAGCATTTTGCTATTGGATTTGGACCTGAATTACTAGGTTTTTCAGATCGCCATGGAACAAGGTGGGCATTTCATCTAGTGCCTTTGGGTGGTTATGTAAAAATGTTGGGTGACGCAGACGCAACTAGTGCCACCGCGGACGATCAAATTATTGAAAAATTAAGTAAAGAAGAAAGACAGCAGACGCTACACTCCAAAACTCCATGGCAACGAATCCAGGTTGCTGCAGGTGGGCCTCTAGCTAATTTTATTTTTGCAATCGTTGCTATGATTGGCTTATTTGCAATCTTAGGCCAGCCAATATTGCCGCCAGTAGTTGGAACTATTGACTCTTCAGGGATAGCTGCAAAGCATGGTTTAAAAATAAACGACCGTATCTCAAAGATTAACAATGAACAAATTCGCTGCTTTGAAGATATACTACCTTTCATTCGTAACGGTAAACATGATGTTTTAACAATAAAAGTATTGCGTGACGATAAACATGTCGATTTACAGATCCCTTTAACCATTAAAGATGAAAAAACCGGAGAAATTCAAAGAGTAAAGATACTAGGGATAAAACCAAATCCATCGCAAGAATATGAAAAACTTCCTCTCGGTGAAGCCATACAAACAGCATTTTCGACATTTTGGAAAATGTGCAAAACAATTGCAGTAGGGTTAACTGAGTTAATGACAGGACAACGTAAAAGTGACGAGCTTGGCGGAATATTTGCTATTGGCGATATGGCATCACAAAGCGCAAAATTAGGTTTTGCAGGTATGTTGTGGTTTATAATTGTTATGTCCATAAATCTCGGATTAATTAATCTATTTCCGATTCCGGTCTTAGACGGTGGTCAAATATTAATTAATGCAATTGAGTGGATAATTGGCAAGCCTATTCCTGAAAAAATTCAAAAATATATTTTTGGTTCTGGCTTTGCAATCGTAATTTGCTTAATGCTTTATTCTACGTGGAACGATTTAATGCGCTACAAAATATTTCAAATGATCCGAGGATTTCTTCCTATATGATAAAATATTATTTCTGTGTTTTCCTGCTTTCACTAAGCATTACTTACGCTGAAGGACAAAAAATTTCCAAAATTAATGTTCTTGGTAATAATCGCATTGAAAATCAAACTATTCTCTCTTATCTGCCCATAAAAGAAGGAGATACAACAGATATTGATAGTCTTGATCACTGCCTAAAAGCACTATTTGATACTGGCTATTTTCATGATGTAAAAGTGCATCGTGAAGGAACTATTATTGTTATTGAAGTTGAAGAAAATCCTATCATTAATAAAATTGCTTATGAAGGAAATGATAAAATTAAAGATGCTGATTTTAAAAAAGAAATTCAGCTACGCCCGCGTGAAGTACTATCATATGCAAAAATCCAAGCAGCTCAACAAAGAATTTTAGAAATCTATCGTCGTCTAGGACGCTTCAGTGCAAAGGTAGATCCTAAGATTATTCGCCTACCTGAAAATCGAGTAGACTTAGTTTTCGAAATTGAAGAAGGACCCACCACATTTATTCGTAAAATAAATTTTATTGGAAATAAAACTTTCAAAGGGTCTCGCCTTGAAAAAGTCTTGCAAAGCAAGATATGGCACTGGTATCGCTTCTTTGTGAATGACGATTTGTATGATCCTGATCGTTTTTTCAATGATCAAAATGAAATCAAGAAATTTTACAATGACCATGGTTACCCTGATATGCGCTTAATTTCGTCAATTGCTGAATTAAGCCCTGATAAAACGGCTTACTTTTTAACATTTACAATTGATGAAGGAAAAAAATATCAATTTGGAAGTGTAAAAATTAATTCTGAAATCAAATCTGTAGATACTGAAAAACTTAAAGAATGTGTTGTTATAGAGAAAGATGAAGATTTTAGTGCGGCTCTTATTGATAAATCCATCAAAAAACTTACAGAAGAGCTAGGCACTATGGGGTATGCCTTTATCAATATTGAACCAGATATTCAAAAAAATACTGAAGCAGGCATTGCTGACATTGTGTTCAACATAAAAGAAGGTCCACGAGTCTACATTGAGACCATTGAAATAAAAGGTAATGATCGTACCAGAGATTATGTAATTCGCCGAGAAATTAGAATTCATGAAGGTGATGCATACAACAGTAAAAAAATTAAAGATGCTGAACAAGCACTTAAAGACCTAGGTTACTTTAAGGAAGCTCATGTACAACCAGAAGAAGGATCCACTATCGATAAAGCGAGGATTAATGTTGATTTAGAAGAGCAGCGCACAGGAGAATTAAACGTCGGTATTGGTTATTCCACACTTGATGGTCCATTTACAACTTTAGGCGTTCGGGAACGCAATTTTAGAGGCACGGGACAAACGCTTCACTCAAATGCAACTATTTCCAAAAGAAGCATGGGAATAGAAGCTGGTATTATTGAGCCAGCATTTTTAGATCGTGAACTTGCTGGATCAGCCACTGTTTTTGCCAATCAATCAAAACGCTCTAAGTCACATAAAGAAAATGCACTAGGTACAATTTTAGGTCTGGGGTATGACTTAAGCGAAATGTGGTGGCAAAACCTAAACTATACAATACGTTCGGAACGAGCCACTGGGTTTAACGATAATGCATCTAAAATCATCCGTAATCAAAGCCATAACGCTTTATTGTCCTCAATTGGACAAACCATTCACTTTGGAAAGCTAGACAGTAAAGCAAATCCTACAAAAGGTTTTGATCTCAGTTACGGAACTGATTTTGCAGGTGTAGGAGGAACAATCAAGTACTTGCAACATGTTTGGGCTGCTAAATTTTATTATCCTCTATTTACCGAAGATGTTGTGTTAAAAGTAATGGGTGAAACAGGTATCATGCAAAAAATGGGTAAAACTATTCGTGTTGTTGATAGCTTTCATATGGGATACGATTCCTTTCGCGGATTTGACTTTCAAGGTATAGGCCCACGCGATAAAGCAACTGGAGACCCATTAAATGGTACAAGAATGTGGCGTCAGGTAACCGAAATAAAATTCCCGTCTGGACTACCAGATGACTGGAAAATTAACGCAAGCATATTCCATGAATTAGGATCACTGTGGAAACCAGGGCAAAGAGATAATAACACATTGGATTCAAGAAAAATGCGTGCCTCTGCAGGAGCAGGAATTTTGTGGGCATCTCCATTTGGTCCTATTGGAATGTCATACTCTTGGCCTTATCGTCGTCAAAAATATGATGAAAAACGCCAACTACAATTACAATTTAGTAACATTTTTTAAGTATGTTTAAGCGTAACATACAGTATATATTTCATATTTGCTTAGCTGTCATTACTATAATGGCAGCTTACCTCATATTAAAGCCTCATTATAAAACAACAGGACTCACTATTGGCTTGGTTAATATGGATAGAGTTCGCTCACAAGCAGAACCTTTTCAACAGCTACATAAACAAGACTTTGAAGCACGTACAAAAGCACAAGAGCATTTAGAGATTCTTGAAAAGAGCATGCGCAAAGAATATGATGAATTACAGACGCTACAGCAAAAAAAATATACAAAAACAGAAGAATTAGCAAAACGCAAAGCTGCTCTTGACAAAAAAGTTGCAGAACTAGATCAACATTTTCATCAAGAGCGCGAGTCAATAAAACAAAAATTCGATAGAAATTTCTTAGCAATTGAAACTGAACTAGAAAATATCATTAGAGAATTCAGTAAAACTCATAAAATTGACCTTTTCTTAAATACCACAATGAATGAGCAGCAAGTTGCTCTTGTTGCCGATGAAAGCCTGAATCACACTGATGCTATTATTAAACTTTTAAACAAGAAAATTCCTAACTTACAGGAGCTAAATAAATAATCGTGTTTTTCCAAAAATCCTTACCTATTCTTATTGAGCAACTAGCAAAAATCATCGACGCTAAAGTTAATACACAAGGGATATTAGTTGAAGACGTTGGTCCTCTAGAAAATCTTCGAGAAGGTATTCTCGGATGCTATCATAATACAAAATACAAAGCATCTTTAAGTAAAGCAAAAAGCGGATTTTGTATAATGAAGGAAGAAGATAAGCATTTACTTGAAAATAACGTTGTAGGCCTATTTACTCCTACACCCTATAGAGCTTTTGGAAAAGCCGCTTTATATTTCTACCCAAGGCCTACATCAACAGGAGAAATATCGAAATTGGCAGATATTCACCCTTCTGCAAAAATTGGTAAAAACTGTCAGATTGAAGCTTTTGCTGTGATTAAAGCTTTTTCCCAGATCGGTGATAATACAATTATCCGTAGCCATTGTGTTATTGGAGAACATGCGCAAATTGGTAAGGACAGCTTACTTGAGCATGGAGTTACTATAACAAATACGCTTGCAGGTGAACGTTTATACGTTAAGAGTGGGGCGCGTATAGGGCAATCTGGTTTTGGCTTTCACATGGATGAAAGAGGCCATTTTGATATTCCTCAAATTGGATGCGTACGTATAGGTAACGATGTGCAAATTGGCGCAAACACAGCAATTGATCGTGGAAGCCAGCATGACACAATCATTGGTAATTTCTGCCGAATCGATAATCTAGTGCAGATTGCACACAATGTTGAGCTAGGAGATGGTTGCGTTATTGTCTCTCAAGTAGGAATAGCTGGTAGTTCTAAATTAGGAAAATTTGTAATTGTTGCAGGTCAGGTTGGAATCGCAGGCCATCTAACAATTGGAGATGGTGTTAAAATAGCAGCACAAAGTGGGATTATGCGCGACGTGCCTCCCGGTGAAACTATTGCAGGTTCGCCTGCCATCTCGGTTCGTGACTGGCACAAACAAACCATTGCACTACAAAAACTGGTAAAAAAATAATTTTAATGCTTAGTAATTAGTTTAAAATATCTCTTCTTCTTTACATCAATTGTAGGGCGTAATACAACCAGTAGCACCAGCGCAAGCAAAGCAATTACTCCGCTCCCCATGAAAGTTACAAATTGATCGTATTTATCAGCAAGCAGGCCTCCAATAAAACCAGCCAATAGTAAGCCAATAGAGTTAATAAGATAATAGAAGCCTATCCCTGTCCCTCGAAGATCCTCGGGAATCTGATCAGCTATAATACATAAGAACATGTCTTGGCTCATACCAATCTGAATACCCCATAAACCCACTCCAATCAGCATAACTGGCAAACTATTAGCAAATCCCAAAAAAGCATCTGCTACTATCAACAACACAAAACTCAATGCTAAAAAGCCATAACGACCTAATTTATCTGAAAGAACCCCAACTGGGTAAGAAAACAACGAATTTGTGCAGTTATATAAAATTAATATTCCATGAGAAAAACTAGGATCCATACCAAAACTTTGAGTTGCATGAAGCACAAGCATAGATTCTCCAATGCGAGAACTCATAAATACCATTGCAACAACCATTAATAACCAATAGGGCTTGCCCAAGCGTCTTAAATCTTTCAAGTGCAATGGATGACGAATAGGTTTTTTCTCGGCAGTTACTTCTTTTTCGTGAGGATCATTAACAAAAATCAGCAACAAAATAAATCCTATAGAAGCAGGAAAACTTGCCCACATAAAAACTTGCTGGTAGCTCAAATCAAAAATATACATGGCTACAAAGCCTAAACCACCCCCTATAAATGAGCCTGCTGTGGCCATTGTATTGCGCAATCCAAAACAAGCACCTTTTGCTCTCTCCGGCGATAAATCTCCCACCAAAGCATCACGCGGAGTTGATTGCACGCCATTACCTAGACGATCAAAAAGTCTAGCAATAATTACCATTGGCACAGTTGCGCATAGGGCAAATATTGGTCTTGATATCGCCACCATAGAAAATCCAACAAGCATTATCTTTTTAGGACGCCTAAAATAATCACTAATCAATCCAGAAGCGAGCTTCATGACAAAAGCCATAGCTTCAAAAAATCCTTCCAGCATTACTATAAAGCCTGTTCCCGCCCCAATGATTTGCTTCAAATATAGAGCAACAACTCCGAACATCATCACTGTAGAGATATTAAGGAGCATACTAGCAAAGCCAATAGCCCAAATAGATAAAGGAATTTTAGATTTAGTAATATTCATAAAACCAAATAGCAAAATGAAAAATTAAAATACCAATCACAAAATAAAAAAACAAGCATTAAGCTTGCTTTTTTACTTAGACCAACCTAATGACTTAAGCGACAGACTGAGAAGGCTCTTTATCCTTAGGAGCAGCTTGAGTCAGCAAGTCTTTGTCACGATTTTGTGCCGTTGCTTTCATACGTCGCATTGTACTTCCGGTACCAGCCGGAATCAAACGACCTACGATTACATTTTCTTTTAATCCTGCTAAACCATCAAGTTTTCCAGAAACAGCAGCCTCAGTTAGGACGCGCGTTGTTTCTTGGAAGGAAGCAGCAGAAATAAATGATTTTGTATGCAACGATGCTTTTGTAATACCTTGAAGAACAGGCTGTCCTGAGGATGGGCGCTTGCCTTCTTTGATAAGAGAATTATTGATATGATCAAAAACAACTCTATCAACATGATCACCAACAATGAAATTAGTATCGCCAGCATCATACACTTCAGTCTTTTGAAGCATTTGACGCACAATTACTTCGATATGCTTATCATTAATAGCAATACCTTGCAGACGATACACTTGTTGAATTTCACTTACCAAATAAACAGCCAAGGCTTCAACACCTAAAACACGCAATATATCATGAGGAACCGGATTACCTTCTACAACAAGATCACCTTTTCTTACGTGATCTCCTTCTTGAATCACGATATGCCTTCCTCTAGGAACTAAATATTCTACAGGTTGCAATGAATCATTTTCAGGCACAACAACAATGCGTCGCTTCGCTTTGTAATCTTTACCAAATTCAATTCTACCGTCAAATTCCGCAATAATTGCTGCATCTTTTGGATGACGTGCTTCAAATAGCTCGGAAACACGAGGTAAACCACCAGTAATATCACGTGTCTTTGATGTTTCGCGCGGAATACGAGCAATTACTTCACCTGCTGCAATATTAATTCCATTCTCAACAGAAATAATGGCGTCAATTGGTAGGAAATAACGAGCTTCTAAACCATTTGATAATTTAATTGGATTGCCTTTAGCATCACGCATGCTAATCATTGGACGAAGCTCAGCGTTAGTACGTGATGATTTTGCGTCAATAACCGCACGGCTAGAAATACCAGTAGACTCATCAATGACTTCTCGCATAGTTACACCATCAATTAAATCAACGAAATGTGCAATACCTTCTTTTTCCGTAATTACAGGAATCGTATACGCATCCCACTCAGCAATTTTTTGCCCTTGCTTAATCATTGAGCTTTCTTTAATCAAAAGCTTTGCACCATACTGTATGCGGTAATGCACACGCTCACGATTTTGATCATCGAGAACAATCACCTCACCATTACGAGAAAGTACGACTGTTTGACCAGTTGCGTTTTCAATAGCATTAATGTTTTTGAATTTAATTTTGCCTGGCATTGAGCTTTCAATGCTCGATTGCTCAGCACTTCGTTGTGCAGCACCACCCATATGGAAAGTACGCATAGTCAGCTGCGTACCAGGCTCTCCAATCGATTGTGCAGCAATCACTCCTACAGCTTCGCCCACATTTACAGCGGTTCCTCGCGCTAAATCACGCCCATAACATCTAGCGCAAATACCCGTTTCCATCTCACACGTCAGAACAGAACGAATTTTTACCTCATGAATACTAGCTTCATTAGTACGCTCTGCCGTATCTTCAGTGATCATCTCACCAGCAGCAACAATGACCTCATTTGTTACTGGATGAACTATATCTTCTGAAGCTGTACGACCAAGAATACGATCAGTCAGTGGAACTACTGTATTTGCCCCTTCAACTACCGATCTCATATGGATACCTTGATTTGTACCACAATCATCAGCAACAATGATGCAATCTTGCGCTACATCAACTAGACGACGCGTCAAATAACCAGAGTTTGCTGTCTTCAATGCTGTATCTGAGAGTCCTTTACGCGCACCATGTGTAGAAATAAAATACTCAAGAACGTGCAAACCTTCTTTGAAGTTTGAAATAATTGGCGTTTCCATAATGTCACCAGAAGGCCTTGTCATCAAGCCACGCATACCTGCCATCTGACGCATCTGAGTAACAGAACCACGTGCCTTTGAATGAATCATCATATAAACAGCATTAAACGGTTCTCCTGGAAGATTTTTTGACATAGCTTGCAACATAGCGTCACCTACTTTATCAGTACAACGTCCCCAAGCATCTACAACTTTATTGTATTTCTCACCTTGCGTAATTAGACCATCTAGATATTGTTGCTCATATTCAGCAACAGCAGATTTAGTTTGGCCGATTAATACTTCCTTTTCTTTTGGAACAATCAAGTCATCTTTACCAAAAGAAACCCCACTTTTTGTCATATAATTAAAGCCCAAAGCCATAATACGATCTACAAAAATGACAGTTTCTTTCTGCCCACAGTGACGATATACATTGTCAACTAAAGCACTGATTTCATTTGAAGTCATCACCTGGTTAACAATTTCAAAAGGCATTTTATAATGTTTAGGTAAGTGATTACCAAGGAACAAACGACCCGGTGTCGTATCTACACGTTGGTATGTAACAGCTCCATCTTCATGATAAACAGGAACCCGAGCTTTTATTTTTGAGTGAATATGCAAATGACCTAGCGATAGAGCATGCTCAACTTCAGCAACATTTGACACAAGACTGCCTTCACCAGGCATATTGTCAGCTATCAAGCTTAGGTAATAGATACCAAGCACAATATCTTTAGAAGGGACAATAATTGGACGTCCACTAGAAGGGCTAAGGATGTTATTTGTGGACATCATCAACACACGCGCCTCAAGCTGTGCTTCTAAGGAAAGTGGTATGTGCACCGCCATTTGGTCTCCATCAAAGTCAGCGTTGAATGCTGTGCAAACAAGGGGATGCAATTGAATAGCCTTACCTTCAATAAGCACTGGCTCAAATGCCTGAATACCTAAACGGTGAAGAGTTGGAGCACGGTTCAAAAGAACTGGATGCTCTCGAATCACATCCTCAAGAACATCCCATACTTCTGGGCGTTCTTTTTCAACCATTCTCTTAGCTGCCTTTAAAGTGCTAGCAAGCCCATAGCGCTCTAGACGCGCATAAATAAATGGACGGAATAACTCTAAAGCCATTTTCTTAGGCAAGCCACACTGATGTAATTTCAGTTCAGGACCAACCACGATAACTGAACGTCCTGAGTAATCAACACGTTTGCCTAGTAGATTTTGACGGAAACGACCCTGCTTACCCTTAAGCATATCCGCTAATGATTTTAGTGGACGCTTATTTGTGCCTGTAATTGCACGACCACGGCGACCATTATCAAATAATGCATCAACAGATTCTTGCAACATACGCTTTTCATTACGGATAATGATTTCTGGAGCACGCAATTCAATGAGGCGCTTTAATCGGTTATTTCTGTTGATCACGCGACGATATAAATCATTTAGATCAGAGGTAGCAAATCTACCGCCATCTAACGGAACTAATGGACGTAACTCTGGTGGAATAACCGGAATAACTTCCATTACTAAACATTCTGGAGGTGTATTTGATTCTAAAAACGCCTCAAGTAGCTTTAAGCGCTTCATTACCTTTTTACGACGTATTTCAGAAGAACACTCTATAAGTTCCTGACGAAGCTCTTCGCTTTCTTTTTTTGGATGAATTTTACGCAACATTTCACGCAATGCTTCAGCTCCAATGCCAGCTTGAAAAGCTTCTTCACCATACTCATCTTGAGCTTGCATGAACTCTTCTTCTGTCAATAATTGACGATAAGACATTGCAGTCATACCAGGATCAAGAACAACATAACTTTCAAAGTACAAAATTTTCTCAAGATCTTTTAGAGCCAAATCAAGCAACATACCGGCACGGCTTGGTAAGGATTTAGTAAACCAGATGTGCGCAACAGGAGCTGCTAATTCAATATGCCCCATACGATCGCGGCGCACTTTACTTAAAGTAACCTCAACACCACATTTTTCGCAAATAACTCCGCGATATTTCATACGCTTGTACTTACCGCACAAACATTCGTAGTCTTTCACAGGCCCAAAAATACGAGCGCAAAATAGACCATCACGTTCTGGTTTAAAAGTACGATAGTTAATAGTTTCAGGCTTTTTTACTTCTCCATATGACCAAGAACGTATTCGTTCCGCTGTTGCAATAGTAATACGAATTGCATCAAAATCTGGAAGAACATCCATTGCGTTGAAGCTTCGTTTAATCTCTCGGTTCATGCCTTACTCCCGAACAAAATATAAAATTTAAGTTTATTAAAACATGGGAAATCAATGACTTCCCATGAAAGATCATTCAAATTGCTCAAATGCTACATTCAAACCAAGTGAACGAAGCTCTTTTACAAGTACGTTAAAGGATTCTGGAATACCAGTTTCCATATTATCATCGCCTCGTACTATAGCCTCATATACCTTCATACGACCAATAACATCATCTGATTTAACTGTTAGCATTTCTTGAAGTGTATATGCAGCTCCGTACGCCTCAAGCGCCCAAACTTCCATTTCTCCAAAACGCTGACCACCAAACTGAGCTTTACCACCAAGTGGTTGCTGAGTCACAAGACTATACGGACCAATAGAACGCGCATGAATCTTGTCATCCACTAAATGGTGTAACTTTAGCATATAAATATAGCCAACAGTAACTTTACGATCAAAAGGCTCACCTGTTCGACCATCGTAAAGAGCAACCTGACCAAATGTTGGCTGTCCTGCATAGCGTAATGCATTATTTATTTCTTCGTGACTTGCCCCATCGAAAACAGGAGATGCTATCGGTACACCTTTGCAAAGATTACCTGCTAACTCCATAATTTGATCGTCATCAAGCGACTTAAGATCTTTTTGATCTGTTTTATCAGTATAAATATCTAATAATTTGCCACGAATATCTTTGATACCAAGTTCGTTTTCACGATACTTCATAATCATTTCGTTAATTTGGTGCCCCATACCAGCAACAGCTGCACCTAGATGGGTTTCTAAAATTTGCCCCACATTCATACGCGATGGCAAACCAAGAGGATTCAAAATAATATCAACTGGAGTGCCGTCTTCTAGGTGAGGCATGTCTTCCATTGGAACAACTTTTGAGACAACACCTTTGTTACCATGACGACCAGCCATTTTATCACCTGGTTGCAATTTACGTTTAACCGCAATAAAGACCTTTACAGACTTCAAAACTCCTGGTGGTAATTCATCACCACGACGCAATTTATCAACTCTATCTTCAAATATTGCCTGAAGCCTAGCACATGCAGCATTAAATTCTGTACTCATATCTTCGATGTCTTTCATAACATCTGCATCTGTAACAGTAATTTTTTTCCACTCTGCTGCACTAACTTCGGAAAGCATCTTTTCAGTGATTTCTTTGTTCTTAATAAAGCTTTTAGGGCCCGACGAAAACTTTTTGCCAACAAGTAACTCTTTTAATCGCTGAGTAAAGCTTCGCTCAAGAATTGCTCTTTCAGCTTCGCGATCCTTTGCCAAACGGTCAATTTCTTGACGTTCAAGAGCAATAGAACGCTCATCACGCTCAATGCCGCGACGAGAAAAAATACGCACTTCAACAATAGTACCAGACACCCCAGGAGGGACGCGAAGAGAACTATCTCGAACATCAGATGCTTTCTCTCCAAAAATTGCTCTTAGGAGCTTTTCTTCTGGTGTAGAAGGCGCTTCGCCTTTTGGCGTAACTTTACCAACAAGAATATCACCTGGATTAACCTCCGCACCCACGTAAACAATACCTGCCTCATCAAGATTACGAAGACCTTCTTCGCCTACATTTGGTATGTCCCTAGTAATATCTTCGTTACCAAGTTTTGTATCGCGAGCCATTACTTCAAATTCCTCAATATGAATTGAAGTAAAAACATCGTCTTGAACAATACGCTCTGAAATAACAATAGAGTCCTCAAAATTGTACCCTTGCCAAGACATGAATGAAACAAGCACATTACGCCCTAACGCCAATTCACCAAGCTCAGTTGCTGGACCATCAGCGATAATATCACCACGTTTAACCACATCGCCTTTTTTGACCAAAGGACGTTGATTTATACAAGTGCTCATGTTAGAGCGCTGAAATTTCAACAAATTGAATATATCAACACCTGATTTATTGTCACTGTCTTTTTCGGTAACACGAATAACGATTCGCTTACCATCAACTTGATCAACAACTCCATCACGCTTCGCTGTAATCACAGCTCCAGAATCTTTCGCTACTATCGCTTCCATACCTGTTCCAACAAGTGGAGCTTCTGCTCTCAAAAGCGGGACCGCTTGACGCTGCATGTTAGAGCCCATTAGGGCGCGGTTTGCATCGTCATTTTCTAAAAACGGAATTAAAGAAGCAGCGACCGAAACAAGTTGTTTTGGAGAAACGTCAATGTAATCAACACTTGAACGAGGAAAAATACCAAATTCACCTGATTTTCGGCAAGTAACAAACTCTTCAACAATACTACCTGTCTCATCAAGCTCAACACTTGCTTGTCCAATAATGTAACGACTTTCTTCTAGTGCATTCATGTAAACGACTTCATCGGTTACTTTGCCATCACGAATTTTACGATAAGGACTTTCGATAAATCCGTATTTATTCACCCGAGCATAGGTTGCCAATGAATTAATTAGACCAATATTCTGACCTTCTGGCGTTTCAATAGGACAAATACGACCATAGTGAGTTGGGTGCACGTCACGCACTTCAAAGCTTGCACGATCACGCGATAAACCACCAGGCCCTAATGCTGATAAGCGACGCTTATGGGTTATTTCGGAAAGTGGGTTAGTTTGATCCATGAATTGCGACAACTGCGATGAACCAAAAAATTCGCGAATAGACGCTGCTACAGGCTTAGCATTAACTAAGTCATTTGGCATAACCGTATCAATATCAACTGACCCCATACGTTCGCGAATAGAGCGCTCCATACGAACCAAACCAACACGAAATTGATTTTCCAAAAGCTCACCAACAGAACGCACACGACGATTTGCTAGGTTGTCAATATCATCAATTTCACCTTTTCCATCACGCAATTCTAGAAGTGTGCGAACCATTGCAATGATATCGTCTTTCTGTAAAACACGAACTTCATCCGACGTACTCAACTCCAAACGTGCATTCATTTTAACACGACCAACTGCTGACAAGTCATAGCGCTCTGGATCAAAAAATAAAGCCCTAAACAAAGCTTCACCGCCCTCAACAGTTGGAGGCTCACCAGGGCGCAATGCACGATAAATATCCATCAAAGCCTCATCACGATTTTGATTTTTATCAGCCTGCAGTGTGTTAAGCAAATAAGCGCCGATATTCACATGATCAATATTTAAAAGATCAAATGATTTAATTTTTTGCTCATTTAGAATTTCCATTATATCCGCAGATAACACATCCCCAGATTCAATATAGATTTCACCCGTCTCTGTATTAATGTGATCATCGGCCAAATAACTGCCGTATAAATGCTCCTCAGAAAAAGCAACTTTTTTAAGACCTTCAGATGCATATTTTTTTGCAAGGCGTGGAGTAATTTTTGTGCCTGCCTCTACCGCAACGTTTCCTGTGTCAGCATCAATAAGGTCGTGCGTTAACCTTACTCCTTTCCAGCGATCTTCTACGTATTCGGTTACCCACAGTTTTTTATTTTTAGTGTAAGTAATCTTCTCATAAAAAGTATGTAGAATTTCCTCACGGGACATTCCCATAACATCCTTAGGGTCAATATTCTTTTTTGATTTTTCTCTCGCTTTTTCTGTATAACTGCTATCAAGAGCCATCAGTAACGTAGTAACAGGAAGCTTACGTCGACGATCAACGCGAACACATATTTGATCTTTAGGGTCAAATTCAAAATCTAACCAAGATCCACGGTACGGAACTATTCGTCCTGCATATAATATCTTCCCAGAAGAGTGCGTTTTTCCTTTATCATGATCAAAGAAAACACCAGGACTTCTATGCATTTGAGACACAATAACACGTTCAATGCCGTTAACAATGAACGTTCCTCTATCCGTCATCAATGGCGTATCACTAATATAAACATCTTGCTCTTTAATATCGCGTATAGAACGAGCACCAGAGTCGCCATCCACATCCCAAACCACGAGACGAAATGTAACTTTAAGTGGAGCTGCGTATGTTAATCCACGAGCACGACATTCTTCTTCATCAAATTTAGGCCTCTCAAAATCATAATGAAAGAATTCCAAATGCGCTTTACCTGAGTAATCTCTAATAGGGAATATTGAATTAAATACTTCCAAAAGACCCGTATTATGGCGTTTTTCATGCTTAACATTAAGCTGCAAGAACGCTTCATAAGAATTTTTTTGCAAAGCGATTAAATTTGGTAACGGCGCAACTTCTTGAATGCGACCAAAATTTTTACGAAATCGCTTACGACCGGTAAATGAGCGAATCATGAATGAAACTCCTACACGATGAAAAAGGTGTCAAATTAAAGGCAGGCAAATATTTTTTGCACGAATCAACAAAATACAAAACAAAGCGCATGCCTAACACAAGTAATTTTAATAAAATTGTTTTAATTGTCAGTCTGTAACTGTAGCGAAAAAAATTACGCCCAGCAAGCTCTTTCACAAAAACCGCTGAGCGTCAATATTATTTTACAGAAACTTTAGCACCAGCTTCTTCTAGCTGCTTTTTGATTTTTTCTGCTTCGTCCTTAGATACGCCTTGCTTCACTGCTTTCGGCGCACCCTCAACTAAATCCTTAGCTTCTTTCAAGCCAAGCCCTGTGATTGCACGAACTTCTTTAATTGCATTAATTTTATTTGCACCACCATCCTCAAGAACGACATCGAATTCGCTCTTTTCTTCGGCTGCAGCGGTGTTTGCGGCAGCAGGAGCGGCAACAGCAACAGCAGCTGCAGCGCTCACTCCCCAAGTTTCTTCTAATAATTTTGAAAGCTCAGCGGCTTCCAAAACTGTTAATGTTGACAATTCATCAACTATTTTTTGTAATTTAGACATTAATTATCCTCCTAGATTGTCTCGCTATTGATTAACCATTTTTTGCTGAAATAACACGCGCTATTTGAGCCGCAGGCTCTTGAAGAAGAGTAGCCAACCTCGTAGCAGGTGTATTAATAATTGCAATAAGCTTACCACGCAATTCATCAAGTGACGGCAAGGTAGCCAAAGCATTTACCTCAACTTTTTTTAGAACTTTCCCATCAAGACATGCCCCAACAACCTCAATCTTGTCGTTTTTGTTTGCAAATTCGACAAGAGTTTTAGCTGCAGCGATAGAATCTACTGAATACGCCAACACAGTTGGACCAACCAGCATTTCAGTCAAGCCTTCAAGTTTAGTTCCTTTAACGGTAATCTGAGCGAGGGTATTCTTTAAAACCTTAAATTCAGCATTAGCGGCACGCATGTTACGACGCAAGCCAGTTACTTCATCAACGGTTAAACCCGATTGACGAGCAACAACCACCAGAGAAGATGACTCTAGCTTACTGCGCATGTCTGCGACCAATGCTTCCTTTTGCATACGGTCCATGTTTATACTCCTTCACTCGTTACTTTTGAAACAGAAAGGGAAGAGCAAATGCGCAACCCATTCTGTCTATGTAGGCAGTTTTCACTATTAAACGGCAAACCGAACCTACAGTCTTGGACAGGATAGGCTCCTGTTCCTATCTCACGAGCTTCCTCGTGAGAATGCCATTATTCAACCGAAAATTGCAGGCCTGGACCCATGGTTGAACTTAAACTCAATTTTTTAATATACGTACCTTTTACTCCAGCTGGACGAGACTTCAAAATGACATCAAGCAACGCTTTAATGTTCTCTTCAAGCGCACCTTCTGAGAAACTTGCCTTACCAACCCGAGAATGAATAACACCTGCTTTTTCAGTTCGATATTCCACTTGACCGCCTTTAATAGCAGATAAAGCTGCCGTCACATCCATAGTCACAGTTCCTAACTTTGGATTTGGCATTAAGCCACGAGGCCCTAATACTTTGGCAACCTTACCGACAACCCCCATCATATCTGGTGTTGCAATACATTTATCAAAAAGAATTTCTCCTTTTAACACTTGATCTACAAGCTCTTCTGCACCAACAAGATCAGCACCAGCTTTTTTAGCTTCTTCTGCTTTTGGGCCACGCGCAAAAACAGCTACTCGATAAACTTTACCAGTGCCATGAGGCAAACTAAGAACGCCCCTAATATTTTGCTCTGCCTTTTTAGCATCTATATTCAAATTAATAGCAATTTCTACAGTTTCATCAAATTTTGCAGTTGCATTTGCCTTAACATGCTTCACTACTTCATTTAATGAGTATAATTTATTCACATCCACACTTTTAAGTGCATTTTTCGTACGCTTACCAATCATTATGCCCCCACAACTTCCAAGCCCATTGAACGAGCAGAGCCAATAAGCATTTGACATGCAGCATCTATATCATGCGCATTCAAATCTTTCATTTTTATTTCTGCTATTTCTTTAATTTGAGCCATTGTCACTTTTCCAACATTTTCACGACCAGGAGTCTTTGTGCCCTTTTGAATACCTGCCGCTTTCTTCAGAAAAAAAGTATTAGGAGGCGTTTTTGTGATAAATGAAAAAGTACGATCGGCGTACACTGTAATAACAACAGGCAAAGGAGTTCCAGGCTCAACACCTTGAGTTTGAGCATTGAAAGCTTTACAAAATTCCATAATATTTAAACCACGTTGACCCAATGCAGGACCAATTGGCGGAGACGGATTAGCTTTTCCAGCGGGCACCTGGAGTTTAATATAGCCCTCAATTTTTTTTGCCATAATTCCTCACTATCAAACTGAGCTGTGGTACGGCTTGGCAGCCTCCCACAGATTTATTCATTGTTTTTCGACTTGACCAAACTCAAGCTCCACTGGAGTCGGCCTGCCAAAAATCATAACAGACACTTTCAAGCGCCCCTTATCTTCATCAACTTCTTCAACAAAACCACTGAAAGAAGTAAAAGGCCCCTCACAAACTCGAACCTGCTCTCCTACTTCGTATACCACATTATGTTTAGGCTTTTCAATAGAATCTTGCACTTGTTGCATAATTCTTTTTACTTCAGACTCCCCAATAGGACTTGGCTTGCCCTTAGCTCCCAAAAAACTCGAAACCCTAGGAATATCACGAACCAAATGCCACGTTCTATCATTTAAAACCATTTTGACCAAAACATAACCAGGAAAGAAATTTTTTTCAGCATTAACTTTCTTGTTACCCTTGCGAATCTCAACAACCTCTTCTGAAGGAACAAGAACTTGCTCAAACATTTCACTCAATGAATGCTTCTCAGCTTGCTCCGTAATAAGTTGAGCTACTTTTTTCTCAAAACCTGAGTACACATTCACTACATACCACTTAGCAGCAGTCATAACACCTTATCCAATAATTAAATGCAACAAACGGTAGATAATTTGGTCAACAACCATAAAATAAGCCGCCGCTATAATTGCGAATATAAATACAACTATCGTTGTCACGCGTGTTTCTTTACCACTCGGCCAAGTAACCTTACGCATCTCTTGACGAACTTGAGCAAAAAATTCTGGGATTTTTTTTGTAAGAGGCACCTTCGAATGGTCGGTCATAAAGTATTTCCTTTAAAAACAGAGAAACGCATTTTGTCTGCAAACACAGACTTATCTGCAATTTGTATAGGATTGTCAGAGAAATGTCCATAGAGAAAAAACTAAACATGTAAGCACAAACTAAACATGGCATAGGATTGTCAGGAAGATGTCTATAAAAAAAACTAAACATGGCAGGAGTGGAGGGTCTCGAACCCCCAGCCTTCGGTTTTGGAGACCGACGCTCTAGCCAATTGAGCTACACTCCTATACTCATGTCTGTTTTAGTGGATACACAAAAAATTGTCCAGGAAAATATCTTGCATTTTCTCAAACTAACTGCTATATGTTATATACATTGTCGCGGGGTAGAGCAGCCCGGTAGCTCGTCAGGCTCATAACCTGAAGGTCGTTGGTTCAAATCCAGCCCCCGCAACCAATCCTGGAAATACTTTATGTTACTGCACAAGCCCTCATTAAGCGGTCATTAATGGCTTTGCCAATTCCTGTATTTGGAATAGGCTGCACACCAATTGATAAAAATGGATCCTTATCAAGCTCATGCAAACAATGAAATAAATTTGCAGCAGCCTCGTTTAAATTTTTTGACTCACTCAAATTTAACTCTGCATCACTACAATAACCGAACCCAAGAAGAGCCATTCCTTTTTCTTTTGTAAGCACGTTCATTTTTAAAGGTCGCAGCGGCGCATAATGACGAGTCAACATACCGGGAGCTTTAATTGCTGCACTATTATTAATACAGCTCACTTTACCGAAATCAGCCAAATCCATTTCTGTAATAGCTCCATGGCGCAGCAACTCCATTTCGCTTTGAGTAACGTCAACTATTGTCGACTCTAGCCCTACCACGCAAGCACCTCCATCAACTATAGGTACTTGCTGCCCTAAACTATTCAAAACATGGATGGCTGAAGTAGCGCTAAGAAAATTAGAACGATTTGCACTAGGAGCGGCTAACGGAAATGATACTTCCTTTAATATATTCAGAGTTATTGGATGATTGGGCTTTCTAACAGCTACTGTACTTAATCCTGCAAGCGCTAATAACGATAATGGATGACTCTTCTTTAACTGCAAAACAAAACTAATTGATGCTTTACGTTTATTCCAAAACTCTTTCATTAAATCTTTAGCAAACTCAGAAATAATCGCCCATTCCTCAATCATTTCAATAGAATCTACATGTATAATAAGTGGATTAAATTGAGGACGACTCTTTAAAGAATAAATCTGCGCAACAGCTTTATCGCTAGTAGCATCTGCAGCAAGTCCATAAACAGTCTCTGTTGGAATTGCGACAACTTGCCCATCAAGCAAATATCTTATGGCTATTTCGGAAGTTATAATCGGCATTTAGAACGCATACAATTTTACATAGCTTCTTATAGAACGTCTTCCTCATTTTGTCATGAAAAATGAATGAAAAAAATACAATGCACTTCTTTCAAAATTCAACCATTGACGAAACAAACCATAGTTAGGTATTGTTCATTTACTTGTTGAGTCAGAGGCTTGTATGCATCAACCCCATGTAGTGATTTTAGAGAGCAGACGTTTTCCTGATATTACTGAGCAGTGGTACAACGTCGCTGTTGGTGCGTTAACACAACAAGGAATCACTTATAGTAGAGTCACTGTTCCTAACAGTGTTGATCTTCCGATCGCATTACGAATACTCTTAGACGCAGCTCATCATTCAGAAAATGCAAATATCAGAACTCCGGAAGGATATCTAATTCTGGGCCTTAATTATAAAGGCGATATAGCGGAAGAAAATCATTATTGCATTTGGGATACCCTTCTTAATTTAACAACCCACGCAGGTGTACCGTCTTCAAGTGTTGTTGTTTTTGAAAAAGAAGGCGGAGATTTGAATCATGCAGCTACTCGTTATGTTTCAAAAATACAATTAGCAGTGCAATCGTTAGTGAATCTCATGATGCTTCGTCATCAACTTCTTAACCCGCCATTCGCCGCAGCAGCTTAATCAGTGTTTGATAAACCTCAAAAAATTTATGGCAGTGCACGCCATTTATCGCGCGTAGCAGCGGTACAAGCTGTCTATCAGATGGAGCAAAACCCTGAAGATAGACAAGACGTAGTTCATCAATTTTTGCAAACTCGCTTTGGGAATGACGTCAAAGGCACTATAGAACCTGATTTAGATTTTTTTACAGAAATTACAACTTTTTTAGCAAACAATTTATATGCCTTTGATGAACAAATAACTAACCAACTTACAGAACAATGGCAGATTGAGCGATTACCAAGTTTAAGCAGAGCAGTGCTTCGCTGCGCTCTTTATGAATTAACTTGCTCACCCACTGTCCCAACTTCTGTTGTCATTAATGAGTATTTAGAGGTTGCAAAAGGTTTTCTTGAAAAAAAGGATGTATCATTTATTCATGGAGTAATTGACGCGATATCCAAGAAAATTCGCTAAATTGACAGAAGGCCCATATAAAAATATTCTTGAGTTTTGACTCTGAATTAGGTTAAGTAAAGTCATTAGCTCTAATATCCACAAGACCTCATGCAAGCAGTTGAGAAATTAAGTTTTGAAGAAGCTTTAAGCGAATTAGAGTCTTTAGTTCGACACCTAGAAGAGGGGAAATGTCCTTTAGATGAAGCGATTAAGACTTTCGAACGCGGAATCAGTTTAAAAAATCACTGCGATAATCAGCTTAAGAATGCTCGTTTAAAAGTTGAGCAAATTCTTGAAAATTCAGATGGAGCAATTTCCACGAAACCATTCTTAAACGAAGAAATATCAAATTAGGCACCTCACAAGGTGTTTAAATATCTAAATTCAAAATTACTAGGCATTTATTTTTCTGAACAATCACGCTGGGTCCATTGGATTCCAGTCGGTTTAATTTTTGGAATAAGTGCTTATTTTTCTTTAAGCAGTGAGCCTGGAATATTTTTCTATACTTCTCTAATTTTTCTTGGAATTTCAACTGTGATACATACTATTAAAAATCCTCATTACGGTCTAATTTCTTACATTATAATTGGATTTTGCGTTGGCTTTTGTATCATCGGCACACACATACATTTGAACAAAACTAAAATGTTTGAAGCAGTTCAAAAAAGTAAAAATATTAATGGATGCGTAGAATCTATTGAAAATCACCCATATAAAGATGATAACACCTACAGAATCATTCTTAGTAAAATAACAATTGATAAAATTCCTTACGCAACAAAACTTCGTTTAAACATTTCGAAACAGTTGGCTGAAGATTTTCAAATTCAGGATCAACTTACCATTGCTGCTAGAATTTATCCTATCCCTATGCCAAGCAGTTTATACGGATATTTTGCTAGGCGATCTGCTTTCCTTCAAGGTATTGGAGGCACAATAAGTATAGATAATCTTTTGCATCACGAAAAAACTAAAACCAGACCATTCACTCATTACCGTCACACTCTTACACAAAAATTATTATCAAATTTAGTAGAACCATATGGCGCCATTGCTTCAGCACTAGTAACCGGAGATCGTAGTTATATTCCTCATAAATTACGCCAATCATTCATCGACGCAGGGCTTGCCCATATTTTAGCAATTTCAGGATTACATTTGACCTTAATCACTGGTCTTGTTTTTTTATTGTTACGCCGATTTATGTGTTTGTGGCCAATCTTTTCTATGCGTTTTCCTGTAAAAAAAGTCTCTGCATGCTTGGCAGTTATTGCCAGCACGTTTTATATGGCAATCGCTAATTTTGGTATCCCTGTGCAACGGTCATTTATTATGATCTCACTTGCAATGTTAGCTGTGTGCTTAGATCGCACAGCTTTTTCTATGAGAAGTTTAGCATTAGCGGCATTTACAGTTCTCCTATTTTCTCCAGAAAGCTTATTATCTGCTAGTTTTCAGCTCTCTTTTGCTGCTGTTCTTGGTTTATTAGCGTTCTATGAATCAGCCTGGCCCACCTTACAAGAAAAAATCTTTCAGAATTCCAGCAATTTTTTAGGAATAAAAAAAATCTTATGGGCCCTTTTTGGAATCTTCATGACGACATTAATAGCATCTTTAGCCACAACACCTTACAGTATTGCATTCTTCCAACGCTTTACTGCTCAATCCATTTTAGGAAATCTACTAGCTATTCCCTTGGTCAGTGTTCTAGTTATGCCTCTGGGACTTTTAGTGTATTTTCACTGTTTTTCAGTGGAAGTAATACTCTTTTCTGGTTATGGGAAAAAAGCTTAATGTTACTGTGCATGATAGCAAAAAATATAGCATTGCTTCCTGGCGCGGCTATACAAGTGAAGGCTGTACCTTCTCATTCTTTAGCTATATTTAGCTTCGGTATGTTATGGGTATGCATATGGAAAAAATCTTGGCGTTGGTTCGGCATAGCTCCTATTATCCTGAGCATTTTGTCCTGGTGTTTTTTCGAACTTCCAATAGCTTATGTAAACTCACAAAACGACATTATGGCATACCAAAGCAAAAACACTATGTATGTTTCAAACACCAAAAGAAACACTTTTACAACTGATGTCTGGGCTCAAGAATGGGGAATTAACCAAATAAAGACTTGGGATCAACCTTATCATCATTTCCCAGAGCTAAACCTACTCTTAATAGTTTCACCTAAAGATGGTATTCAATATTTGCATGAAATCACTGATAACAATGCTACTATTAATACCATTATTACTTTTGGATATGAACGCACACTAAAAAAGCACGGCCTTAGAATTAACAAAATTATTGATAGAAACATCGTGCAGCATGAAGGTGGAATTGCTATCTATAATAATCCCTTACGATTCTGCTTTTTAAAAACTTATTTTGGATCAAGGCCTTGGTGTATTACACACTAAAAATCCAGCTCAGCATAATGTGGAGCAGGAGCAATAGCTGGAATTTTATCACTAAAAAATCCTCGATAGCTTGGACGTGATTTGATACGCATAAACCAATTTTTCACTGATTCAAATTTATCCCAGTTAATATCACCAAAATAATCTACTACAGAAATATGAGCAGCCGCAGTGATATCCGCAACCGTAAAATGATCACCAGCCAACCAATTTCGACGATCAATCAGCCACGCTAAATATTCCAAATGATTTGTCATTATTACTTTAGTGTTACGTATAAGATTTGAATCAGGTCCAGTACTTGATTGTCCTAATGCTTTTGCCGCCATACGCTTGATTGCTTTTTCCCACAAAATTACCAAACTCACTTCTTGTGCAAATCTCGTATCAAACCAAGCCATAATCCTACGCGTTTCAGCACGCGCTAAAAGTTCTTCGGGATACAATTTCCTGTCAGGATATGCTTCTTCCAAATACTCCACAATTGCCGTACTATCAGCTAAAATTGACCCATTCAAATCAATTAATACAGGCACATGCCCCAAAGGGTTAAGATTTGTAAATTCGTCTCTTTTTTCCCAAAAATTTTCAGCTTCTTGAGAAAAATCCAATTTCTTTTCAGCAAGACACAAACGCACCTTGCGAGAATATGGACACAACGGATAATAATACAGTACACGCATGCTAAGGTTTTAGCTTAAAGCATCTACAATTGTAAAGCGTGTTATTATTTTCCCTCAAATTTTCTTTGACGATTTCTAAAAAACGAGTATTATCACCTAGCGCCCCTGTGGTGGAATTGGTAGACGCGGCAGACTCAAAATCTGTTGTCCGTAGGACGTGGGAGTTCGAGTCTCCCCGGGGGCACCAAATGCTTAGAGCTTTATTAATTCTTCTACGCTATCGTTAAATTGAATTTTAGAAATTTTTGAGGACACATGCGCCGAAAAACTAATCGCGTACTCCGGTATTTTTTTCCAGCAGTTATAATAGGTATAAGCCTAATGTTGCTCAAAAAAAGTTCATTGGAAAATATTGCTCCAGAAGTTAGCTCTGAAAAACAAACTCCTGAAACTATAATTGAAAAAACTCAGGCAAAAATGCTGCGCATGGTATCACACAACCCACAAACGCAAGCACGTTTATTTGTTAATGCAGATAAAGCAATTCAATATGGCGACAAAATAACTTTAAATAATCCAGTTGGAATTTTTGAAAAACCTGAAGGACCAGCATCGCTAAAATCAACTCAAGCATCTTATTATGAAACTAATCGTGAAGTACATTTTTTTGAAAAAGTTAGCTTTGATCATCACTCGGGACTGATAGCTACAACTAATCATGCGATTCTTAACACACAGACACAAGACATTAGTGGCAATCAAGGTATTAAGGCTTGTCATCAAGACAACACTATTACCGCGCAGTCATATGAAATTCACACAGGAAAAAACGTCATGAGTTTCAGTGGCAATGTTTGCCTAAATGTTTCCAGAAAAAAATCTTAAAATGGAAAAATGTGGATTTATTGCCATTTTAGGCGCTCCTAATGCTGGAAAATCTACACTTGTAAATCAACTTGTAGGCCAGAAAGTTTCTATTGTTTCTCCAAAAGTTCAGACAACTCGCAGTAGAATCATGGGAATTGCAATTAAAGACAGTTGCCAACTTATTCTGGTTGATACCCCTGGTATTTTCACTCCCAAGAAAATGCTCGATCATGCCATGGTTAAAGAAGCATTTGATGCTAGCGCTGACTCCGATGCCAATGTTCTCGTTATTGATGTCACAAAACCTAACTTACCGCTGGCACAACAATTATGCGAACAACAAAAAAAAGGTTTAATTATTTGCCTTAATAAAATTGATCTGATTGATAAAGATAAACTTTTACAAATTGCTACGGCTATTAATGCCTTTCAAAACATCAAAGCCATTTTTATGATCAGCGCTTTGCACAATGATGGAATAAGTGACCTAGCTAATCATTTGTGCGCTGAGGTACCAGAAGGACCATGGCTATATCCTGAAGATCAAATAACCAACATTCCAGTACGCTCATGGGCCGCTGAGGTCACTCGAGAACAAATTTTTTTGACTTTACATCAAGAAATTCCTTATAGCATTTTTGTAGAATCTGAAAGCTGGGAAGAATTTGATAATGGCTCGGTGAAAATTAGCCAAGCAGTTGTTGTTTCAAGAGATAATCACAAAGGAATTGTGTTAGGCAAAGGTGGGCAAACTTTAAAAAAAATAGGTCAAACCGCTCGCACTGAACTTGAGTCTCAGCTTGAACGCCGCGTACATTTAAAACTATTTGTAAAAGTTGAAGAAGATTGGCAAGAAAAATCTTGGGCTTTAAGAGCTTTTGGGATAGGAGTCTAATAGATTTCCCTATCAAGCTGGCAAACGTTGATAATCTCTCCTTTTGCAACAGCAGATTATGGATAAGTCAATTGCCGATACAATTAATCCCATTAGTAATATGAACCTTCCATGAGAATATTCGCTACATCCATTGCCTATGCACTCATATATTTCACAAGAATGTGTATGAGGAAAAATTTCTCGTCTATTATCAAAAGGATCATCCGTGTGAGAGTCATCAGTGCAATTTCCTAAGTGCCATTGCCAATTAGCTGTATGATTGGAAAACGCATTGCAAACCAAAAAACCACCTATAGCTATACCAGAGAACGCGCATAGCTGCACGTAGAGGTGAGAATTATTCGCTGGTGAGAATCTCTCGTCACAAAAGTTACAAAATGTTCTCAATAAAGAATGAGTACGATTTAAGCCTGTATCTTCTATCTGGAAAGCTGCTATTTCTGCAGCATGACAAGTCATAATTAAGGCTATAAAAACTACAAATCTTATAATTGATAATTTCATTGCTTTTTACATTTTAGACCCATAACTGATGTTCAAGTTTGAAACTAAATAATATAAGATGCAACTTTGACGAATCACAGCATATTCTTCAAACTTTTACATGGGCTTTTGTGAACAAATGAAAAACTTACCATCAAGAATTATGATATTTGGTAGACCAGGTAGTGGAAAATCAACATTTGCGTTAACTCTACATAAAATAACAGGACTACCACTACATCACTTAGATAAGCATTTTTTCGTCAACAACTGGATAGAAAGAGATACTCAAGAATTTCTAAGTATCCAAGAATCCCTTGTCAATGAAGACAAATGGATTATTGATGGAAACAGCATCAAATCACTTGAAATTCGTTATTCAAAAGCTGGTCTTGTTTTGTTTCTAAATTATCCACGATGGTTTTGCTATTATCGGGTACTGAGAAGAATTTTTTCCAAAAATCTAGAAATAGACGATCGAGCTGAAGGATGCCATGAGAGCGTAAGCTGTAAGCTACTTAAATATATGTGGAGCTTTGATCAACGTGTTGAAAAACCAATTACGTATTTGCGTGAAAAATATCCTGCTGTTCGGTTTATAGAAATAAAGAACACCGACGCACTACATAAAACAAAAAGTTATTTCAGTTAAGAGAAATATATAGTTTACCTTCCCTTCGTCACCTCTAATTCGTACAATTTTGCTTCTTTTAAAAAGGCATAAAAGCCTATCGACATACTATGAATAAAACCTCTAGCACCATTTAAAAATAAACGCTTCAAAAAATAGGCTCTAAAAAATGCCCAAAGAAAAATACAGACCAATTTAAAAATATTAAACCGCTTATGACGTGCAAACTTTGTAAGCGCAGCAAGTGTTGAATATTCGTTATTTTTTTTGATCATGGTTTCAATAGATGTAAGACCATAATGATAAATCACTCCATTCGCATGATGGATCTTTCCTCTTACAGAAATAGATTCATGAACCAATATATCTAAATTGTAACGACCAAGTGCTTTCTTAAAAAAACGAATTTTGTCTGCGTGCTTAGAAAATCGATGAGAAGATTTTCCCAAAAATACTTCTGATAACGAACACGACAATGCATCACAATTATCTAAAGCAATTGCATTTTTAATATCATTTTTTAACTCATCTGACAAAAGCTCATCAGCATCAAGATTAAGCACCCAAAGATTTTTACATTGGCTCAACGCAAAAGCTTTTTGCTTTGCATACCCAAACCAAGGTTGATGATGGATAACAACATTGGCGAAGCGCTGTGCAATCTCGAGAGTTTTATCATGGCTTCCGCTATCAACTAAAATTACCTCATCAAATTCTTTTACATTCTCTAGTACCCGCTCTATATGTTGCTCTTCATTGCAGCATATTATGTAAACGCTTGCTTTAATTGGAGTCATAGCTTGTATCGCCCCCGACTAAGAATTAAATAAAATTGAATCATGTTTACACAGCCATTAATACTTAGTCTTGGCAAAGTGTAAGCATTCGCATTATCAAAGGCAAGAATAGCTTTTTTTGTAGTAACTGCAGTTGTGAATCCGGCATTTTTAACCATTTCTATGTGATGATCATTATAACGCCCATAAGGATATGCAAATGAAAAACATGTGAACCCAGTTAATTTTTCAACAGCTTTTTTCGATTGAACAATTTCTTTTTGAGCAATTTTATCATCTACTTTTTCTAAATTTACATGGGTCATAGTATGCGCACCAAACTCAACTAACCCACTCTCTTGCATTTCTTTAATATGATTAGAGCTCAAAGAAACTATATTTTTGATTTTTGGCGTTAAATAAATTGTAGCAGAAACGTTATAACGCTTTAGAAGATCAAACAAGTAAGTATAATTTCCCACAAACCCATCATCAAAAGTTAAAACAACATGCTTTGCTTTTTTATTAAAGTGAGTCAGTTCTGAAATTTTTAAAAATGTATATCCTTTATTAATTAAATAATAAATTTGCTTTTCCAATTTTTGCGAAGAAATATTCATGCCGCTTAGCGGTTCATTCGACGTATTATGGTACATTAAAATTCTTGGCCAAAAAGAATTACACCTAGGACGCCAAAAATTGTAATGCGCAAGAAATATCAGAGCACTTACGCTACACAAAATTAATATAAGAAACATCTACTCAAATTAAATAAAAAAAACTTTGCTTCAAAACTAACAGTTATGTCTCTTTCATGAAATAACTATTTAATTAAGCAGTCAATGAACTTAAAAATTTTAGTTAATGCTGATTGGACGCTCACTCAAATTTTTAGTATAAGGAATACATGAAACTTTTAACTTGATGAGATATGGATTCTTTATCACTAATTATTATTAGCTGCGGAGCGTTAGCAATAGTATATGCTATTTTCGCAGCTAGCAGTGTTTTTGCATGTTCTGCAGGAACAGATCGCATGCAAGAAATTGCACGCGCAATTCAAGAGGGAGCGAAAGCTTATCTTAATCGTCAATATAGCACTATTGGTGTTGTAGGCATTGTAATAGCAGCGGCTCTTGGATTTTTCATGAGCAATTTAGTAGCTGTAGGTTTTCTTTTGGGAGCCCTTTTATCAGGATGTGCTGGTTACGTAGGCATGAACGTGTCAGTACGTGCTAACGTACGTACTGCAGAAGCTGCTCGTAAAGGGTTAGCTCCAGCTCTTGCGATTGCTTTTAAATCTGGTGCTATCACTGGTTTATTAGTTGTAGGACTTGGTTTGCTAGGCGTAGCTTTGTACTATTTCTATTTAACCAATGCTGGTGTCGAGCAACGTCAGCTACTAGAAGCTCTAATCGCTTTAAGTTTTGGTGCATCTCTTATTTCTATTTTTGCCCGCCTCGGCGGTGGTATTTTCACAAAGGGCGCTGACGTAGGTGCTGATCTTGTTGGAAAAATTGAAGCCGGAATTCCAGAAGATGACCCTAGAAATCCTGCGGTTATTGCCGATAACGTTGGTGATAATGTTGGTGATTGCGCAGGAATGGCAGCCGATCTTTTTGAAACATATGTTGTAACCATTGTTGCCTCAATGCTTCTAGCTGCAATCTACTTCACTGGTAATTTACAACAAAAATTGATGACATATCCGCTAGCATTAGGTGCAGTGTGTATTGTTGGTACTGTTATAGGAACTTTCTTTGTTCGTTTGGGCGAAGATAAAAATATTATGAAAGCACTTTATAAGGGCTTAATTGCAACAACAGTTTTATCAGCGGGACTAATCTTTTGGGTCACAAATCATATGTTTGCAGATGTAACAGAAGCAATGGTAATAAATAATCAAAGCTTCAGTGTAACATCTTTACACATATGTGGATTAACTGGATTGGCTGTAACAGGATTGTTGGTATGGGTTACTGAGTATTATACTTCTACTAGCTACTGCCCTGTACGCAGCATTGCTCAATCTTCCACAACAGGCCATGCAACAAACATTATTCAAGGTTTGGCAGTATCTTTAGAATCAACTGCCCTTCCTGTGGTAATTATTTGTCTTGGTATTTTGGTTGCTTATCTTCAAGCAGGTATATTAGGCATTACCGTTGCTGCAACTACGATGTTAGCTTTAGCTGGCATGGTTGTAGCACTTGATGCTTATGGCCCAGTAACTGACAACGCAGGTGGAATTGCTGAAATGGCTGAGCTACCAAAGTCGGTGCGAGCAGTAACTGATGCACTAGATGCAGTTGGAAACACAACAAAAGCAGTTACAAAAGGATATGCTATTGGATCTGCAGGTTTAGCAGCGCTCGTACTGTTTTCTGCGTACACTCAAGATCTTAAGCATTACTTTCCATCTCTTTCGGTGGAATTCAGCTTAGAAGACCCATATGTATTAATCGGTCTCTTGATAGGCGGTATGCTTCCTTTCTTATTTGCTTCTATGGGCATGAAAGCTGTAGGACGAGCAGGAAGCGCTGTTGTTGTTGAAGTTCGTCGTCAGTTCAAGGAAATTCCAGGCATTATGGAAGGAACAGCTCGTCCAGACTACAGTGCAGCCGTTGACATGCTTACAAAAGCAGCAATTACAGAAATGATTGTTCCATCTTTGCTACCACTAGTAGCACCGGTCGCAATCTACATGATTATTAACTGCGTTGTTGGACAAGCTGAAGCCTTTGCTGCATTGGGCGCTACTTTAATGGGCACCATTGTAACTGGTTTATTTGTGGCTATTTCCATGACATCCGGCGGTGGTGCTTGGGATAACGCAAAAAAATACATTGAGGATGGTCATTTTGGGGGTAAAGGCTCTGAAGCTCACAAAGCAGCTATCACTGGTGACACGGTAGGAGATCCTTATAAAGATACTGCTGGACCAGCTATTAACCCAATGATTAAAATCATTAATATTGTAGCTTTACTACTGTTAGCAATTCTTGCTCACTAAGTAATAATACAAATCAACATAAAGAGCCTGCTGCATAGCAGGCTTTTTATTTTGTAAAATCTCATCATATCTGGCCTTTTTTCGCTCTCCTCTATAGTATCAAAAAAACGCTTAAAAAAATTATTATGAGCTTTTATCAAGATCAACAAATTATAGAATTAACAAAAGAACTACGTGAATACCTTCTACAAGTCGGTGTTCGTGAACCTGAATATTTAAAAAAACTACGCGAACAAACAGCAAATATGCCTGAGCGCACCATGCAAATTTTGCCTGAGCAAGGACAGTTTATAGCAATGCTTGTTAAAATTCTTAATCCTGCACGTATTTTAGAAATAGGAACATACACTGGCTACAGCTCTCTCTGTATGGCATTAGCACTTCCCACTGCTCATATTATTACACTTGATAAAAACGCTGAATGGACAAAAATTGCAAAAAAATACTGGCAAGAAGCAAAGGTCGATAATCGCATTCAACTGATCATAGGACCTGCTTTAGAAACTTTGAAAGATTTTAAGGAAGAATCTTTTGAGCTTATTTTTATAGATGCAAATAAAAGCAATTATCTAGACTATTATGAAGAAGGATTAAGAATTGCCAGACCAAACGGTGTTTTACTTATCGACAATGTCTTGTGGAAAGGTCGTGTAATTAATCCAATGCACTCAGATTCGAGCACACAGACTATTAAAAAACTAAACGAAATCATAAAAAATGATCCTCGTGTAGACATCTGCATGTTACCTATCGGTGATGGATTAACAATAGTTAGAAAGAAAGATGGTAGCGGAGGAGGGACTCGAACCCCCGACACCCGGATTATGATTCTTGGATTTGTATTTTTTTACATTTTTATGCTTTGTGCTTAGTTGATATTTTTCAAGCTTTATAGCCATTTAATCTGATAATTACTATTACTACGTTATTCCCTATTTTTCTCTTTTCTGCTACCTATAAGCTACCTAAAAAATGTCGCTGAAGATTTAGCTATGCCAACAACTAAACTAACTAAAAGAGTCATAGATGCAGCCAACTCAGCTGATAAAGATACGATCATATGGGATACAGAGCTTAAAGGCTTTGGATGCAAAATCACTTCTACCGGCAACAAAAGTTATTTTCTTTACTACCGTACACGCGATGGTAGGCAACGTCGCCCCAAGATTGGTGATCACGGAGTAATTACATGTGAGTATGCAAGGGAGACAGCACAACAATGGTTAGCTGCAGTTACTAAGGGACATGATCCCTCTTCCGAAAGACAGCAGCTACGTAATAATCCAACTATTAAAGAGCTATTTTGTCGCTACATGCAAGAGTACGCACCACACAAAAAGCCATCAAGCCAAGAAAGAGATAAAAGGCTTGGAGAGATGTATATTGTTCCTCATCTTGGTCATCTTAAAATTTCCTCCCTTTCAAGGGAAGATATTGTTGGCTTACAGAAAACTATGCAAAAGATCAATGCCAATCGCATGCTTAGCCTTTTATCCAAAATGTTAAATTTAGCTGAAATGTGGGGGTATCGTCCTGACGGTACTAACCCGTGTCGCCATGTAAAAAAACATCCTGAAAATAAACGAGAACGCTTTTTAAGCCAAGCTGAAATTATGCGCTTGCAACAAGTGCTATTTGAAGAAGAAACAAAAAAAGCAGAAATGCCTAGTGTGCTTTATGCTATTCGCTTACTGCTATTAACAGGATGTCGATTAAATGAAATTTTGAGCTTATCTTGGCAAGAAGTGGATTTTGAAAAGAGCTGCCTTTTCCTAGGTGATAGTAAAACTGGTAAACGTACTGTGTATCTATCACCACCAGCCCTTGAACTCCTGAATAGCATTCCGAGGGAACAAGATAACCCCTATGTCATTACGGGCAGGAAAAATCAATCTCACTTGATCAATTTACAGAAACCCTGGCAGAGAATTAGGAATAAAGCAGGACTTGCAGAGGTACGTCTGCATGACTTACGTCACACTTTTGCTTCTGTAGCAGCATCAAATGGCCTTTCTCTTCCTATAATTGGAGCTCTTTTAGGGCATAAGCAAACGCAAACTACTGCACGCTATGCACATCTAGCAGGAAAAACGCTTTGGGATGCATCCGCACAAATTGGCACACATATTAATAAGGCAAGTGAAATAAGCAATATCAATGACAATGGGAAAATGTTGTGTCAGCGCAAATAGAAAATCTTAGAAAGGAAGAAAGAACTAGTGAAGAAACAGACGACTTCAAAAAAACTAGAACCTTCAGAAAATACTTAAAAGATCAAAAATTTATTTTGCTTAACGACCTTGGCAAAGCTCTTGGGTTGGATAAATCTGACAGTGATTATATTCTCACAAAAATAATGCATAGCTTTTGGGATGGGGAGATGAATTTGTTCTCTCTTCCTTGGCTTTACAAATCAGTAAAAATTCCTAGGCACTCGGAAATTCTAATAAACGGGAAGGCCACACTAGAAATTAACATTATCTCCCGGGAGCTTTTTAGAAATTTACTACGTTCAGAAATTCAAGGTAAAAAAAGAACGACAAAAAGACCTGATTTATTATCTAAGCAATTCGATTATATAGACGGTTCGAGTCCATTTTACAAAACTTTTTTGGCAGAAGATTGGGGATTTTATCATCGTATCATCAACCGCATGAATCGTGTTTTTAGGCAATCATGCAAACAGTTCTGTTCTGATACGAAGAGTATGACCAATGATCAAAAAATAAAAATTGCAGGAAATTATTTTATAAAACTTTATATATTCAACACACTTGCTGTAGAAATTAATGACCTTATAAAATCCATACAATGTTGCTCTACAGGCCTCCTAAAAAGAAGTACAGAAATAAATAAAACTTTAAATTCATTTAAAAATATTTCGGATATACAAAAAATAAAAGAAGGGCACGCAATAACTAATGAGTTTCTATTTGATAGGTATCTTGAAATAAAGCGGGAACACACCAAATTGCCAGATAGAGAGATTGCAAAAGAGCTGTATAAAAAATATTTCGAAGACTCTGGATTAGATGCAAAAATAGCTTCTTTTGTAAGAGTACGCAAAATAATAAGCGAACAAAAAAATAAGAGCATCAAAAGGCATTTTAAGGTGCTAATCAGTCACGAAAAATTTTCTTACTTAACGAACACTTATTTTTCCACCTTCAAACATATAAAAAAATTGCACCAAAAATGGTTAAAGAACAATCAGTAGCATAAAATTTGATAAAACACCCCGTCGTATTCAAATTTTGGCCCGTGAGCTTTAATTTTCCATATATATCCTAAACCCCTCCACATTTTGAATATAGTCTCGCCAGACTATTATGTAGTTATTTGTCGTGAAGCATCTCCTAACTTTTCATTTTTTCCAAATTGAATTTTCCAAAGAAAACTAATCATTCTACTAATCACACGCCAATTTTTAAATTTTTAGGATTCAGTGATTCGCGCACTTTATTAGCCAAAAATATAGGGAGAAATTGATAGCCATTGCCAATAAAGGAGAAATTTATGGCCAATAAAATATTACTAACCGAACATACCGCTAGTGAAATCACTGGTTTTAAAGTAGCTACTTTGCGTAAAAGACGCTGGCAAGGATTGCCGCCAAAGTTTTTAAAAGTAGGCTCTAAGGTCTTCTATAAGAAAGATGCATTAGAAGCATTTTTAGAGTCTTGCGAACAAACGTCCACCACACAAACAAGGAGCCGGTAAATGAACATCATCAAAAAAGACCCCACCGCTGCGAACGGTGGGGCTAACAAAAGTATCAATTACAACGCTACACCAAGCCACGCTTCAAATCAAAGGAATAATGAGCAAGAATTTTTAGATGCAATGCGCCAGTCAGGAATAGCGTGTCATGAAAAAATTGTTGCTGATGGAGAAATTCATCGCTTCGCCCCTGATGGTAAAGGCAATAAGGATGGCTGGTACGTATTCTATGGAATGGCAGGTGCCTTTGGCGATTGGAGCTGTGACATAAAGGAAAACTGGTCAATTAAATATGATCTTCTTACTTTTGCGGAACGAAAAATTGTTCAAGAACAAATGGAGTTATCTAAAAAAACTCAAGCAGAACAGGCAGAAAAAGTGGCGCTCCGCCAAGAGGCAGCTGCTCAAGAAGCAGACACAAAATGGCAATCATATGCTCTTACTGGACAATCAGGATATCTCACTCGGAAAATGATACCAGCCATTGGTACACGTTTTGATCAGAACACTATTGTTGTGCCAATCAAAGATATCGAAGGAAAGATTTGGAGCTTGCAGTATATTCATGAATCCGGTTTTAAATCTTTTTTAACAGGAGGTCGTAAAAAAAGATGCTTTCATGTACTTGGTGACACACTTGAAGATACGCCTTTTATTTACGTTGCTGAAGGGTATGCTACAGCTACGAGTGTGCATATGGCTACGGGTACTCCTGTAGTTGTTGCTTTTGACGCGGACAACATAGAGCCTGTTGTTAAAGCTTTGAAACAAAAATATTCAAGTTTAAAAATTTGCATTACAGGAGATGATGATCAATGGAAGGGGTCTAATACCGGAAGAATAAGAGCTGAAGAAGCAGCAAATAAACATGGGTGTTCCGTTGTTTTTCCCGTATTTAAAAATACAGATACTAAACCTACAGACTGGAATGATCTTCATGTTTTGGAAGGATTGGAAGCTGTAAAAAGTCAACTAGAAAAGCAGCAGGAATGTAAAGCTGAAAACATGACTGTGCATAATCAAACAAATATTCCAATTCTTCCCTATGGCTACCGAGTTACAAAATCTGGCATTCAATACCTAACAATACTAAAAATTGATAAAGAGACAGAGGTTGAAGAATGGACCTTTATGTGCAGTCACTTGATAGTCACAGTTTGGACATGCGATGAAAATGATCTCAATCATGGACGTATCCTAGAATATATAGACCCTAAGGGGATTAAAAAGGAGTATGTCATGCCTATGGAGCTTTTAGCAGGAAGTGGTGAAGAGTTAAGAAAAAATCTTTTATCTCGAGGAGTATGCTTAGCTTCAAAAGTTCAGGCACGCAATAAATTTCTGGATTATCTTTCATCATCAAAACCTACTGCTAAAGCTACGTGTGTAGACAAAGTAGGCTGGTTCAAAAAGCAATATATACTTCCAGAAAAAGTTTATGGCTTGGCAACAGAGCGTGTTTTTTTGCCGTCACACAGTGTTATACAAAAAATTGAGTATTCAGGCACCATTGAAGAATGGCAGCAATATATAGGGAGGTATATCGTTGGTAATCCCATTTTATATTTATCTGCTTGTGCTGCCTTAGCTGCGCCATTACTACCCTTATTAGGCGAAGAAAATTTTGCGATTCATTTGTCGGGTAGTTCTTCAATTGGTAAGACAACAGCAATTCGTGTTGCTCGCTCAATCTGGGGCAATCAAATTCATTCCTGGCGCACAACTGACAATGCTGCAGAATCACTTGCAAGAAATGCGAATGATGGACTGCTGATTTTTGATGAGCTGGGTGAAGTTGATGCTAAAGCAGCGGATAACATGGCTTATATGCTGGGGAATGGTTCTGGTAAAGGACGTGCTAATAAAAAGGGAGACGTTCGTCCTATAATTACGTTTCGAGCTGTTATATTAAGCACAGGAGAAGTTGGGCTTGAAGGAAAACTGAACGATATTGGCAAAACCCAACGTGCTGGGCAGTCTGTACGCTTTATAGAAGTTTATGCTGATATGGGGAATGATTATGGAATTTACAAAACATTGCATGATTTCGAAAAAGGTGAACAATTATCTGACTACTTAAAGCAAGCTACTGAACAATATTCGGGAGTGATAATTGATGCATGGTTAATCCATCTTACGCAAAATAAGGAAACGCAAGAAACAATAATACAGTTTATTAAAGCTCTTCAAAAGGAGTGGATGGATAAGTTTGTGCCCACTAACGCGAATGGTCAGGTTGCACGCTGTGGCCGAAAGTTTTCTTTGCTAGCAGCTGTTGGTGAGGTGGTAACGTTTTTAAATTTTCTACCACAACATCCAAATGAAGCAAAACAAGATGCACCTACTTTAGGAATATTAAGTGAATCACTTAATGAGCTCTTTCAATCTTGGGTTGAGAGGCGCGGAGGTAATAATTCTCACGAATTAACGGAAATTATTAATCGTCTTATTAGCTTTATTAATGAACATGGTAGTTCTCGTTTTGAAAATCCATGGGGTAAAAATACTGAGAATACTTATACGCAAGATATCGCTGTTGAGCAAAAAACTTATAATCGAGCTGGTTATAGGAAATTTGAAGATGAGGCATGGAATTATTATTTTTTTCCAAATATTTTTTATGACGAAATCTTGAAAGGAAAAGATCAAAAAACTTTTCTAAAAGAACTTGCTAACAAAGGAGCGATACTACAAGACAACCAGGGTAATAATACACAAAGCATCTTTATTCCAAGGGAAAAACAACAAAGGGTGATTTGTATTGCTCCGGCTATTACCAGTGTAGGTGGCGATAATGAGTAACAATCGAATGCTTATTGAAAATCTTGCACGACAATTACCAAAAATTGATGTTTGCGGTGTTTGTTCTGTTTGGGATGGTCAAAAACTCAATAAAATCAAGGCTTTGTCAACGAAAGAATCGATTATTGATTCTATGTTTGGAAATGTTTGCAGTGTTTGGAATGATGAGGAAAATAATAAACCTGCATCGTTTCAAACAATTCAAACACAAAGTAAACAGAGTAATGTTTGTGAAGTGTTAGGTGAAGAATTTAGAAAAACTGCCACGTGTAAGGCAACAGAAGATATTCAAACAATTCAAACACACCAAACAGGTGAAAATGATTATATTCACAACGAAAAGACGATTTTGAAAGGAGAACCGCTAGTTTTATCAAATTCAACAGACTTATCGGCTTACGTTGATTTTTATGAAGAACGAGCAGCTATCTATGAATTTGATGCTAGTGATGTTGTGGAGGGTCGAGAAGAAGCGCAACGGCTAGCAATGAATGATACGTTGATGCAGTTTATGAATGATATGAGATTACAGATTTGATTACTGTACAAAAATCATATGATATAATGATCTCACAAATACTGAGAGCACCTATGACAAAAAGACAAACTAAAAGCACCAGAAATCCAGATAGCTACATAAGCACGCACTATAATGCGACGAAGCATGGCGTTTTATCGCGTGTGCCAGTACTACCTTGGGAAGATACAGATGAATTTGCCAAGTTGCAAGAAACGTTGATGCAAGAGTATAAACCACAGGGTACTTCTGAGGAGTATTTAGTTCTTGAAATGGCAAATTGTATCTTTCGTAAACAGCGTGTGTATCAAGCTGAAAATGCGTTAATTACGCAAAAGATGAATAGTGCCAGTAGTTATTCGCTTAAAAGAGAAGCGGATCTTTTGGTTTCAGAAGGTTTTATGGCGGATTTAGGAAATCGTCAGGGTCGTTTTAATATTAATAGCGCTTATACGAACTTTGTGAACAACAAACACAAAGGCATCAAGAAAGAATTTAAAAAAGCTTTATCTGCGGTGGGTCCAAAAGCTGTAGAGCATTTTGACAATACAATGGACATGATGACCCATAATAAAAAGATATTTAATCAAATAGCCAATACGTCTCATACAGCACATACGACTGAATTAATCAGCCAGATCAAGCGCTATGGCGCGGCAGCCACGGCGGCAGCCTCTGGTGTTGCATTTATGCCTTTAGTGGGCGTAGCAGCGATGTATGGTGGTTTAAAAGCTGGTGCACATCTATGGACAGATAGACGGCTGCTAGCAGCGATGAATCGCGTGGCGATAGCTAAGAGGCCAGCTTCGCAAAATGCTGCTCTGGATGCGTTTATTAATGCGGTGGGAAGGTACGATAAGCAAAAAGGAAAAGACAATGAGTAGATCTAACAAAGATAATAAATATGGGAATGGTGGTAAAATTACTCCTGTCTCTAAGAGAAAGCATATTTATGTAAAGAATTTTTCTGCAAACAAGGATTCTGCTTATAAACATACTAAACTAGCTAAAAAAGGCGATGAAGCCATGGAACGGCGTCATAAGTATGATCTCCATCCTCCTCCAAAAAATAGTCTTGTGCAGTTATCGAAAGGACAATATAAATCTTTAAAACATCAATTAAAACATACAATTGGAGATGATGCTACAGTACGTGTAAGAGGACGATTGGCAGAAACATTTGATCATGCTGCTCCTTATACGCAAACTCATGGTAAGGGAGGTGTAAAAATGGAATTTACGCGGAATGGCCCGAATGACAAGTGGAATCATTTGAAGTCAGCCAAATTAAGACACGGTCCAGGATATGCTCCATCTCATGCTAATTCGAGTGTGGACTCTTAAGAATAAGTTTATCCCCTAAAGCATCCTTAATATGTTTTGGGGGCTGATCATTATTTATGTAGATTTTTTCTAATTTAGGACATTCTAATAAGAAGTCATAACTTTTAATATCATAACAACCTCTTAAAGAAAGCACTTGCAAGTTAGGAATATTTTTTATGCACGATACATCATCATATAGATTATAAGAAACATCTAAACGTTTAAGTGCACGGATTGATCCTGAAAATTGCAATGTAGTATATGATCGCATATCTTCGGTGAAAATAACCTCCATTTTCAAACGTGTGAGATTAAGCATTAATCCTATTAAATGAATATCTGTAATATTTCTGGAAGAAGAAACATCAAGATGCTTTAGTTGGGTTAATTCAAGTAATGGTCTAATAGTTGTCACCATGGATTGTTGCATGCTCAATTTTTTTAAACATTTCAATGGAATTAAAGGTGTAAGATCAGAAAATAGAACTTTATTTAGATTAAGTTCCTCAAGTTTTGTTAAGTACTGTACCGGATAATAGTTGTTTTCAAGGGTGTGACATCCTTTCAATGTCAATGAACGAACATTGGAAAACTGTACAATAAATTGAATATTGGTAAATTCATTATGGCTTAAGTTTAGATGTGTTAATTGAGCATGAGGATTCTCAGCTTCTTCTTGCATTCCAAATAGTCCACTGAGAAATAGAGTAGCTATAAAAAGATGTTTTTTCATGATTTGTTGTCCGTTAATTTTTGTTGTGGGAGTGGCTTTTTGTAGGGAGAGAATGCTGAAATATAGGTTACATAGTTTTCATACATTTGTTTAATCATTTTATCTTCTCGTGTTCGATCTACTGGAGCAGGTGTCAACTCAACGCCTCTGAAAGCTGAATGCAAATGCTTATCAACTTCATACGTGTTAATAGCATCTGTACGTCTGTATTTTGGAGTTTGCGTGTCAGTGAATTCCATAGCAATTATGGCTGTCGAGAGTGCCATTCCAAGTGTTAATAGTTTAAATATTTTCATAATATTTCCTTACGTTTAATTTAAATAAAAATGCCCCACAAATATCTTTTGCAGGGCACCATTAGCTAGCGCGATAACATCCGCTTATGCATCTTTATTAGTTTTTAAGTTTTGCAACATAGCGCTTTGAACTTGATACTCATGGTTACGCATATGGAAGTTTGCTTCATTATTGTTTAAATTTTGAATCATGTATAATACGTTAATCGTGTCTGCTGCATTTAAATTTTTGTTTGCTAAGAGCATGCTCATGTCGATAGCTGACTCGATAAGGTACTTTCTTTTTAATTCCAAATACGTAGGAAGTGCTTCTACTTCAGGATACAAAGCTTGAAACAAAGCCGGACGTTGTTGAGCAAGGATTTTTTCTGCTTGCTCTATACGAGCCGCTAGTTCTTGGTTGGTTACAGCTACTCGGCTGCCAAGGGAAAATGAAGATGGCTTATGGGTCTTTTCAAATTCCTTAATCATCTGATTTTTTAATTGAGTAGACATTCTCTCATATTCAAGTTCAAATCTTTGCATATAAGGCAAATCTGCGAAATTTAACATTTTAGGTTGTGCGTTAAGTTGTGCAGTTAGTTTGCTCATTTCTTCTACAAGTACTGACTGTGAGTTATTTATCATTGCCGCACCTTTGACTGGTTTAGGTGCATCAATAATAGGGGATTCTTCCATGCCTACTACTATTGTAGTTAAACTTAATATTAGTACTAATTTTTTTAAACTATTCATAATGTTTCCTTAGTTGTTGTTTAATTAACAATATCATTTGTAGTGTTTATACAAATTATTCACGTGAAAAAAATAATTAAATTCACAATGAATAATTGTTGGTTCTAGAATCTATAGCCTAAACCAAATTTAACAGCATGAGAGGTGTATTCAGCTGAGACTGAGCCGCTAATACCATCTTCTGATACTTTTTCAGTAATTTTTGATCCTAAGTTATAAGAATATTCTACTTTACCAAAAATATTATTAGAAAAGGCTTGTTCTAAACCAATGGTAGGAACGAAAACACATTTTAACTTTTTCTTGGTACTCTCAACATCTTCAGCTACTAACTTGTCTTTACTTATTTCAAATGCAGGCTTTATATAGATAATACAAGAATTATCGCAAATTATACCAAAACGAGGAGCAATAGACAGGACTGGTCCACGTTGATATTTTAACTGGAAGGATCCTGTCCCTCCAGGTCCTGTAAATACATACTTTTTCTTTTTATTTGTAGTATCAGATTGAACACCAATTTCTGCGCCTAAATAAAATGTATTTAAATTATGTCCATATCCAACCATTCCTCCATATAAAAATCCACCAAATGCATTCTTAGCTCCCTTGCTTGAATAAGCAACGTTATCAATAACAAAATTAGTCTCAATAGTAGGTCTAACTGCACCTGCAATTACACCAACATAAAATCCATTAAATTTTTTAGACACACTAGTAACAGAAGCGTTCAAAGTAGGGGCATCACATATTTGTGTGCTCAATATTATTAATAAAGTGCTTGTTTTAATTTTCATAGTTTGTTTCCTAAAAGCTTTGTTATGTAAACAACTAAACCATTACCATATGTAGTGATTATATTCACGTATTTTACTGAGTAAAAATCATTCATAATTTCACTCTATGAGAAATTCTAAGTATCATATAGAAGCGAATATAGTTTCTAAACTGGCTGATGAAATCGTCAAGAAACGAAAAGAAATTGGTCTTTCCCATCAAAAATTAGCTGATGAAGCGGAACTTAATAGATCTACAATTAGTCTTATTGAAAGTAAAAAATGTATTCCTAGTATTTTTACAATTTTAAAGATCTGCAAGGTACTTGAAATTTCTTTAACTGACTTGTTGTATAAAGAAAAGCGATAGCACTATTAAAGCGCACGATGTGCTAAATTCAGCAATTCCCGCTAAGGCTGATAGCCCAATGTTTACTCCATTAGCTGAGCAAGATTTACATACACAACTAACTAATAGTTATGATCCTAATTCTGCAAAAGCTAAGCAAATAATTGCAAACGATATTATGAAGAGAGATATAACTTGGGATAAAAAGAAGGGCGAAATACTTTCAAAGAGTTCGCCTCCTAGAACAAGAAATATTAAAGTTGCAGAAGATAATAGTCACTACATAAGTGATACATAAGATTATGTCGGAAGACAGCTGATAGGACAATTAAATTTTTAAATGTTTTAAAGTGGGATGATTCCTAATTTGCGTTTGTGTAACAGGGCATAAATATTCCCATCCACCACACTCTATTCTTTCGATGGATGGCAGATTAAAAACAAATTCAAAATCACGTGGCTTAAAAAGATTGTTGCCATTACCTATAAATGTTTTTAATTTTACTAATTTGCTAATCCATTTTAAAGATTGATATTTATTTCCCCACTCTTTTCCAGTTTCTTTATCCACATAATCAATAAACATACATTCCATATCTAAATATATTAAATTAACAAGTTTTTGTAATGGCTCACGATTTGAAACTTTGAAAAGTCTATTAACAGATAAATATTTCAATTGAACTAATTTAGATATATGACAAAAAGTATTAATAGGATTACCACCAATATCCAATGCATCTAGATATGTTAATTGCGCAAGAGGTTTTGTGTTTGTCAGTCCAATTCCTCTTATAGATAAAGCACGTAAATTACTTAATTGAAAAATAGGCGCTATGTTATCTGTAATATTACAGCAAAAATCCAATCTCAAGTTTTTAAGTTGATAAAAATGTTTCAAAAATCCAATCTCTACTATAGATTCATCATCATTGATATCTAAAGAATCAATATAATTATTAATAGGTTCTACATTTACATCGCTAGATATGGGGGTGCTTTGCATAAAGATAACTACATTGTCGTCGACTTCCATATCATCAGCTGCAAACAGCCAACTGAAAAATAGAGTAGCTATAAAAAGACATTTTTTCATGATTTTTCCTTATGTTTAACTTAAACAAAAAATGCGGCGCTTATTATTTAATTCCCGCCTAAATTTCCGCCTTTTTTAAAAACGAAAAACGCCCCACAAAGAAACTAAAGAGGATATCCTTTGTAGGGTGTTACATTGACTAGAGAAATTGGAGTCAAACTAGCCAATTTTATAATCTACTTATCAAGTCATAAAACTTTTTATAACGGTTTTGCACATGCATCTTAGATTCAGGTATGATGGTCCAATCTTCAAAGAAAGTTTTTACCGTTTGTTCCACGATGCCATTGATATAATCAGCATGAGGTTTTACATCTTCATCATGATTAATGCATAAAAGCAGAGAACTAAGATCTAAATAACGTTCGAAAAGCTTTTTTTCAGTCTCTGACATCGACATAGATTGAGCAATTTGCGCATGCGAAATATCATCATGATAAGTTCCGTTGCTAGCTTCTTCCAACCTCTTTTTGAAAAACTTTTCAAATTCATCCACAACGTTATTATTTTGTGCATCTGTACATCTTTCAAGACTGCCATACACATTCCAAACAAGGGTGTGTATTTGATCAGCTGACGGAAGATCGCTTTGGTCCATGCACATCAATGATGTTGATAATGCCATTCCGATGGCTAATAGTTTAAGTACTTTCATAAATGTTCCAATGGTTAAAAGCTAATAAACGCAGTGTGCGAGTTTTTAAGAGAAGATTAGATCGAACTGCAAAGACTTTTTGATAAAGAAAGCAGCAGTGTGAGCAAGAATTTTACGAGATAGTTTTGCAGTTAAATGCCACACGTCTTTCACCCGAATTTTTTGAACATTAAAG
>CANKYV010000008.1 GCA_947487955.1 Alphaproteobacteria bacterium
AAGCCCTACGATACCGTCCGACCTTTTGAACTTATAGGGAAAGGGATCTTATCTTTCGAACAGGCTTAAAACCTCAGAAGTCTAACAGATTCACCTTTCCCTCCTTCGTACTCTAGCTAAAGTACTTGGGGTATTTTCAAGATACAAGAAGTCTAATCAATAAAAAATAATCTGGTATTATAATACCATATCTGTGTATTCTATATTTTCTGCGGCTTTCACATTTTTTCTTGCAATAAATTTTTAAATTCGCTATAAAATCTCAAGGTTCATTAATGGAAAAAAATCATGAAAACGACTCAGTCGATTCGTCCTCAAGATGTGAAGAAGAGCTGGCTTTTGGTAGATGCTACTGATTTAGTAGTAGGGCGTCTAGCAGCTGTGTTAGCTAATCATTTGCGAGGCAAGCATAAGCCATCTTATACGCCACATGTGGATTGTGGTGATAATATTGTGGTAATTAACGCTGAAAAAGTGCAATTTACTGGCAACAAATTAAAAGACAAAATATTTTATTGGCATACAGGTTATGCTGGTGGTATTAAAGAGCGCACCATGGGGCAAATTTTATCAGGTCGTCACCCAGAACGCGTACTCATTAAAGCTGTTGAACGTATGGTTCCTCGTGGTCCTTTGGGACGTCAAATCATGGGCAATTTAAAGGTTTATGCAGGAGCAGCGCACCCTCATGAAGCGCAACAGCCTATAGTTTTAGATGTTGCTGCGATGAATTCTAAGAATAAAAGGAGCAAATAATGACCACAAATAAAGTTGGTCTAGAAGACCTAAAGTCTGCAGTTTCAGGAAGTAATGCAGCTGTCATGAGCGCAAGCGATGTATCTGATGTTGTTATTAAATATGAAAAGAAGGTCGATGCTCAGGGTCGTGCTTATGCAACTGGGAAACGTAAAAATGCTGTTGCTAGGGTTTGGATTAAGCCTGGTCATGGAAAGCTATTGGTAAATGGTCGTGAAGGTGCTAAATACTTTGCGCGTCCGGTATTGCAAATGCTTATTGGTCAGCCATTTCAAAATGTAAATCGCCATGGTCAATACGACGTATGGTGTACAGTTGCAGGTGGTGGATTATCAGGCCAAGCAGGAGCGGTACGTCATGGTATTAGCAAGGCATTGGTAAACTTTGAGCCTGAATTACGCAGCCTGTTAAAGCAAGGTGGATTCTTAACACGTGACAGCCGTGTGGTTGAACGTAAGAAGTACGGTCAAGCGAAAGCGCGTAGAAGGTTCCAATTCAGTAAGCGTTAATTGTTTACGAATACGGTTACAAAGAAAAAGCCCAGGATTTCCTGGGCTTTTTTGTTTTTGGGTTGCTTAATTAAAGCTTTTTATAAAAAATTATAGTCGAACGTTTTCTGCCATAATATGAGCTATACCTGCATACTCTTTGTCATCTGGCATTGATCTGAAAGCCCCTTGCACAAATGTGGTAAGATTTGCGCGTCCTATGCTTTCATGCCCTGGGGTAGTGCTTGCAAACAATCTGAATGAGGCGCTTAACCAATTTTCGTGCTGAGGACTATTTGCTATTGTGATAATGGCATCATCCTCGGCAACCTTTACAAGATGGCGTTTGCAACTTTGGATAGCCATAATTGCCTGAAATTGATCTGGATGTTGAGGGTCACTTGCCATTTTGGCAATTTTTAGTAAAGCATTTATTTTTTCTGATGAATGTAGAGCATTACATAGTATTTTGTGTGCTATTGAGTAATCTGTGGGTGTTTCGTCTAATGTTTCGTCCATTGCGTATAGATTGGTAGAGGCTAGGATTGAGGCTGATAATAATAACGTTTTGAGAATTTTCATAAAAATATTCCTTTCGTAAAATAAAATTTTTAGGATTTATACTTATAGTATTGCAAGGTGTTTGTCAAATGTATAGAAACTGCGCATGAGGGTGGTAAAATAGGGGTAAATTTTGGAGCTGGTCTGGATAAGATATTACGTTTTCATTTTTTATTTTTTTCATGTATAAACCTTTTATTTGAGTAAAGAAAAAGCCCAGAAATTCTGGGCTTTTTTTTGTTTTGTTAATTGTTTTAGAAATTATAAACTTTCCGCACTAAGCATTCTTTGAGCTTCTTCGTATACTGAATGACCTTCTGGTATGTTTCTTAAAGCCTTTTTTGCGAATACAGTGAGATTTTGGCAAGCTAACTCTTGATGATCGCTATTACCCCAAAGAAGCCAAAATGAAGCATGTAACCAGTCTTTGTTTGTTGCATCTCTTGCATTGTCTACAAGATCTTCCCTAATAAAAGTGTATGGTTTTTCAGAATGTCTGATTGCAATGATATACTGTATTGCATCTAGTACTTTAGGCTCGTCAGGATCCATTGCTTCTCTAGTTTTTCTAAGAAAATCAGTCATGTATGGTTCTATGATTATCTGCTGAGCTCCTATGCACGCTGGATTTATTTCAAATATTTTCTTTGCAGCCTCTCGTGCAAATGGACGTCCATATAAATGTTCATACTCATGAGCATTGAGAAGATCTATGATTGCATTCATCGCATGAGGATTTTCAGGGGTTTGTGCGATAGAGGCCAATTGTGCATAAATATCCTCTTCTTGCTTTTTCAGTTCCATTTCAGTGTCTAAGCTTTTTAGATATTTTTCTCTGTCTTCAATATTTGAACCTATCTCTAATTCTTTTCGAAGCTCTGGAGCCTCTTGCTGCATTCTTAAACAGTCAGATAAAGCTTGCTTTACTGATGGATAATTTAATTCTGATGTTGATGTTGCTTCATTTGTAGCAGTTGTAGCAGTATATACTGCCCCACTTGATAGAACAGCTGATAGCAATAATGTTTTGAGAATTTTCATTGGAGGGACCTTATAAATATAATAATGTCCCTCAATATCATAAAGAGTATTCTTTATCAAGGTAGTGTTCTATTATTCATGCACTCTTGCGCCCTCAAAAATCTCTCTTAGCACATCAGCATCATTAACATAATCTTGTACCTCTTGAGATGTTTTAAGATCTTCAGCTCGCTTACGGCACAGCGTAGTAAATATTTTCTCACTTTTACGCCCTTGCATAAAGTCTTTGTTAGTATCGTATAAAGTTCTTAACTGCTCATAATTATTTTGTATATGATATGTGGCTGCTAGCTGTACAAGCCCTAGCTCTCGAGCATCATTATCTTCTTCTTTGTCTGTTAACGTTGATAAGTAGTCGTTCAAGCTGTTTGCTGTATTTGCGTAATCTTCATTAGCGATATAAATATTTGCTATTGTACGCTTATTTTCTTGAGTTGGATGACGTTGTAACCATTGAACTCCAACATGAAACTCTTTTTTTAAGCAGTGTGCTTTAGATAAAATCTTGGCTACTTCTTCTTGCTGTTTTCCCTCGATTTTTGAGTATATGTCTGACAAAAGTCGAATCGCTTCTTCAGGTTTAGAGTCTTGCACATATATATTTCCAAGCTTTAATTGATACTCAATTTTTTTCTCTTTAGTTGAAGTTTTATGAGACAGCTCAGTAAGCAATTCTGCTGCTTTGTCTAGTAAATCAAGTCGCTCATATTGGTAAGCAATACGTTCAGCAATTGTTTCATATATAGAGTAATGTTCAATGATCGTTTTGTATCTGACAAATAAGCCAATGGTTTTTACTATTGATGCACTTTCATTGTCTATTACAAAAAATTTCTCAAGATAGGTTCTTAAAAGCTGACTAAAGCCTAATGACACATCAAATTTTTTAAATCGGTATAGCAAATCTTGAATAAGCTCGATAATTTTTGGGTAGTTTTTTTTCTTTTCTAATTGCTCTATTAGTTTTAGACAGATTTTTACTTCAATATCGTACCCTCGAGCTTGAGTACGCAAAATATCAAGTTCTGAAATTATTGCATCAACTGAGTCTTCTCCGTGGTCATGAAAGTAAGTTTCTAATCGTGCTTCTGCTTGCAGTTCATTTGGCATTGGATAAGGAGTTTCATTTTTTGCAATTGGCAGCAATAGCCTATATCCCTGATCTTTGTCTTCAAGAGTGAAAATACACATAGCATGATAAAAAGCCATTATAGCTTGCGTTGATTCGGTCTTAGGCGTAATTTCTTGAAAAATAATTTTTAAAAGTTTTATTTGTCGAGATTCAAACAAATAAGGTATAAGCCTTACCAAAATATAATCTCTTAAATTTGATGGATAGTTTTTTAAGATAGAAATCGTATTTTCGTTAAAAAAAACTTTTTCATCGAGTTGGCTTTTAGATAAATCGCGCCATAGGTTAATTTCTGGGGTATTAGGCAAGGGTGTTAATGTTTTGATGCTCTCTTTGTAATCTTGTGACAAGAACTGCGCGAATCCTAAAATAGTTTGATAGGCCAATGATCCCGTAAAATTTGGATTTTCTTTACTTAATAACAATACTGTTTGCTTTGCTTCTTCTCCTTCACCAAGAGCAAGCTCAATCCATGCTTGCTTTAATAGGTGTAAGGGCCTATTTTTTTTGTTTTGAATAGCTTTTTCAGCTAAGAAATCACGAAATACAGATGTGAAATCACCAGGCTTTATAAAAGTAAGATTTGGGGCATAATGTCTAGAGTCTTCTAATTGTCCTTGTGTGCTTAACACAGGGTCTTTGGTAGGGTAATATGCTATATCATCAGTTTGTTGTTCTACAAAAAGTTGATCACTCTTTACATATAAGCATGCTCCTTGTGCAGACTCGTAAACATTCACATAATCAGACTCCGAAGGATCAAGGCCTGTATCTGGATGATCTGTAAGGATAATGTTTAGTTTTTCTCCTGTTGGCATGTCTAATTCCATGAAAGAAGCATTACCTACGTTAAGAATACGAAAACATTCAGTATTTTGATAATCAAAAGAAATTTGATTTGGATTTGGATTTTCTTTTAACAGATATTGAGAAACAACATTGATTGCCCATCCTTTTTCAGTCCTTATAACCATGGGCATCATTTCTGAAGGGATCTTGAAAGATAATACGATACAAGGCTTAGAAGTTTTAATGTTGATAGCTTTTTCAATAGATGCAAAGCCTGCAGGCCATTCTTCTTGCGTAGGTAAAGCAATATCAGTAATGGGTTCGTTGAGGTCCCAAACCAAGTACCATTTTTCATGCAAAGAAAAAATCGTTAGTTTACTGCTGGGCTTATTTAACTGTAGATACTTAGTGTTCCCCACATTTTCACAGGCAATAGATGGAGTTGTAGTTTGCGTAGTTGCTATTGCAGAAGTTTCAGCTGTTGCATAAGCATTTGTATAACAAATGCTAAAAAATATAAAAAAAAGCTTGGCAACTAAGAAATGAATCATTAATGTGTATATTGCGCGTAAGCGTAAATGTTAAGATCGCATACTTAAAAGTATAAGTGCGATTGCAAATTTTTCCAAACGATATCAGTGGTTGTATAAGTAATAATGAAAATGCATCATATGCGTAAGCCCAAAGTGAAGGGACGCTCTCCAAGGCCAACAGGGCCTCAAGATAAACCATACACAGGCGTTAATGAAGTCGGTCGTGTTGATTCTAAATGTCGCCATAATGTGCAATATCTTAGACAATTTATCGATAAATTTAATAATTTTGCTCGCGAATCTATCACATCTGGTGATAGAGTATCGGCAGAAAGCTTTTATCAGCATGCGGATCATTACCAACGCATATTGAACGAGCGCCTGCAAGATCGACTTGCTGCTGAAAAAGCACAACGTGAAGTCGCGGAGGTTCAAGATGAATCCAGAAATGTTTACCCAATCGATGCAGCAAGTACTGCAAACAGCTCAGATGCAAGCATCGACGAAGCAAAACCAGCAGTTAAGCCCGTGGCACGTTCTACACGCGCTGCTAGAATCGTCGAATGATCTAGGGGTTAGGCTTCTTGAAAAAACAGGGGCGAACTTAGCAAGTTTTAGAGAAGAGTGTGCTCAAGAAATTGAGCGTCTTCCTAAGGTTGTGGGTACAACAGAGCAGATGTACTTATCTCGTGAACTTGCTCAAGTTTTAGAGACTGCTCAAAACAACTCAAAAAAAATTCAAGATAAATATACTGGCGTAGATATGGTCATGCTTGCTTTAAGTGCGGCCCCACCTACTAAAGCACTTTTTGAAAAACATAATATTTTACCTGCAAAACTTAATTCTGTAATTAATGACATGCGAAAGGGCCAAAGTATGGATACTCAAACCTCTGATGAAAATTTAGAATCGCTTGAAAAGTATGCTAGGGACCTCACAGATGTGGCTAAGAAGGGAAAACTGGATCCTGTTATTGGGCGTGATGAAGAGATTCGTCGCACGATTCAAGTACTAACGCGTCGCACAAAAAATAATCCTGTATTGATTGGTGAGCCAGGGGTTGGGAAAACCGCTATTGTGGAAGGGCTTGCTTTGCGCATCGTAAACGGTGATGTTCCCGAGTCAATGAAAAATAAGCGTTTAATGGCGCTGGATTTGGGTTCATTACTCGCAGGGGCAAAGTTCAGGGGAGATTTTGAAGAAAGATTGAAAGCAGTTTTAAATGAGATCACTAAGGCAGAAGGTGATGTCATATTATTCATTGATGAATTGCATACTCTTGTAGGTGCTGGAAAAACTGATGGAGCGATGGATGCTTCGAATATGTTAAAGCCGGCTTTAGCTAGGGGTGATTTACATTGCATAGGCGCTACAACACTTGATGAATATCGTCTCCATATTGAAAAAGATCCAGCTCTGGCGAGGCGTTTTCAGCCGGTTATGGTTGAAGAGCCAAGCGTTGAAGATAGTATTTCAATCTTGCGTGGTCTTAAAGAAAAATATGAATTGCACCATGGCATTCGCATAAGCGATAGCGCAATTGTGGCATCTTGTACGTATTCAAACCGTTATATTAGCGATCGTTTTTTACCGGATAAGGCGATTGATTTGATGGATGAGGCAGCTAGTCGTTTGCGGATGATTGTGGACTCTAAGCCAGAAGATATTGATGAATTAGATAGGCGCATTATTCAATTAAAGATTGAGCGTGAGGCTTTGAAAAAAGAAACAGATGCAGCTTCAAAAGATCGTCTTGAAAAGTTAGAAAAAGAACTTACAGAACTAGAAGAAAAATCACGCATACTTTCTGATGTCTGGCAAAAAGATAAAAAATCAATTGCTGAAACAAGGCGATTAAAAGCAGAAATCGATAAATTAAAATCGGATGCTGAAATTGCGCAACGGCGTGGTGACTTGGCAAAAGCTAGTGAAATTATGTATGGGCGCTTACCAACCTTGCAAGCAACTCTTGATGATTTGCAAAAGAATGGTCATAGCGTTGGGGTCCAAGAACAAATAACAGCAGAAGACATTGCTCTTGTGGTATCACGCTGGACGGGTATTCCTGTTGAAAAAATGCTAGAAAGTGAAAAATCAAAACTTTTAAAAATAGAAGACCATATTCATGATCGCGTGATTGGGCAAGAAGATGCAGTAACCGCTATTGGTAATGCGATACGCCGCTCTAGGGCAGGACTTCAAGATCCAAATCGACCAATGGGATCGTTTTTGTTCCTAGGGCCAACGGGCGTTGGAAAAACAGAAGTATGCAAAGCGTTGGCCGAGTTTTTATTTGACGATGAATCAAACATGGTTCGTATTGATATGTCGGAATATATGGAAAAGCACAGTGTTGCAAGGCTTATCGGTGCCCCACCTGGATATGTAGGATATGAGCAAGGTGGTGAATTAACAGAGAGTATTCGCCGTCGACCCTATGCCGTTATTCTTTTTGACGAAGTTGAAAAAGCTCATCGCGATGTTTTCAATATATTGTTACAAGTTTTAGATGATGGGCGCTTAACTGATTCTCAAGGTCGCACGGTAGATTTTAAAAATACAATTATTATATTAACTTCAAATCTTGGGTCTGATGCTCTTGCTCATCAACCAGAAGGAGAAAATGTTATTATTCCTAAGGTGCGTGATCAAGTAATGCTGGCCGTTCGTGAAGCTTTTCGTCCAGAATTTTTAAACCGTTTAGATGAAATTCTTATTTTCAATCGTTTGCAAAAAGTAGATATGGCGAAGATTGTCGAAATTCAATTGAAACAACTTGCAAAACGCTTAGAAGATAGGCAGCTAAGCTTAATGTGGGATGCTCAGGCTGTTACTTTACTTGCAGATTTAGGGTATGATCCAGTTTATGGAGCGCGTCCTTTAAGGCGGGTTATTCAAAAATTAGTACAAGATTCTTTAGCTTTAAAAATTTTAGAAGGTTCAGTAAAAGCTGGTGACCAGTTGATTTTAACGCAAAAGAATGATGCACTAGAGGTGAGAGCAAATACAGCAGAACAGGCAGCTTAATGAAATTATTCACTGGATTGCCACGCCTTCGGCTCGCAATGACGAGTGAGGCCATCGTTACGAGCGACGTCTCTTTCGTCATGACGAACTCGCACAACATCTCTTCCGTCATCACGAACCCACGTAGTGGGTGTGATGATCCAGTGAATAGTGTCATTTTAATTTTAGTAAGGTCTCCATTATGAAGAATTCTTTAGTATTTTTAGGCATTTTGGGTGTTTTTTTGCTGGGCATTGCATTGCACAGTTTAGGTACCATTTTAGTACCTTTTATTGCAGGTATCATTGGTGCTTATATTTTGAATCGCCCAGTAACAGCGCTTACAAAAATTAAAATTCCTAGAGGATTTGGAGCTCTTTTAATGATTCTTGCGGTGCTTTTCGTTGTGGGTACGTTAATGATGGTAGCTGTGCCATTTTTGCAAAAAGAATTTATTCTTTTGTCACGAAATATGCCCGATCTTGTTCAGCATTTTTACAGTCTTATAAATCCTATACTTGATTTTGTTATAGAGCGTTTACCGCCCGATGATATTGCTAAAATCAAAGCTCAAATCAGTGGACAATTTGGCAGTATCATGACGTGGATGGTCCAGTTTATTATTAACATTTTAAGCAATGGATTGGCTTTGGCTAACGTCGTGTCATTAGTTGTACTAACGCCGGTTGTGATGTTCTATATTCTAAAAGATTGGCCTCGCTTTATTGCCGTTTCTCAGTCACTTTTACCTAAAAAAAATGCTGCAAAAATTATTCACTACAGCCAAGTAATTGACAAAAATCTTTCAAGCTATGCAAAAGGACAGATGCTCGTTTGTTTGATTTTAGCCATTTTATATTCAATTGGCTTAACTATCGTTGGGCTTAAAAACGCCGTTTTTGTAGGGATATTTACCGGATGCATTTCATTTATCCCTTACGTTGGTGCATTAATTGGGTTTTTATTAAGTACACTTATTCACTTAAGTAGCAACGATACGTGGAATCCCCTTATTTCTATAGGGTTGATCTTTTTAATTGTGCAAGCTATTGAAGGAAATTTTCTCACACCACGTTTTGTAGGGGGGCGAATCGGTGTTCCCCCGGTTTGGATCCTATTTAGTTTGCTTGCTGGTGCTACCTGGTTTGGATTTTTTGGTATTGTTTTGGCACTACCCGCAGCGGCAATTGTTAGCACCGTGGTGCGGGCAGTGTGGAAGGAATGCAGGTAGGGATCACTTTATGCTTAATAGCGTTAAAATGAGCGCCACGACGTTTCGGTGCTATTTATAATGAAAGGCATTCGTTTAGATAATTCTCAAATATTAGTTATATCCAAGGCTTTTCGTGCTCACTTTCTACCAGAGGATCATTTGTGGATATTTGGATCACGCGTGGATTTGAATAAACGAGGGGGAGATATTGATCTTTATATTGAGACAAGCATGTCTGCAGAGGAAGCGAGTTCAGCCAGGATAAAGTTTCTGACAAATTTGGAGATCGAGCTTGGGGAACAAAAGATTGACGTAGTGATGAAAATAAGGGACCTTGATCTGCCGATTTATGAAGTTGCGAAAAATGAAGGAGTCAAATTGTTATGAACTCTAAAGCGTTATTGAAAGAAGAACTAGCAATCTGTCAGATTCATGTTGATAGGTTAAATTTAGCTATAAGCAGAATTGAACGATTTTATCCCTTTAGCGAGCAGATGGTAAGCGCAATTAGTGAAGAAGATTTACCTTATTTTGACGTATTCACAACGCGTTTTGCTAAGCTTCAAGATGCATTGGGAGAAAAGGTTTTTACGCATTTGTTAGAATGCGTGGGAGAGCAAGTTGCTAATAAAAGCTTTATCGATAAGCTCAATAAATTAGAGCAATTAGAATTATTGCCAAGCGCAGCTTGGTGGATGGATTTGCGTAAGTTACGCAATATATTAACTCATGAATATCCTGATGATCCTGCCTTTTTAGCGGATAGTCTAAATAATGCATTTATTCAAGTGAAGCGTTTGTTGCTTTTTTGGGAATCACTAGTCTTATACATAGAAAAGCTGCCCTAAATACTACCCACCGCGGCGATTATTAGCACCGTAGTGCAGGCAGTGTGGAAAGAAATGAAGTAGCGCGTAAGTAAATTTTACTCGTTGAACCCACAAATTTAATAGAATTTTTATTAAATTACTTTTTACTTTAAGGGTGAATGAGATTTTTATTCAGCTTTAAAAGCTGTATATTGTTGTAATTCTTTAGGGGTGAATATTTCTTTAAGCTCAGGATGCTCAAGTTGCTGTATTATATGGTGTGCCATTAATTTAATAACTGTCTTCCAAGAAACAGATTCATCGGTATTGCAGTTTGTAATGATGTTTTTAAGTGTGTTGCTTGCTTCTGTATGTATTTTTGCTTTTTTCTGTAAAAACTGTGATTGCACTGCAAAATGTTCAATCATATTAACATCATCTGCGAGCAAAGTTTTAATTCGAAGTAAATTAAAACCAAAGAATTTCAAAGCTAAAATTTGTTGTAGCTTTAATAAATCTGCTTCACTATACAGGCGGTAGCCATTATCTAGTCTAAGACTTGGCTTAAGTAGCTCAATTCTATCGTAATAATGCAGTGTTTGTACTGATACTCGTGTGAGGTCACTCAGCTCTTTAACATACCAACGGGTCATGTAGCTTATCTCCTTACACTTCAAGATAGGGGGTATGGTAACTATAGGCTCAAGCCGTTTTTAAAGGACTGTAGATTAGAAGCCTTTAAACCCACCCATTGTTTTAATTTTTTTCGAATTTGGGAGTGCTAAATCACCGCTTAGCCTAATTTAGAGATAAAGAAAAATTTTTTTCATGCATACGTTAAATTTCTTTAAATTAATTTTTTATAATAATAAAAGATTATAAAAATGTTTTGGTTTCAGAGGTATTTGAAACTCAGCAGCAAGAAACTGATCATATTACTAGGATAGTTAATATAATTGTAACGAGTCATAATCTTCCTCCTTATTTTTAACGATAGGGGATATAGTAACTATAAGTTCAAGAAGTTTTTGTATGGAAAAATTCTTAACCAATAATTAAAAAATATTTGCATAAACTAAGGTAGATTATGAAATTATGTAAAATATCTCGAAATGAAAATATTAAAATTATTGTTGCTTTGCTGTCTTTTTGTGGAATGTGCTTGGTCTATGGATTTTGAAAACAATCAAGAAGAAGGAACAACAACTGCTGGAATTGCTTCACAATCCTTGCTAAACAAAGCTGAAGTTAAAAATCGCCTTACGACTGCAATGGAAAGAGGTGATCAAGCAATTCTTGTTATTGGCGCTCATCCCTTCAGCAGCCATTTTGGCCTCCCTAATGTGGGGGTAACACCTTTTTATTTAGATATTGATGATAGAGGAAAAAGTGCAGAAAAATTTGAAAGTGGACAATTTATAAAAGCTGATGCCAGCTCAAAAGCAACAGATCGTGAGTGGATTAGTTTATTTAAGGAATCACTAGATATTGTTACCTTTGATGAAAGAGTTCTTAAGTACTTACATGCAACTCCATTGTTATTTCAGCAATTTCTTACGATGTTAAAAGTTAATGGAAGCTTGCATATTGATGTTGGGGAGCATAATGAATTCTCTTTAATGGAACTTCTTCCTATTAATTATTGCGAAACAGAAACAGGGCTTAATTTTGGTAGGCTTGAGCGCGATGAAGAAAAGCAAAAATATGTACTAAAACAGCTTGATTTTCTGGAAGAATTGAGAATTTTTTATAATAAAAACAAGGATAAGATTTCAACGAAGCCTTATATGGTTCGTGTTAATACCTCTTTTGATTCAGAAATAGACGCTTTAGAGGAGATTGAGCGCCGAGGCAGCCAGTCAGATAAGGAAAAACTCCCAAATTGGGAAGAACGTTTGACTTTTCTACGGGTTCTTAAATGTCAATTTGATAATGAACTGAAAAGTATGCAGCAAGCAATTAATAATGTTTATAAGCTTCATGTGCAGCAATGGTTTTTAACTCAAGTTCTTGCAGGTATGGAAGATCGATATTCTGTTGAAATGCTAGATGCTGTTCCTTACCGTGAAAATGGTGGAATTTGTGCAAGTATTAAGCGTATTTTTTAATGTATAAGCTCAGATGTTGTTGTGCAAAATGGCAATTTTTCTCTTTTAAATATTGATGAAAATGGAAATTTTAAAAAGGGGGAAATGCAGTTGAAGTTCAAAATTTTAAATAAGATGAATTAAAAAATATTACTTGAAAATGTGCCACTAAAGTGATACAGTTAATTATGCAAAAGAGAGAATATATTGTCTATGCAGGACCAGAACACACTATTGAGTGGTATTTTACCGAAAAAGGTAATAGTCCAGCTTTGGAGTATTATAAGAACCTTGAACAACGTCAGCGTATAAAACTACTTTATCTGATTAAAAGAATAGGTGATTTTGGAACAATTAGTGATTCAACAAAGTTTAATAGCGAAGGGGACCAAATATTTGCATTTAAACCTAAACCAGACCGATTTTTATGTTTCTTTGAGAGGAGAGCTAAAATAATCATTACAAATGCTTTTTGCAAGAAACAGCAAAAATTACCAAAGAATGAAAAAGAAAAAGCTTTAGATTATAAAAAAAGTTACGAGAAGAGAATAAAAGCGGGGTGTTATTATGAATGAGAAAAATGTTTCTACATTTGAGCGTGAGATGCAGGATGCGGCATTCAAGGAATCTTTTGAAAAAGGATATAAAGCGTTCATATTATCAGAATTATTGATAGAACTTATGAAGGAAAGTAAAAAGACGGTTAGAGGATTGGCTGAAGAAGCCGGATTATCGCCAACAATTATTCAAAAAGTGCGGTCCGGGGAACAACAAGACTTAAAAGTTTCCAATTTTTTGACCATTGCTGAGGCTTGCGGTTATCATCTCTATTTGGAAAAAGGTGAAAAGCGTATCGAAATATAAGTTTGATATTCTTATACGTACTCGCAGTATGCTCGATAAAATTACAACGCACCTTGTTCAAAAATACGAGCCGAAAGCCATATTAATGCATGGCTCGAGGGTTCGTGGAGATTATGTTGCAACAAGTGATTATGATTTAGTTGTTGTAACAATTGCGCCTGAGAAAGTTGCACCACATTCTTACAATGGCTGTGCCTTAGATGTTTGCGGGGTAAGTGTTGATGCGCAAACCATTGAAACTGCAAATAAAATACCCATTTGGCCAATAGAAGTATTGTTTGATGATGGAGGCAACATTGCATCAAAGCTTTGTCAACAAACTCATGAAAAATTTTTAAAAGGCCCTGATTCTTTAACCAACATTGAATGGGAAAATCGGTTGAATTACAGTCAAAGGCTTTTTTATAGGTTAAATAACAGAGGTCACGATCTTATGCTGAGAAGGTATTATTTGGGTGACTTTTACGAGCGCATGGTTCGGTATTGGTTTGAAAAAAATTGCAGATGGACGGTTTCATTTTTCAGGGCATTGCCAGTGATTAAAAAAACAGACCCAGATTTTTATAAAAACCTAGAAGGGCTGTGGGCTGAAAATTACCTTGTTAATGCCCGGCGGCTTTTTGTGAAGATTTTTGAGGTTTAAAAATGCTATCTATGAAATTTCGAAGTTGAGGGTCGAAATTTCAGATGAGATAGATTTCAATACGTTCAATCGATTTTCCGGGGTGAGATCGTTTTAGCTTTACAAAGCCTACTTCTCCAGTGGATTTTACGTGCGTGCCACCGCAAGGGACTTCGGCAAAACCATCAATTTTCCAAAAGCGCCTTTGGGTTGCAACATCCGTAAAGCCGGTTTGAATGGGTAGATCAGCGCTGATGATGGCATTATATTTTTCAAGAATGGTGTCGAAATAAGCAGAAATATTGGTATCAGAAATGAAATCAATGCGAGCTTTCGATTCGGCAATGTGCGCGCCCACTTTTTCGAATTTAAAATGCTGAGTTACAATTTCAAGTACTAATTCGGCTGCAAAATGCAGGCGCATAAGTTTAAGGCGGCGCGGCCAGTCAATTTCCATAAGCACCTGATCTCCAATAGAGAGACCGTGATCATCTGGCAGGGTATAGATGATAAGGTTATTTTCCATTTTAGAATCAAAAATAGGCATGCCGTTAATGGTGGCTTTGTCACCTTCTTGCCCACCAGAAAAAGAATAAGCAATAGTTTCAGCAAATATCACTTGGCTCCCTGAAACCGAAGCTACTACAGTTTCTAGGTGCTGTTGATAGGGATTTTCCCAAAAAATTTTTTGCATTTTTACGACAACGTCCAATGGAATTTTACGCGAGATTGCACGCTGGTAAGCATCTCATTAGCAATCATGGGCGAGTTGGCAATAATTTCTTCAATGGGTAATCCTTCCCCCCAAAGAATAACGGGATCGCCTACTTTAGCATTGTCGCAGCCGCGTAAATCAATAGCAGCCATATCCATGGAAATACGTCCTACCAAGTGGCATTTTTTATCATTAACCAGTACTGGTGTGTGTGAAGGAAGGGAACGTAAATACCCATCGCCATAACCAATGGCAATTATGCCAATATTCATGGGTTCAACACATTTATAGGTGCCGCCGTACCCTACAAATGAATCGCTTGAGCGTTCTCTAACTGAAATTAATCGTGTTTGTAAAGTCATGACAGGTTTTAAATTAAAATCACTGGCTTTTTTGTTTTTTACTGGTGATACGCCATATAAGCAAATACCAGGGCGAATAACATCAAAATGACTTTCGGTCATAGCAAAAATTGCTGCTGAATTTGCTAGGCTTTTTGGTCCTTGCCAAGATTCTGCAAGTTTTGTGAATTCATTAAGCTGAATAGTATTTAAAGGATGACCTGGTTCATCAGCACAACTAAGATGTGACATTAGACCAACTGGTTGTTGCACAAACTTAGAATCTTTTAAAATGCTAAGAGCATGAGGAATATCAGCAATAGAAAAGCCAAGCCTTCCCATGCCTGTGTCTACTTTAATCCAAGTTGTTAAAGGTAATGGTAAATGCAGTCCTTTCAGCCATTCTAATTGAGTCATGTCATGAAAAACTACGTGAAACTGTTGGCAGGCAGCTATTAATAACTCATCTGGTTCAAATACACCTTCCATAAGAGTAATTGGCTTTTTAATGCCAATTTTACGCAATGCAAGAGCTTCTTCAATGGAGGCTACCCCTAAATTATCAACGTGACGTTCCAGTCTTAGAGAAGTTGATCTAATTCCATGACCGAAAGCATTGGCTTTTACCATTGCTATTACAGGCTTGGAAGGTGCGGCAGCTTTTATTTGATTCAAGTTATGTAATAAATTTTCGCTTGATAAAACAGCAATTGCTCCGCGACTCATAGAAAATCTCTAATTTTTTAGGTACATCACTAATATATAAAACCTTAAGGACGAATGCTACTGTCGTCACTTAAGGTTTTTTTATTATGAGTTTGTTTTTATGGGCAGGAACAGATAATTCCTTGTACTGGGTCGTTCCCGACTATCTGCCCGCTAGTTCCTGGAGCGTAAGCTTGAGGTTGCACATAAGCCATTTGAGGGTATGGGTATGCTTGCGCGTATGGAAGAGGTTGCTGACCATAGTAAGGCTGCGCATGCCCCATTGGAGGATATCCTGGTGGTGCATATGGATTATGAGGGGCACCATTATAGCCAAAAGGTTGTTGACCGCCATACATAGGAGGTTGATGCCCATAACCAGGGAATTCAGCCGGATTACCGTATGCAGGAGGTTGACCATAGTGTTGGCCATATGGTTGTTGAACACCATAACCAGGGAATTCAGCTTGATTGCCATATGCAGGAGGTTGGCCATAGTGTTGGCCATATGGTTGTTGACCTCTATAACCAGGGAATTCAGCCGGATTACCGTATCCACGAGGTTGGCCATAGTGATTCCCATATTGTTCTTTACCGTCAAAAGGCTCTTGACTAGGGAATTCATTTTGATTGTCACGTGGCTGCTTAGGGTGCATTGGATTACTTATAGAATTATTAGCGCTCTTCTTCTTTCGTCCAAAAAATGATCCTTTGTTCTTTTTCTGATCTTTAATGTGCTCGTCTGCACGTGTTGCGATTTGACATTGTGGAGGAAACATCTCTCCGAATTTAGTATCGTTAATACATACTTTAGACAAGTGTTCTGTAAACTTTGCATGGTTTTTTGCGAGTTTTTCAACGTTTTCTTGGCTTTCACTACCGCCTGTACACTTAACTAACATTTCCATTTTCTTTTCAAATTCTTGGGATTGTTTTAAGCGCTTTTTGTTATGGTGTGCTTTGCCATGATGTTTTTCATATTCAGGCAATCCTTTTTTTATTTCATCTACAAGTTTGGGCTGACATAATCTTTCACCAGCTGCTACATTTCTCATTGCAGTAAATGGGTTAAACGCATGCAAGCCGTTTAAACCGAACAATGCTAAAACTGCAAACTGTAAAATCCTTTTCATAAAAAATACCGATATGTATAATCTTATGTAAAACGTTAACAGCTATTAGTTAAGATTTTATTAAATTAAAATATAAGAAAAATGAAATAAATTGATGTTTAATTGATAAGCTCAATTTTACAAGTTCTCTCGAAAAAATGAACTCTTTCTTGAACAAAGCTCGCATTTGCTCCATTATGGCTCAAAATCAAAAAGTACTTAGAAAATGTCATATCAATATATTTATGTAATGAAAGCGCTATCCAAAATTTTTCCTGGAGGTAAGCAGGTATTAAAGGATGTGTGGCTATCGTTTTTTCCCGGCGCCAAGATTGGTATTATTGGTCCAAATGGTTCTGGTAAAACAACGCTTTTAAAAATTATGGCAGGTCTTGATCCTGAATACCAAGGCGAAGCTTGGGCAGCTGATGGCGTTAAGATTGGGTATCTGCCACAAGAACCACAGCTTGATCCTAACCTTGATGTACTATCAAACATAAAAGAAGGCCTTGGTGAAGTCACTGATCTACTAAAAGAATTTGAAGAAATCAGCATGAAGTTCGCTGAGCCTATGGATGACGACACAATGAACGAATTGCTTACGCGCCAGGGTGAGTTGCAAACAAGAATTGATACTTTAGATGCTTGGGATTTAGATCGTCAGATTGAAATTGCTATGGATGCCCTGCGTTGCCCTCCAGGCGATAGTCGTGTTGATAAACTTTCAGGTGGAGAAAAGCGCCGTATTGCATTATGTAGATTGTTGCTTCAAAAGCCAGATTTACTTTTATTAGATGAACCTACCAACCACTTAGATGCCGAAAGCGTCGCTTGGCTAGATCGTCATTTGCAAGAATACAAAGGAACTGTAGTGCTCATTACCCATGACCGGTATTTTCTTGATAACGTGGTCAAATGGATTCTTGAACTTGATCGCGGTCAAGGAATTCCTTATGAAGGTAATTATTCAAGCTGGCTCGAACAAAAACAAAAGCGTTTGGCCGTTGAGCAAAAACAAGAAACTTCAAGACAAAAACAACTTGAGCGAGAGTTAGAGTGGATTCGTCAATCACCCAAAGCACGCCAGGCTAAAAGCAAAGCGCGTATTAGTTCTTATGAGGAATTATTGGCACAAGATTACGATCGTGGAATAGGTGATGGGGCAATTACTATTCCTCCTGGCCCACGATTGGGTGATCTTGTTGTTGAAGCAAATGGCCTCAGTAAAGCTTTTGGTGATAAATTACTCATCGAAAACTTAAATTTCAATTTGCCACGAGGTGGCATTGTTGGTGTGATTGGGCCGAATGGTGCAGGTAAAACAACGCTTTTCCGCATGCTAACGGGGCAAGAAAAGCCTGACCAAGGAGAGATGAGAGTCGGTGATACAGTCGTGATGGGATATGTTGATCAATCTCGCGATAGCCTTGATGCGAAAAAAACGGTGTGGGAAGAAATTTCCAATGGACATGATGAAGTAGAGCTTGGCAAACGTAAAATGCCTAGTCGTGCATATTGCGGATTATTCAATTTTAAGGGGCCAGATCAGCAGAAAAAAGTTGGACAGCTTTCAGGCGGAGAACGCAACCGCGTGCATTTGGCAAAAATGCTAAAAAGTGGCGCGAACGTATTGCTACTCGATGAGCCTACCAACGATTTAGATGTGGAAACATTGCGTTCTTTGGAAGAAGGCCTGCTTGATTTTGCCGGTTGCGCAATCGTGATTACCCATGATCGTTTTTTCCTGGACCGTATTGCCACACATATTCTAGCTTTTGAGGGCGATAGCCAAGTTTTTTGGTTTGAAGGGAACTACCAAGCGTATGAGGAAGACCGCCATCGCCGCTTAGGCACTGATGCAGATCAGCCAACGCGCATTAAATATAAACCGTTGGTGCGATGATTAAAATAAAGACCTACAGTTTAACTGTAGGTCTTTAATACATTAAATTAACGAGCTTAAAAAGATCAATTGTTTATAATCTTGCCCATGATTTCATCAAGGAAATCTTCTATACTGTCAAGACGTGGAATTTTAATAGTACCGCTTGGTGTGAAGCGGGGGGTGTATAACTTGAGAACTTCTTCTAAGCGTTCTACGTCAACAGGAACACCAATAAACTTAGCGTCATAAATTTCTAAAAAATGTCCAAAATTTTTCCCCATAGCCTCAGGTATATTAGTGTCACAATAAGCTCGCCATATTGGTAAAGCGTGACATAAAAAACCATCCTCATACCAGATTTGACTTATATGTTCCCATTTAAGTACGGCATCTGCATGCCCAGATAGGGCATTTTCACCTTTAGGTAGGGTATTATCTATCATTGAAGTAGGAACGCCGCCCATACTCCAGGCATTTACTGTATATCTGTCGTTTAAAAGTACCCATTTATTTGAGCCCAGAAACTCTTGTGCATAGAAAGCTCCTTCGGATACATTTCCTGGTCTATTGGGGGCAGCGGGTATAATTTCTGATCCATCGGGATTTAAGAATCCACCTTCTGGTTCGGATGCCCGCATAGAGAAGTATCTTTGGCATCCTTCTTGGTCTAAATCTTGATTTGTTTTTTCAGCAGCAAATACACTACTGCTTAGCAATAGTCCCAGCGCTGCAATTGAGCATTTTTTATAGTTAAACATAATTAAAATCCTTTCAAAAATTATAGTAAATAGTAATTAAGTAACTTGCTTATAGCAAATATTGGGTGTTTTTACAAGAAAAATAGAATTTATGTAAAATTTAAAATAAAACGACATAAAATTTAGATCAGGGATAAAGTATGATAGTATTCTCAGCAATACAAAGGATAATAAAGATATATGAATCAAAGCTTAAACCGTATTCTTAAAGGGTATAAAACCTTTCGTGATAAGTACGTGCATGGAGATACGTCTATCATGCAGCATCTTTCTCAGCATGGGCAAAAACCAGAGATGATGGTTGTTGCGTGTTGTGATTCCAGAGTGGACCCTGCGCTTATTCTTCAGTGTGATCCGGGTGATTTGTTTATTGTGCGCAATGTGGCAAATATTGTGTCGCCTTATGAAAAAGATGAAATGCATTATGGAACCAGTGCTGCTTTGGAATTTGGTATTAACTTTTTGAAAGTGAATCATCTTGTTTTATTAGGGCATAGCCAGTGCGGTGGTGTTAATGCGCTAATGAACGGTAGGATTCTAGCCAAGATGACGAAAAAAGACCTATAGCTTGGCTATAGGTCTTTATTGTATTGAATTAGCCTTCTGCTTTTCCTTCGGTATTTAAAGCTGAAGGTGCAACTTCTTCTCTTACTAAATTCATAAGTTGCTCCATGTGCTCTTCCATAGTATGGCTCTTCACAATTTTCAAGCCACTCACAGGGAGGAAACGGGGTTGGTTAGACTTGAGAACTTCTTCTAAGCGTTCTATGTTAACAAGAACACCAGAAAACTTCTCTTCAAAAAGTTTTGCATATTTTGAGAAAGATTCCATCCAAAAATCAACGTTAGAAGTATTATAATAATCTCTCCAGAATTCTAAACCGAAAAATCTAGTACCATCTTGGAAATACATGCTAGTTATATGATTACATTTTCTCATTGCATTTTTAAATTCTCTCAGGACACTTTCAAGTTCTTGCTGGGCACTTTTAATCTGGTTTCCTGCAGCAAGTTCTTCTAACTCCATCTTTTTATCTATTCTTTGCATTAAGAGATCTTGTTCATCATGCCCATATTCTTTCAGGACACTTTTAATTTCTCCCAAGACACTTTCAAGTTCTTGCTGGGGATTTTCAAGCTCTTGATCAGGAATAGATTTATACTTTATCGTGGGTCTTGTGTACTCTATCGTGGACTTTGTAAAAGTAGTGTCATTTTCATAATACATAACATTATATGTTGGAGTTGTTAATTTCATCCATGCATCACCAATGTTGTTCCCCCTACATATAGCTTCATACATTGAATTTGTTGTTAACTCTATTCTTACAGGAGTACCGTCAAATCCCCACTCTGTAACTCTATATCTTGGGTTTTGAAGTATCCATTTATTTTTTACTTCAAAAATATCAATTGTAAAGCAAGCATTTCGGGGTACACCTTTAGGAGGCTCAGTGAAGAATCTCATGTATCCATCGCTAGTTTGAACTGGTGAATGGGGCTGCTGAGAAGTAGTCTTTTTAGTGTCGTTCGTATCAGTAAATTCAGCAGCAAATACACTACTGCTTAGCAATAGTGCCAATGCTGCAATTGAGCATTTTTTGTATTGAAACATATTTTAAAGTCCTTTCAAAAATTTGGGTAATAAGCAGCTTGCTTGTAACAAATATAATCTGCTTTTGCAAGAAAAATAGAATTTATGTAAATTTTAAAATAAAAACGATATAAAATTAGATGGTAGGAATAAAGTGTGATAATATCCAAGCGTTATAAGAACAAAATACGTATCAATGAATCAAAGCTTAAATCATATCCTTAAAGGATATAAAACCTTCCGTGATAAATACGTGCATGGGGATACGTCTATCATGCAACACCTTTCTCAACATGGGCAAAAACCAGAGATGATGGTTGTTGCGTGTTGTGATTCTAGGGTGGATCCAGCGCTTATTTTGCAGTGTGATCCGGGTGATTTATTTATTGTACGCAATGTAGCAAACATTGTTCCACCTTATGAAAAGGATGAAATGCACCATGGCACCAGCGCAGCATTAGAGTTCGGTATTAATTTTTTGAAAGTGAATCATCTTGTTTTATTGGGGCATAGCCAGTGCGGTGGTGTTAATGCGTTGATGCATGGTACTGGTTCTAATCAAGATGACTTTATTACTAATTGGGTTTCCTTAATTAAAACAGATTGTATTCATGATCATGATCACGCGGATGATTACGCAAAATTAGCGCTTAAGCATTCTTACAAAAATTGTTTAACGTTTCCATGGATTAAGGAAAAAATTGCTAGTGCAGAGCTGTTTGTTCATTTGTGGTTTTTTGATATAAAAACCGGGCAGATTTTTTCTTATTGTGAAGAAACTGATTCATATGAGCCATTGGTGGTGAGCTAATACAACCCCCCATTAACATGCAGGGTTGAACCAGTGATGTAGCTTGCCTTTTCACTTAAAAGAAAGGCAATGCATTCTGCTATCTCTTCAGGCCTGCCAAGGCGCTTAGCAGGTATAGATTCAACAATTTTTTCAAGCGTTGATTGATTAATTGAAGCAACCATATCGGTATCTGTATAACCTGGGGCAATAGCATTTACAGTAATGTTTTTGTTTGCATTTTCTAATGCCAGAGCTTTTACAAAGCCTATTAATCCAGCTTTTGCTGCGCAGTAATTTGTTTGGCCAATTTGCCCTTTCAAAGCATTTACAGAGGTTAGATAAATTAATCGTCCAAAGTTGCGTTCTCTCATGCCTTGAATGAGCGGGTGTGTGACTTGAAAGCATGATAAAAGATTAGTTTGTAAAACTTTTTGCCAACGATCTAGTGTCATCTTGTGAAAAAAACCATCGCATGTGATGCCAGCATTGTGTACTAAACAGTCAATAGAGCCATGAATTTTTAAAATTTCTTGAAGTTTCTCTTGTGTTTGTTCAGGATTTGCTAAATCAAAACTATAAAAAGGAATGGAATGTTCTTTTGAAAAAGTGGCTGCTTGTTCGTGGTTTGTATTGTAAGTGCCAATAACATTATATCCAAGTTTTTTTAAACATATGCAGATTGCTGCTCCTATACCACGATTACCTCCAGTTACTAGTACACTTCGCATATGCTAAACTTCTATTAAATTTTTATATTTCAGTATAAATAAAATAAAGAAAATCGCAAAGAATGCTTGAAAACCCCATAGGCAATGTTAGAAAAACTTGGCACTATAGCAAAAAAAAGATGCGAACGAGTTTGTTGTTCAGGTTACTTGTAATATGCTTTGTGTCATGGGGGTGCGCTTTTGGAGCGCAGCCTCTGCATTTGCGGGGTGATCAAGCTAGCTGGAACAGTAAAACCTGTGACCTATGGATTAAAGGTCACGTTTCAGTTTTGCAGTATTTAGTCAATGGCACACAACGACGCTTAAATTGCGATGCTCTGCATTATAATAGCTTAACTGATAAGATAACAGCCTACGGTGCTGTTGAATTAACTGAGCCTGAGGGGGATGTTTTTACGGCCGATCATTTAGAGCTAGATTCTCATTTTAATACAGGTTTCCTAGAGGGCATGCGCGTTTTTACAAAAGATGCAGCTCGACTTAGCGCAAAATCGGCCACTAGAGAAGAAGGTAGTAAAACAATTTTTCTAGATGCTGATTATTCACCTTGCAAAGAGTGCGTAAATGGCTCTGTAACTTGGAAGCTTGAAGCAGATAGTGTGGAGCATGACCAAGAAGAAAAGCTTATCAAATATCGTCATGTCTATCTTGTGTTTAAAGGCGTGAAGGTTTTATATATGCCGTATTTTTCGCATCCTGATCCTACTGTTAAACAAAAAGATGGTTTGTTAGCGCCCGCTCTTGGTATGAGCAGAGATCTTGGTTTTTCTATGACATTGCCCTATTTATTTGCGGCTAAAAATCAAGACCTTACAATTACTCCAATGGTTATGGCCAAGCAAAATCCATTGTTAGCAGCTGAATATCGTAGGCGTTTTAGAGATGGAGAATTGTCTCTTAGCGGTAGTCATACGCGTATGCGCCATAATTGCAAACTCTATACATTAATTCCCAGGCAAGATCGTTGGAATGTTTCAAGTTCTTTATATTGGCATATAACAGATCGTAATCGCTTAATGATTGATTTAAATCGAGCAAGCGATACAACGTACTTATCGAAATACAGATTAAACAAGCAATCTAGTACGTTTAGTCGCCAAAAAAACTTAACATCAACTATAAATTATGAGCATTTTGGTGATGCTGGATATGGTACTGTGAAAACTCAGGCTTTTCAGACCGACACGCCACTTACTACTCCCGTTGTGCTTCCTTATGCTCGCTATCGTCATCAAACAGCCCAATTTAATAATGGTAGCCACTTAGTGTGGGATTCAAGTTTTTTAAGCATTTTCAGAAGGCGTCCAATTCTCGATCAAACTGGAAAGCAGACATTTAGAGCATCAAGTGGTTTAGCTTGGAATTTGCCCTATATAACTTCAAATGGGCATATTTTAAAGACAACGCTTTCAACACGTGGTGATGCCTATATGTCTCAGCAGTATAATCCTGATCAATTGGTGATCAGCGAGCAAAAAAAATATGACAACCATGTTGAAGGAAGAGTTTTTCCCCAAGCATCAATTGATTGGCGTTATCCCTTATTATCAACTCACGAACAGGTGAACTGGATTTTAGAGCCACGTGGTTTAGTAGCTTTAGCGCCTAATAATTTAAATAGAAAGCGGCTTCCTAACGAAGATTCGAGAATGTTTACTCTTGATGATACATCTATCTTTTTGCCAAATCGATTCGACGGTATTGATCTCGTAGATGAAGGACAGCGTGGAGTTCTAGGTGTAGATAACCACATGCGTTGGGGCGAACAGCAACGTGCTTCTATTTTTATGGGACAAAGCTATCGATTTGATCACAAGGCCGTTATTGGTAGTAATCAAGGAGAAGGTCGCCTTGCGTCAGACTATATTTCCAGAGTGTTGTATCAGCCAAATGAATGGTGGGTTATTTTTGTGCGCGGCGCGTTTTTGAGGAAAAACATGCGATCTCGTTATACTGAATGCGGAGCAAGCTTTGGCAAGCCAATATTGAAACTAGATGCTTCTTACGTGCATGCAAGGCGGGGCTTAAACAATTCTGCAGCAATGATTTCACAAGTCAATTGGCAGGTAAGCTCAGCTTTAAATGAAAATTGGAAAGTGTCTATGGCGCAAATTCGTAACATAAAGCACTTTCAAAAAGGAGTTTTGGCTACATTTATAGGCTTAACCTATCAAGATGATTGCTTTGAGTCTAAATTTAGCCTGTATAGAAGCCATTATCGCGATCGTGATTTACGACCAGATATGGGCTTTTTCTTGCAGTTTAGTTTGAAAAACTTGGGTAGCTTCACGCCATCTTCCGCACCCACATACCCAGGTTCTTTGCTAACGAATTTACGGTAATTTTTTAATAGATCTCTTTCGAAACTTATGATTTAAGTTTTTTATTTTCTCTGCGTCTTCCCAGCAGGCGCAGCCTGCGTGGGATCCAGTTAGTGATATCAATTGATTTAACTGGACTCCACGAAAGCTTCGCTTTCTGGAGAGACTAGTACTAATTTCTTACCCTTGCTGCTTGGTTAATTTTTCGTTTCGAAAGAGGCTTAATATGCAGTTGATTTTCTAGAAAGCATATTTTGAAATTTTGAATAATTTCTTAATGTGCTTTCCAGATATTTTTGAGCAGCATCGAGATCGCTAGATAGCTCACTAAGTATATTTTGTGTTTTTGTTATGTTTGCCAGAACTGTCGCTTTTCTGTCTATACCTAAATGGGTTAATGTTGTGCCTCCTGTTAAACCAACGTATTCAGGATGGTCTCCACCTATAGTTATAGGATTACTGGAAGTAAGGATGATAGTACCACTTGTTGTGCCAGCATCCACAGCACCAAGGTCTGTATTCTCAATTTCTCCGCTATAAGCAACGGTGATATTACGTCCGTCTTGAGCAGTAAATACCAGCTTTCCTTCTGCATCAGCTGAAGCTACTACGCCAGTTTCGTTTGTAAGCGCATTGATTGCAGCAACAGCATTAGTTACGTTTAAGTTTAAGTCTGTTGTTATAGAAATAGATGAAGTTGTTTGGCCATTTATAACGAGATGTCCACCCGAGTTTGCTGATGCAGAGAAGTAACTTACATTTGTTACCGTAGGATTTACGGTTGCGTGAACATCGGCATCTGTTCCGGTTGTATTAATAGCATTTGCTATTGCTATCGCACTGGCATCAGCGTTTGCAAAGCTTAGGCCATCGCTCACAGTTGCGCCGATTACGCTTGCATTAATAACAAGATCGCCTGCCTGTAGTGCTCTGCTAACAGCATTGCTTACGGTAGTGGCAACGGTTCCATATATTGTTTCTTGATTTTTTTCAAGTTCGGTAGCATGAAGGAAAATGGTTAAACAAGACGACTGCTGTGTTGTTCTTTGTATATGTTCTAATGTACTGATGTCAAATTCTGGTAGACCATTTTGATTCAAAGAGCTGAAAGCTTTTGTGGTGAAAAAAAAGAGACTCAATAACATAGCAATCTTAAAAATCATTCTTTTATTCCATAGCTAATTTTGTATGGATTTATTTTTATCTAGAATTAATTAAGAAACCGTCAATTTTAAAAAAGAGCTGATGTTACTCTTCACACCAAGTCATTAACTGGTGATATATGTGCGTGTTAATGGCTTTTTTTCCCAAACTAATTGTGGCGGGAATGCCTACAGAATCTTTAGAAATTTCAAGTATTACTTCACATGAACCAGAGGGAAGAGCCTGAATTTCATCGAGTAATCCTTTTATTGACTTGTTGTTTGTTATTTTTAAGCTTATTGAGGTAAAAGGTTGCAAATCATCTAGCTTATAAATTTTATTGGCAGTTAGGCGTAATTGTTCGTTATCTTTTTTTATGGCAGCTTCGATTGCCAATAAATTTCCTTCTTTAAGTAGCTCAAGTGATTGATTGTAGGTTTCGCTAAACAAGGTTACTTCATAAGTTCCTTCTTGGTCCGATAGGCTTAAAAATGCATATTTTTGACCTTTTTTACCGGTGCGAACAGTAATGCTAAGTAGCACGCCAGCTACCCGAATATGGCTTGCAGAAATATTTACAAACGCTGAGGAGGGTGTAAGTTGTAACTGCTCAAGTTGTTGTTTGTAAGCATTAAGAGGGTGGTCTGAAAGATAAAATCCTAGTGCTTCAAATTCCTTTTGTAATGACGTTAAACCATCCCATTTTGGAACATCAGGAAGCTTGAACGTAACTTCATGCTCAACACTGTCTCCAAATAAACTGCGTTGGGCGCTTTTAGCAGCTTCGGCTTTTTTAGAAGCAATGTAGCTAATATGTTCGATTGCTTCGAACAAGGCGCGTCGATTTTGTTCTAGGCAATCAAATGCTCCAGCACCGATCAGATTTTCTAATAAACGCTTGTTGAGATACTTTGCATCAACACGCTCAATAAAGTTAGTCATGCTGGTAAATGGTTGATTGCTGCGTACTTGCGCAATGGCATCAATAACTTGTTCACCAACATTTTTAATAGCGCTTAATCCAAAACGTACAGCATCACCTTCTGCAGAAAAATGCGCAAATGAATGATTGATGTCTGGTGGTAGCAACGTTAGTTTCATGCGTAACATATCTTGCTTATAAGCATTAATTTTATCGGTATTGTGCATATCTGCAGTCATTGAGGCTGCAAAAAAAGCAATAGGATAGTTCGCTTTTAAATAAGCTGTTTGATAAGCTAAAAGCGCATAGGGTGCAGAGTGTGACTTGTTAAACCCGTAGCCTGCGAATTTTGCCATTTGATCAAATAGCTGAGATGTAATTGTAGACTTAACCCCTTTTTCTGTAGCGCCATTTACAAATTTTTCTCGCTGAGCGTCCATTTCAGCTTTAATTTTTTTACCCATGGCACGGCGTAGCATATCGGCAGCACCGAGAGTGTATCCACCAACTACTTGCGCAATTTGCATGACTTGTTCTTGATAAACCATCACGCCATAGGTTGGTGCAAGAATAGGTTCAAGCTCTGGAATTAGGAATACAACAGGTTCTTGTCCATGTTTGCAAGCCAAATAGCGTGGAATATCGTCCATTGGGCCTGGTCTATAAAGAGCTACTAATGCAATAAGATCTTCAAATCGGTCAGGACGTAGTTTGCGTAGTACATCACGCATACCCGCACTTTCAAGCTGAAATACGCCAACAACATTAACATTACACAGCAGTTCAAAAGTTTTAAGGTCATCCAGTGGAATTGATTGAATTGTAAAATTAGAAAGTGATTTGTTCCCAGACGTTCTTACAATTTCACAAGCATGTTCAATAATGCTGAGAGTTTTAAGGCCTAAAAAGTCGAACTTTACCAACCCTGCTAACTCAACATATTTCATATTAAATTGCGTTGCTGGTAAGCTTGAACTTTCATCTTTGAATAAAGGTACTAAAGTTGTAAGTGGTCGATCACCAATCACTACACCTGCAGCATGAGTTGAAGCGTGGCGATATAACCCTTCAAGCTTTTTGCCAATTTCAACCATTTTGGCGATGGCATCATCATCATCGCAAGCTTGACGAATTGCTGGTTCTATTTCTATTGCTTGTTCCAACGTTACAGGACTTGCGGGATTGTTAGGTACTAGTTTACAAATGCGGTCAACAACTGGATAAGGAATTTGTAAAACGCGTCCGACATCGCGTAACACAGCGCGCGCTTGCAGCTTACCGAAGGTAATAATATGGGCTACTCGATCACTGCCATATTTTTGTTGAACATAATGCAAAACTTCATCTCTTCTATCTTGGCAAAAATCTATGTCAAAGTCGGGCATGGAAACACGTTCTGGATTTAAGAATCGCTCAAAAATTAGAGTGAATCGAATAGGATCCATATCAGTAATAGTGAGTGACCATGCCACTAAAGAGCCAGCTCCTGATCCACGACCAGGACCAACTGGAATTCCTTGAGATTTAGCCCATTTTATAAAATCAGCAACGATCAAAAAATATCCGCAAAACCCCATTTGTTTGATAATGCCAAGTTCGTAATTCAAGCGTTCTTGATATTGCTTCCGTAATTGTTCTTGATCATTATCTTCAAATCGCAGAAAAACTTCTTCTTGTAAGCGTTTTTCTAAACCCTCTTGTGCTTGAAAAAGTAATTCTTCTTCTTCATCGCGACCATTTTCACTATCAAAATGTGGTAAAATCGGGTCGTGTAGCGTTGGCATGAATCGGCAGCGCTTGGCTATATTGACAGTATTTTGAATTGCTTCAGGAAGATCCTTAAATAATTCCTTCATTTCAGTTGAACTTTTGAAGTAATGATGTTGTGTGACGCGGCGGCGATCATCTTGAGCAACATAGGTGCTGCCTGCAATGCATAAGAGTGCATCGTGAGCTTCGAAATAACTAGGATCAGAGAAATATACGTTATTGGTGGCTACTAAGGGTAAGCTGTGCTCATAAGCTTTTTCAATAAAAACGTTTTCTAATTCTTGTTCTGCTGATGTGCCATGACGTTGGATTTCCACGTAAAGACTATCAGGAAAGTACATTTTCAGTTGTTTTAAAAAATTTTCAGCTTCATTTTCTGTTTCGTGCTCTTTTGAGTTATTTGTATTTATCTGCTCTTTTGCTAAGAGCTGACCCCAAACTCCTTCAATTCCTCCGGTTAAAGCTATTAGCCCTTTGGTTCGATTTTTTAAATATTCAAAAGGAATGCAAAGATTTTCTTGTTTTGATGTAGTGCCAAGATATAAAAAGCTCACGATATCTAATAAATTAGTATATCCTTCTGCTGATGCTACTAGTAATATTAGAGGCCCAGTTATATCCGCAAATTTAATATTAAGTTCGCAACCAATAATTGGTTGTATTCCGGAATTAGCGCATAACATCGCAATTTCGAGTGCGCCAAAAAGATTATTTGTATCGGTGATAGCAACAGCTGGTTGACTAAATTGCTGACAGAGTTTTGGAAGAGATGGAACTTTAATGGCTCCTTCTGCTAGAGAATAAGCGCTGTGAACACGAAGGTGAATAAACTCAGCCATGAAATACTAATAAAAAACAGTATCCATAATGTGCCGAACTCAAACATTGTTTTCAAGGGTTTGTAATTTTGAAAACAAAAATTTTAGCGTTTATCTCTAGAAGATACCTCGTGCCAAAAACGTTCCAGCTTCTGTAGAGAGCTTCCAAGCATTGCTAAGGTTTCTTTTCCTTCTTTTTTATTTAAGCCTTCCGCGTGGTTTTGAAAAATTCGATCAAATTTCTTGTATAGTTCTAGGCCTTTAGGAGACAATTTTACATGACAAGAACGACGATCGTGTGGAGTTGGAATTTGCAAGATGTATTCGTTTTGTACCATTTTACGTAAATTGTAAGACACGTTTGAACCAAGATAATACCCTCGATTTGTTAGTTCACCGATGGTTAATTGATTGGTTCCAATATTACATAAGACGACTGTTTGTACGTTATTTATATCAAATATACCTAAGTGATCTAATTCTGCTTTTATCACATCTAGAAAAAGGCGGTGTAGCCTTTCTAAAGACTGGACTGAGTTAAAATATTCTTCTTTCATAGTACTACATGCACTTATCGATATTGATTAGAATATACAATTAAATAGTTAAAATTAAATTAATATATTGTAAAAAAAATAACAAAATATTTAATCAATGCTTTATTTCTATATTTTTCTTTATTTTAATTAATAAAATATTTAAGAGCTTAAGAACTGTGCAATTATCTGTGTTAGCGCTATCCTGACAAGCTCAAAAAAATGCGCTATCATGGAAGGATGGAGCTTGTATACTTACCGATGGCGGATATTTACCTATCTTTGCCTTTGCTTTTAGCAATTGGCTTAGGGGGAGGTATTGTTTCGTCTATGCTCGGAATTGGTGGAGGGATTCTTATAACTCCTAGCTTAATGAGTATAGGTATACCTTCTGTTGTTGCAATTTCAACTCAATTGAATAATTCCGTTGGAACTAATTTCAGCGGATTTTTAGCGTATCAGCAAGAGCGTGATGTCGATATTAGTTTAGCTTGGTACTTGTTTATGGGGGGGCTTGCAGGTGCATTAGCTGAGAAATTTGCTCTTACTCAGGTTGAAAGTAAAGCTGCTAGTTACGCCGTTCTAAAAATTATAGTGTTTTTAGTGGTAGTTATTAGCAGCATTGTTACCTTTATACAGTCACAACGTCCAATTCAAGCAAGGATTGAAAAAGGCGCTATGATGCGTCGTTGGATGATTTATTTTCCTTGGCATAAAATTTTTCTTAGGTCTCGAGTGGAGATGAGTATTTTAGTGCCAATTGGTGTGGGTTTTTTCACAGGTACTGTTACTACCAGTTTGGGAGGAGGAAATAGTCTTCTAATGGCTCCCATTATTATGTATTTGTTGGGGCGTAGTTCTCCTGTAGTATCTGGCACATCACTGCTAGCAGGATTTGGTATCAATATAGTCGTAACTTTTATTACAAGTATTGGCAGGGCTCCGGTTGATTTTGTATTGTTGCCGATTCTTGTTATCAGTAGTGTGGTGGGTTCAGTAGTTGGTGCGCGATTAGCTTATAAATTTAATCCGAAAATTCTAAAAGTATTTGGTGGTTTTGTTTTAATGATTATAGCATCAAAGATGTACATTGATTTGAAGGCGGCTAATTGGAAAACTACGTCTAATGGGCAAAATTTCTTTAATAAATTTCCATTGGTTTTAGAAAAAATCCAAGCTATGCCGGATCAAAATTGGATGTTGCCTGTTGCACAATATGCTCATGATTCTCCAATAGAATACACAATTATTACGCTTGTTTCTGTTACTATTTTTACCGGCATAGTGCAGTTTCTTATTAATCGTATTGTTTGGCGAAATTAGATGTTTTCACGTTTTCTTTTTCGCTTATCACTTATTGTATGCATTGTAAGCATTGGTATCTGGTATTATTTTCAGCCATCACCAGCACATCAAGAAGATCGCTATGTAAACGTGTATTGTTGGTATGGATTAATTGATTCAGAAACAATTAAAGAATTTGAAAATGAAACAGGTATAACTGTTCGTTTAGATGCTTATGATAATAACGAGGTTTTAGAAGCAAAGCTTCTTGCGAGTAATAGTGGGTTCGATGTTGTATTTCCCACAACTACACCGTACGTAGCTTGGCAAATTCAAGCGGGAGTGTATCAAAAGCTTGATAAAAGTTTACTGCCAAATATTATAGAGCTTGATCCTATTATTGTGCGGTGGATGCGAGCCGTGGATAAAGATCTTACCTATTCTGTCCCTTATTTTTGGGGGACAGTTGGTATAGTATACAATAAAGATATATTACAAAAAGTATTTCCCGAAGGTTTTTCAAAAAATCTAGATTTGTTATTTAATCCCACTAATCTTAAAAAGCTTGAAAAATATGGTATTTCACTACTTGAAGAAGGTGTAGATGTTATCCCATTTGCTTTATTATATTTAGGTAAAAATCCTAATACTGCATCTTCACAAGATCTCGATTTTGCGGCAAAACACCTTATGAAAATGCGTCCCTATATCAAGAGGTTTACATCTTCAAGAGTGGTTAATGATATCGTTTTAGGGGATACAGCAATAGCTCTTGTTTGGTCTGGAGAAGCACAAGCAGCTATTCATGAGGCAAAGGAGCAAGGTAAAAATATTGAGTATTTTATTCCACCTGAAGGAGCAATTGCATGGATTGATGCTATAGCAATTCCGCGAGGAGCGCCGCATCCTAAAAATGCTCATGCTTTTATCAATTTCTTATTAAAACCACATATTGCTGCACGTATTTGTAAAAAAACAGCACATGGTGTGGCCGTTTTAAAAGCCAAAAAATACCTATCTGCTGATATTTTGGCTAATGAAGGAATTTATCCAGGACAGAATATATTAAAAAAACTCTTTTTGAATACTCCTCCTAAAACATCAAAAGAACTACAATTTGAACGTGAACGTACTAGAGTGTGGGCTAAAATACGCCTTAATGATTACTAGGAAAGATAAATATGTCTATTATTGGGAAACGAGAACATTTGAAAAATTTGGAACCTTGGCAAGACTCAAGTGTTAAGCCTTATGTTTTGATTGAAAACGTTAACAAAAATTTTGGTACGGCAGTAGCTGTTAAGAATCTTTCTCTTTCTATTTATCGAGGAGAACTTTTTGCACTGCTAGGGGCTTCTGGATGTGGAAAGTCAACCTTATTGCGTATCCTTGCAGGGCTTGAAAAACCTTCAAGTGGGCGAATTGTTATTGATGATTTGGATATTACAGATCTGCCTCCTTATAAGCGCCCTGTTAGTATGATGTTTCAATCATATGCTCTATTCCCACATATGACAGTACAAGACAATATCAGTTTTGGTCTAAAGCAAGAAAAGCTTTCAAAAAACCAGATTAACGAACGAGTTGATGAGGTGCTTGATTTGGTGCAATTGCGAAACTATCGCGATAGAAAACCAGATCGACTTTCAGGTGGGCAACAGCAGCGCGTTGCTTTGGCACGTAGCCTTGCTAAAAGGCCTAAATTACTTCTACTCGATGAACCTTTGGGAGCGTTAGATAAAAAATTGCGTGAAAAAACGCAGTTTGAATTGGTGAATATTCAAGAGAGAGTAGGAATTACCTTCGTTGTTGTAACTCATGATCAAGAAGAGGCAATGACGATGTCTAGTCGTATTGGCATTATGGATGAGGGACAAATTAGACAGATTGGAAAACCTCATGAGATTTATGAGTTTCCTCATTCGCGTTTTGTTGCTGAGTTTATAGGATCAATGAATATGTTTGAAGGGGTTGTTGTTGAAGATGAGCCAGATCATGTATTGATTGAATCAGCTGAAGCTGGATGCGAGCTTTACGTGACTCATGCTGCATCTATGCCTGTTGGAGCGAATGTTACCGTAGCGTTACGTCCTGAAAAAGTAATGATTTCAACTAATCCTAATCCCAATTTGGGGCGTAATTGTACCAAGGGTATTGTACGTGAAATTGCTTATTTAGGAGACATTAGTATTTACCATGTTCAGCTTGAGTCAGGAAAAATTATTCAAGCATCCTTACCAAATTTACTTCGTTTGTCAGAACGAGATGTAAAGTGGGACGATGAAGTTTATTTATTTTGGCGTCCAGAAAATGGAGTAGTATTAAGCGTATGATTTTAGGAATAGTGAATCATTTTTTAAATTTTTTATGGAGTGAGTTTCGCTATATAGCAAAGCAACTACGCGAAAAATGGTTTGTTATTTTCACACCATACGTGTGGCTTTCTTTATTTTTTCTATGCCCTTTTTTGATTATTTTTAAAATTAGTTTTTCTGAGCTGCAAGTCAGCATGCCTCCTTTTCGTAATATTATTGAATGGACGCCAGACTTACTTTTAAAAATTCGTTTGCATTTTGAAAGCTATTGGATAGTTTTTACAGATAATTTTTATATTCATGCAGTTTTTAGCTCTTTGAAAATAGCGCTTTTCTCAACAGTTGGCTGTTTAATAATTGGCTATATGATTGCCTATAGTATCTCTCGTGTAAAAATTTCATGGCGCATGCCACTACTACTGATGATTGCTTTGCCTTTTTGGACATCATTTCTTATTCGCGTTTATGCATGGATGGCAATGTTAAGCAGTAAGGGCCTTGTGAATAGCATTTTGTTAAAACTTCATATTATTAATAATCCCTTACAATTGCTTGATAATGATGCGGCTGTTTGTTTAGGAATTATCTACTGCTATTTACCCTTTATGGTTTTTCCTATTTATGCATCTTTAATAAAAATCAACGATGATTTTATAGAAGCAGCGCATGATTTGGGATGTACACCATGGCGTGCCTTTTGGTCCGTTACAGTGCCCTTATCTAAACAAGGAATTATTGCAGGCATTATTTTGGTATTTTTGCCATCGATTGGAGAATTTGTAATTCCTGAAATTCTTGGTGGGCCAGAGACTGTAACAATTGGACGGGTACTATGGTGGGAATTTTTTAATAATCGAAACTGGCCTTTAGCAAGTGCTGTGGCAGTTCTCATGATATTACTATTTGTGGTGCCAATTATGATTTTAAGAAATCGTCAGCTAGATGCTACAGAAAAGGCTGCATAAGTATGATTCGTTTTTCTAAGTTTAATTTAGGTGCACTTATTTTTGGATATGGATTTTTATATGTTCCTATCCTGTACCTTATGGTCTACTCATTTAACGATTCTAGAATTATTGGGGCATGGACAGGATTTTCAACGCACTGGTATAAAAAATTATTTGAAGACGATGCTCTGATTCGTGCTGTATTAAACAGTTTTGAGATAGCCTCAATTGTGGCAACTTTAGCTGTTGCGCTTGGTACAATGGCAGCTATTTCCATGGTTCGCTTTAAGCGCTTCCGAGGCAAAACATTATTTAGTGGTTTAATTTCAGCGCCATTGGTTATGCCAGAAGTTATTACGGGTCTTGCCTTATTATTAATGTTTGTAACGTTAGAACGTGCTATTGGATGGCCATCTGAACGAGGAATGCTAACCATCATTATTGCACATATTACGCTTACAATGTCTTATGTCTATTTAGTTGTGCAAGCGCGTTTGATTGATTTTGATAAATCATTAGAAGAAGCAGCAATGGACCTTGGTGCTAAGCCATCAACTGTTTTTTTTAAAATTACACTACCGCTGATTTTTCCATCATTACTTGCAGGCTGGCTATTAGCCTTCGCTTTATCATTAGATGATGTGGTTATTGCTAGCTTTTTAGCTGGTCCTGGGTCGACAACCTTACCAATACTTGTATTTTCAAGTGTTCGAACAGGCGTTACGCCAGAGCTTAATGCCTTGGCTACAATTATCGTTGGTATTGTAAGTGTGGGTATTCTTATCAGTGGTCTTATTATGCACCGCCGGGCGTTTAGAAAAATGCATTAAATGTGACATTTTTTCTTTCTTTGATTGTCTTGTTGGTATAATATAATTTCTTTAATTTGCCTTCTTCTCGAAAATGAATCGTTTCTTTATAAAATTATTAGTATTGGGTGTGTTATTCCAAAAATCTTTTTGTAGTACATGTGAGTTGGACGAACAAAAAGAATTTAGAATTTTTGTCCAAAAATGGGAAGCTGATCAAGTTACTCAAGAGGATTCTAATCAAGTCTTAAAAAGGTCTGTTTTTTTTGGATATGAAAGTACAGTGGAATCATTACTGTGCATTCCGGAAACACTGAAAGGTCCTAATTTAGTAGGTATTCGGGAGGCTGTAAAACTTGCGTCTTGCCCAAAAATACTTGCTCTATTAATGATGGCGCCAGCATCTGATAACTCAAATTCTGCAGATGTTTTGTTAAGCAGAATTGCAGAAGAAGCTGGGGAAATAAAAAGGGCAAGTATATTATTTAGTCTTCCAGTAAAATTAAAACCAAGTCGAGGCTGCGTGTTAAGCACGCTTAATAAAGCTATTGATCTAAGTTGGGTAGGAATGGTTGAGCTTTTAAGTAAGCAAAAAGGCTATTTTGAAATTCAAAATATTATTGAGAAACTGGAGAATATTGCAACTAACCAATCTATCTCAGGAGCGGTAGCGTTTCCATTAATTCAACAATTTGCGCATAAAGGGCTTAATAGGGATATTATAAACCGTTTGTGCACAGTAGCTAGTGAATATATGGAAACGAAAGCATGGTGCTGTTTTTTCTTGTGTATTTGCCGATAAACTTAAAGGTAAGTAAAAAAGGTGTGGAATGTGCCTTTCAAAAAGCACGTACACAAAATATAAAAAACATGTTATCTGAATATTACAAAATAAACCTTGAAAGATCTTGGTTTTGAGCTAAAGCTGAAACCTTCTCTTCCACATACTTTTTAGTAATAGTAAATGTTTCTCCAGCAAGATCTGGGCCTGTAAAGCTAACTTCTTCTAGGAGTTTTTCTAGAATAGTATGCAATCTGCGTGCACCAATATTTTCTACTTCTTCATTAATTTTAGCTGCTAGCTCAGCAATAGCTTGGATTGCATCTTTCTTAAAATCTAGCGTAACACCCTCAGTTTTAAGCATTTCAACTGATTGAAGAATAAGATTTGCCTCAGGTTCTGTAAGAATGCGCACAAAGTCATCCTTGCTTAAAGCTTTAAGCTCTACACGTATTGGTAGACGCCCTTGCAATTCAGGTAATAAATCAGATGGTTTAGATACGTGAAATGCACCACTGGTAATAAATAAAATATGATCGGTTTTGATAGGGCCATGCTTTGTCGAAACAGTTGTCCCCTCAATAAGTGGTAGCAAATCTCGTTGCACACCTTCACGACTTACATCTGCGCCGCGGTGTTCTGATCGTGCACAAATTTTGTCAATTTCATCAAGAAAAACAATACCATTTTGTTCTACCTGCTGAATTGCATTAGCTACAATTTGTTCCTGATCAAGTAGTTTATCTGCTTCTTCAGTTAGCAATATTTGTTGTGCTTCTTTAACAGAGACATTGCGAGTTTTTGTTTTATTGCCAAAAGCCTTGCCAAAAACATCACTAAGGTTAATCATCCCCATTTGTGCGCCTGGCATTCCAGGGACATCAAAAGTTGGTAATGAGCTAGAATTATCTTGTACTTCTATATCTATTAATTTTTCGTCTAGTTCACCTGTGTGAAGCATGCGTCTAAATTTTTGACGTGTATCTGGTGTCGAAGTAGATCCTACCAAAGCATCAAGAATTTTTTCTTCACTCAAAATAATGGCACGTTCTTTTACTTCAACACGTAAAACTTCGCGTTGCATATGAATGCTGCTTTCAATGAGATCGCGAATAATTTGCTCAACGTCTCTACCAACGTAGCCAATTTCTGTAAATTTTGTTGCTTCAACTTTAATGAATGGGGCATTTGCAAGTCTTGCAAGGCGTCTGGCAATTTCTGTTTTACCAACACCTGTGGGGCCAATCATTAGTATATTTTTTGGCAAAACTTCATCAATGAGCTCAGGTGACAATTGCATGCGGCGCCAACGGTTGCGCAGAGCAACTGCTACAGCTCGTTTGGCATCCTGTTGACCAACAATAAAACGGTCTAATTCGATAACAATTTCTTTAGGTGTGAGTTGGGTCATTAGCTGAGAGTTTCCATGATAATTTGGTTATTTGTATAAATGCAAAGGTCTGCAGCAATTTCTAATGAACGCCTGGCAATAACATCAATATTTAAAGTCACATCGGGCACGCTTAGCATTCCTTTAGCAGCTGCTAGGGCAAAACCGCCGCCTGAGCCAATTGAGATAACATCTTCATCAGGTTCAATTACATCACCGTTGCCACTCATTAAAAAAGTTTTTTGAGTATCAGCGACAATCATCATGGCTTCTAATCGGCGTAAATATTTGTCTGTTCTCCAGTCTTTTGCCATTTCAACGCAAGCTCGTGCTAACTGAGAAGGGTATTGGTCTAGCTTTGCTTCAAGCCTTTCAAGTAAGGCAAAAGCGTCCGCTGTAGCGCCTGCAAAACCAGCAAGAACTTTTCCGCCGCCAATTCTACGGATTTTTTTTGCTTTTCCTTTCATAATTTGAGCACCTAGCGTTACTTGGCCATCACCTGCCATCACAACATGATTTTCTCTTCTTATTGCAACAATAGTGGTGCCATAAATTGTTTGCGAATTATGTGAAAGCATGTTTACACCATTGGTCTAGAGTATCAACTTAAGCTCTAAGCTATCATAAACCTTAACCTATTTATACAGGCTTTCTAGAAAAGCTTTGAATGGGGCGGTATCCAAAAAAAACAATAAAGTTTGCAAGAATTCCCCAAATACTTACTTCAAAGTATGCAGAGTGTTTTAAAGAAAGAAAACGAATAAATGAGACAGTGATAATACCCATAGCCGCGCTATATAAGAATGCTTTTTTAGGGCGTTTAATACCCATTACACCAGCAACAAATGGAACTAATACTACAGGAGTCCAAAACATGTAGGCTTCAAGTAAAATATCAATAGCGCTTTCTAAAGACAAGGTAAACAAAAGTCCTGACAATGCTACAAAATATGTTGAGTATTTTGAAATTAGTAGTTTTTGAGCTTCTGTTAATTGCGGCAAAATAGAAGTTAGTACGTCATGAGTAATGGAGACAGATGCTGCATTTAAGAATGAGTCTGCAGAAGATAAAATAATTGCCATCATACCTGCAATTGCAAGACCTTTTAATCCTATAGGCATTGCTTCTAGGACTACATATGGTAATGCAAGATTTGGATTTAAGTCAGGATTCATTACCACTGCAATAATTCCAATTAATCCAATCATCAAGAAAAATGGAATAGAAAGAAGGCCGCTAGCCATATTGCCTCTAATTGTATGCTTTATAGTTTTTCCAATTAGTAATCGCTGTACGTAAGGAGGCACCAAAGTTTCACCAAAGAAAAAGCTTAAAAACACAAGAGCAATAGAAGAGTAAGGAATATTATTGGAGAAGTTGACGGTGCTATAAAAATATAATTTTTCAAAACCACCAATGGCTTCAATGCCAAAGAAAAATACTAAGGGTAAGGAAACCATTAATACACAAAAATGCAATGTATCATTTGCAACAACAGCACGCATTCCGCCTACTCCTGAATATGTCATGACAATTAATGCGCATATGAGGGCGCCAAATTGAGAAGAAATTCCTAAAAGTACGTTGCAGATATGGCCAAAAGCCATTAATTGAGCGCCTAAAATTCCAGCACATACTAAAAATGCTGATATACCTGTAAAGACCTTGGCTCTTTTTCCGTAAAGCTGTCCCATGATATCACCTACAGAGTAAGCGGTCGGAAACTTTACCATTTGAGGCGCAATGTATTTAGCTACTAAGATTTCTTTTAAGCTAAATCCCCACAATGCAATCACGTAGATTAAGCCTAAGCTATACACTTTTTCTGCAAGTCCTGTGGTGAACCCGCCGCCGATGAATGAGGATGCTAAAGTGGCTGTTATGAAAAAACTTGTATAGTTTCTGCCTCCTGTGGCGAAATCATTAAGAGTTTTTACTTTCTTTGCAGCACTCCAACCAATTGAGATAATTGCAGCGACATACAAAACTAAAACGCAGAGATCAATACTAGATAAATTCATTGAAACAGTACTATTTTTAAAACATGAACATATTAAAACCTAATTGGCTGAAATTATTCAAGAGCAAAAAGGGAAAAATTAAGCGACTGCTTTTAATTGGTCTTTTAGCAATAAAACGAGCTCTTGAAGACGTTGAGATAATGATCCTTTTAAAAAGATACTTTCTCCGCCTTCCAAGGTGCTAATAAATTCTTCTTTTAAGTCATCAACGGTTTCAAACCAAAGACCACGTTTTTCTTGATTGATAGTTTCAAAAAGGCATTTTGCCTCCACACCAATTACATGAACGCAATCAACAGGTAATCTATTAATGAAATTACCCACTTCAATATGATATGAGCTACTATTTTCTCCTAATTCACCCATTTGACCAATTACTGCAATTTTTCGACCTTCATGGTTCATTGTGCAAAAAGACTTTAATCCAGCCATCATAGAAGCTGGATTGGCATTATATGCATCATCAAAAACAAAAATAGCTCGTCCATTTGAAAGCTGCAGATTAAACATTTGCCCGCGTCCTATTACTGGTTGTACCTTTGCTAAATGTTGCATAATATGCCCAAGATCCAAACCAAGTATTTCTGCACTAAGCAGAACGTATAGGCTGTCAAAAGCATAGTGATCTCCTGCAAACTGCAAAGGATATGCTACTATTTTTCCAAAAATTTCCACAGTAACTAACGCACTTTTACCTTGATGCATGGGTTGATAATGTAAAAGTCTAGCATCTGATCCAGCTTTACGGCCTGCGGTAAATATATTTTTGACACCATAATTTTGAGCATTCTCTTTCATGCGCGCAAATAGAGGGTGATCTCCGTGTAATAAAGCACTACCATTTTGATTAAGGCTTGCAAAAATACTACTTTTTTCATCTGCAATATCTTCAAGTGATCCCATGTTCCCAATATGAGACGGAGCAACAGTAGTAATAATTGCAATATCGGGTTCAATCATTTTTGCAAGTGGTAAAATTTCTCCTTTATGATTCATGCCAACTTCAAATACACCAAACGCGCTATCATAACGCAGCATAGCTAAACTTAAAGGAACACCAAGGTGATTGTTGTAGCTAGCTTTAGAGTAAATAGTTGGGCCAAAGTAATGTAAGGTAGAACGTAACATTTCTTTAGTTGTTGTTTTCCCAACGCTTCCTGTAATCGCAATTGCTTTAAGTTTCGTTGCAGTTGATCGACTATATTGCCCCAGATCATTAAGTGCTTGTTGAGAATTTTTAACATAGATTAGTTTATCTTTATCATTAGTATTTGCGGGAGTGTGTTCAACAATAGCGCACGCTGCTCCTCTGTCGAGCGCCTGACGAACGAAATCATGACCATCTTGTTTTCCTGAAAGCGCTATAAAAACATCTCCTTGTTGTGTCTGGCGACTATCAACACACAAAGTATGAGCAGCAAAAGAGAAAGGAATTTCAAGCTTTAGAGCGTTTTTAAAGGTTTCATTATTCCAACGAGTCATGATTCCAAGTTGTTGCCTTATCTAACTATTGGTAATAGTGATATCATATATTCATCATTAAAGGATGGATTTTTTTCAAGTTCTTTTTTTACACGTTTTAAAATTTCTTCTACACATTTTGTTTGTAAGCTTTTGTGTTGTTGTTGTTGCATTCGATGAACAATTTGTTGAAAACTTTTTTGGCGATAAGTGTATTGTACTTCTAGTTCTGTATCTAATTTAATTTTTAAAAAATTGAGTTTTTGCTCTGTTGTATTTTTTTGTTCTTCTATTTCTTTGTGTAAATGTTGTAAACGTTCCTGATACAGAGTTTTTAGTTTTTCATGTTCTGAAATGTTTATATCTTTTTTTGAGAATTCATCTTTTATTTTTGCAATATGTTGGTCTAATTGCTCGGCTATTTTAGGGCAAAGCTTTTTTATAAAAATAAAAATAAAGACGCAAAAACTAACAAGAATAAAAAAGCTAGCATTCATTCTTCATTCCTAACTTCACCAAAATCTCAGAAACTGCTTCATTGATAATATCTTTATAAGTTTCATCAAAATCTTTGAATTGTTGCTTATGAGTGCTCTGTAAATACTGTAATTCTTGTTGAATTTCTCTTTCTAAATTTTGTAAGCGATTTTCATGAGTTTCACGTATTGTCGCCAGAGTTTCGTCAATATAATATTGTACGTCTTTTATAGCAATTTCTTTTTGTTTATCATAATCAGTTTGCAACTGTAGAGTGGTCTCAGATAAATTTTGAATCTGCTGATTTGCTTGCTTTTCCGCATCAAAACGTTTTTGAAAAATACGTGATAACCTAGGTAAAAATACACCAAGAAAAACCCCAAACATTATTGAAAAAATAATGATGAGCCAAAAAATTTGTGAAGTATAAGTGCTTATATCAAGCTGAGGCATGACTTAGAAGGCAAATAGCATGGTCATGGCAGTTCCAAGAGCAAAAAGCATAATTGCTTCAGTTAAAGCTGCTCCGATTAAACCAGCGCGAAAAATTTCGTCTTTTGCTTCGGGATTGCGAGCAATGCCTGTGACCAATCCATTAAAAATATTACCTAAGCCAATACCAGCACCTAAGCCAGCAGTCATTGCTAAACCGGCACCAATCATTTTTGCTGCAGCTATTTCCATTATATTCTCCTTAAATTTTTAGTGAAGGTTAATCGCATCATTAATATACAAGCATGTTAGTAACGTAAACACATAAGTTTGTAAAACCGCTACCAGAAATTCTAACCCGGTTACTCCAATGTTCAATAATAATGGAACAACTCCTAAAACGGCAAGAGATGACTCAGTAAGCATTGCTGAGAAACTTGCAAAAAGCTTTAGGATTAAATGTCCTGCCATCATGTTAGCAAACAAACGAATGCTTAGGCTAAAGGGGCGAGCCAGATATGATATTAATTCAATTATTATCATTAATGGTGCTAAAAATACAGGTATACCTTTAGGCAAAAAAAGATGAAATAATTTCAAACCATGCTTCTTAAAGCCCGCTACATTTGCCGCGATGAATGCAACGAAAGCTAAAGTAAAAGTAACAGCGATGTGGCTTGTGTAAGTAAAGCTATACGGAATCAGGCCTAATAAATTTCCCATCAAAATAAACCAGAAAAGCGTAAAAATGAAGGGGAAAAATGCCATGCCTTCTCTTCCGATATATGTTTTGACCATGTCTGATAAAAACGTAAAGGAGAGTTCTGCGCTTGCTTGTAAGCGGTTTGGGATGATTGCTTCTTTTCTTAAAGATATATAGAAAAACGCACACACAAAACCTAATCCGACTGTCATCCAAAGTGCAGAATTTGTGTAAGAAATATCCCATGCTCCAAGAGATAAAGGAACTATTTTCTTAATCTGAAATTGATGTAAGGGATCAAGCATCTGGTTCCTTTGGGATACTTACTTTTGTTAGAGCTAACCAACCTAGGTATCCTCCAAGGCCTATGAAAAAAAGCATAAGCCAAGGAGAAGTACCGATAAACTTATCAGCATAATACCCTATCAATGTAGAAAAAGCGATGCGTGATAAGAATCGTAGGCATAAACTAAATGATAAAACAAAAAAAGTATTAAAAGACATTAGGCTATAATACTATGACTTGTTTTTCTTTAATTGAAGCATGAACCCTATAGATGCAATAAATAAACAAATCGGAATAACACTTAATCCGTATTGATATTGCTCGTGGCTAAAGTTTCCCCCAGACTGATGGTTGCCCATCATAATGCCAATGGTGCTGTGGAAAAAATATCCAAACGTCATGATAATCATGTTAGCTAATGCGGTGGTTATACTTACATGACGTTCTCGCACATATGTGCTGGCGACATAAATAACGATAATTTGGTATGCACACGCTACGCCAACAGCTGTGAATAGTATTGATAGCATTTCAGGTGAGCCAAAGCCCAATAGCATCACTACAAATACTGCTCCCATGAATAAACCAGCACAGATAATAATTTTTATGTGGGCATTCAGGCGGTCCGCCATATAGGTAAGGCCAGGGGCGCCAAACAACATGCCTAAAAACATTAAGGATGATATACCAGCGGCTTTTGCAGGAGCTATTTGATAAACGCTTTGTAAAAATCCAGCCCCCCAAACATCGGCAAAACCTTCCAAAGGCCCAAGCATCAAGCCTCCACAAATACAAATTATAAGCACATTCTTGTTTTTAAGTACTTGAATGATGTCATCTAGAATGTTGTGATTTGAAATAATTGGCTTATGTTTAGAAGGGATGACTATATATGCTAATACAGCAAGAAAGCCACCAATCCAGCAAAAATATAAAACAATGGTTTGCCAGTGAGTAGTTTCAAGCAAGGTCCTAACTGGAAGGCCACCATACAAGGCTCCCACAAGGCCAACTGTTACAGAAAGCCCAAGCATTCTATTAAAGTGTGATTCTGGAAATCCAAGGCGTATGACTCTAAATACTCCCAAAATTGCACCAGATGAACCAATACCCATAATGAATCGCCCAATATTGGCAGCAATAATGGTGTCACTAATCAGTAAGGGGGCAATGCCTGCTACGGTTGCAAGAATGCAAATAGGAATTATAAATTTAGGATTTTTACGATCTAGCCAGATTGCTAAGGGAATATGCGTCAACGTATAGCCTAAGTAATACAGGCCAGCAAACTGACCAAATTCCATGGCATTCGTGTTAAAATGTGTTAAAAGTTCCGGCATAATAACGTTCGGAAGAACTCTTAAAACATATTGATAAGCGTAAAATAATGAAGCAATGGCCCACATAGACCAGGCTTGATAAGGTGATAAAGATAACATATATGGCTCCCGCATTGGAGTTTGAACTAATTTAAAATTGAGAAAATGAAAATATGAAAGATCTACTGCAGCGCTAGCTGCTCAGAATTAGCCCTAAATGAGACGAGTATTTCTTATACATGGCTTTGATTATGCCATATATATATTATCTGTCAACAGTTCTAAAGAAGCTAGCTAATCTAATATGGATGCTATGAAATCATGTTCTAGACTTTCAGATGTTATCGCTATAATATTTTGGCAGCGTATTTAAGCGTAAATATTTTATGATTTTTACCTATAAGTTGGTTGCGGTTTTAAACAAAGAGATAACTTCTGGAGTAGCGTTGAATGCCTTAGCCCATATGACTCTCGGTCTTGGGGCAAAAATAGGATCTGATCCTTTGCATTTAGATACTTATAAAGAAAAAAATGCATCTGAATATCCAAATATCTCGCAAATGCCTTTCATCATTTTGCGCGCAAAATCAGGTGAGATTCGAAAATTGGTGCAACAACTTAGAGAAAAAAATTTTTCATATGGTGCTTTTGTTCACACAATGACGGGTGGTACTTATGTTGAACAATTAGAAAATACAGCAAAGCACACAGAAGAAGAGCTTGTGTTTTACGGTTGTGTAGCTTTTGCACCATTAGATGAATTAAATCCCATGACGAAAAAATTTTCCTTATGGAAAGATTAAATGATGAGTGACATTGAGAAAATTGTACAAGGGTATAAAAATGCTGAAGAGAAGGGTTTTTATTGGAGTGATGCCTTAGAAATTATACGGCACATACGATTAGAACTTGATGAAGTAGAAGTGGAATTACAGAGTAAAAATTCAGAAGCACTTCAAGATGAGCTTGGAGATGTACTGCATGCCTGGGTTACACTGGCGTATTTTTGTGGTTTTGATGCAAATGAGATAGTGAAAAATGCCGAGGGAAAATTTGAAAAACGTTTTGAAGCATTATGTAGTGTAATTGCGGAAGAAGAAGTGCCTGATTTTAAAAATCTTACACGCAAAGAAAAATTAGTATTCTGGGAAAAAGCAAAACAAAAGCTGGAGAAAGACGATTTCTAAAAAAATATTGATCAAATCTCAATATACTGTACAATAAAAACCAAGCAACATCTTAGGTGCAAAAGGAAAATGCTGGTTTATCAATTAAGAACCATCATTATTATTTCCAACAATATTGGCGGCTAGCCCGTCAGTACATTTTTCACATCTCCATATTTTTAAAAATTAAAATTGTTCCTTCAAATTTTTGAGGTTTATTATGTCTAAAAGAATTTTACCTTACGCGATGTGGGTGTTTCCATTATCGTTTTTTACCTATCAATTCATTTTGCGTCTTTGGCCAAGCCTGATGATGCAGCAAATCATGCAGCAGTTTCAAATTGATGCTACTGGTTTTGGATTGTTAGCTTCAGTTTATTACTACGGTTACGCAGGTATGCAGCTGCCTATTGCTGTGTTACTTGACCGTTTTGGGGCGTGCTACATTGTTTGTATTTGTGCAGCTTTGTGTGGCCTTGCAACACTTTTATTTACGTACACAGACAATTGGATGTTAGCACTTATCAGTAGATTTATAGTAGGTGCTGGTTCAGCCGCGGGTTTTCTGGCAACCTCAAAAGTTATTTCTCAATGGTTTGGCAGAGAATACTACGCACGTATGGTTGGTTTTTCTTTTACGGTTGGCTTACTTGGAGCTATTTATGGAGGAAAGCCTGTTAGCTTACTTGTAGAAAATTTTGGATGGCAACATGTAGCTTTTGTATTGTCATTAGTGAGCCTTGGCATTGGTGTTCTGACGTTAGTATTTTTAAAAACTAGTGCATCTGAAAAAGAACAATCATCGCTATGTTTTAAGGATCTACGAAAATTGTTAAGCTCTTCAACGATTTGGTTCTTAGCAATTGCTAATTTATTAATGGTAGGGCCTTTGGAAGGATTTGCCGATGTTTGGGGTGTTAATTATCTAATGCAAGCAATTGCCGTGAATAAATCGGATGCTGCTGGTTTTGTTTCATATATTTTTGTTGGTATGCTTTTTGGTGGGCCATTATTAGCTGCTTGGGCAAAGCGTATAGGCAATTATTCTGTTATTTCTTTATGCAGTGCAGGAATGGTAGGAGCCTTTTTATGGTTATTGTATGCAAGCACGCTTTCTCATTCATATATCCTTTCTATTGTATTTTTTGTGGTAGGTATTTTGTGTTGTTATCAAGTGTTGGTTTTTGCAAGCGGTAGTGAACTAGTAACGCCTTCCATGCTTGGTATTACAGTTGCTTTTTTAAATTGCATTAATATGCTCGGTGGATCATTTTTTCACAGCACAATAGGCCTAGCGATGGATCAATTTTGGACGGGTGAGTTGCTTGATGGGATTCGTGTTTACACGGTGTCATCATACCAGAAATCCTTGTTGATTATACCAATCGCTGCTGCTGTAGGTGGGATAATTGTTGCTATTCTTGGTGCAAAACGTAAGCGATTTAGCTATTGAGACATTTGGCTGTCGCTTGTTTATCGAATGCATCTCCGCACTGTGGTACAAAATTTTCTGCAGATAATAGAAGGAAATGCTTCCTTTTTGCTAAAATTTTGTCGGTTTGGTTTGAAAGTAGGAATACTTGATTTCTGAATGGGTATTTCATTTGGAAATTGAAAATGACGAAGTTTCCACCTCTTTGGAAATTCAAGGTCATGAATAGATAATGTATCTCCACAAATTGTATTTTTATATGCAATTAAGGGAACGCCTTCAAGTGGGTGATGAAGAATAATTTCACCGTGTTTTAATTGTTTTTCTCGTGCGCTGCTTAATTTTTGTTGAGCAATATACGTACTCAATGATAAGCGTGAGGCATAATAATCTTTTTTGTCTTGGAGCTTGTCTTCTCTGTAAGCGTTTACGCGAAATGCTTTATTATAAACGTTAATTCTTTTCGGATTAACCATTATACTTTCATATGGATAAGCTATATTTTCAGCAGTTATGTGTGGATCATAGTAAAAGAAAATTCTGTCAGCCAAAAATGGAAAGTTTAGGTCGGTTTCTACTTTAGCTAAGGCTTCTTTATAAGCACGTTCTTCATCACAATTTCCATAGATTACATCTTCTCCTGCAAGAAAATGTTTGTCTGGATTGAATGTATTTCGAACAAGTAGAACTGGTTCCGAAGCATTTTCTATATCCAAAGCGGCTTCTAAGTTTTCAAAAGGTATCGTTAAAAATATTCCTAGACATAAAATAATATTTTTTGCAAAAAAACTTAACAAAGGATGCACCATAAAAATATAACATATTTATATGATGCAAACCTTTTTGTGATTAGGCAAGGTTCTCATAAATAGGAAAGCGTTTGCATAGGGCAATTGCTTTGGCTTTCGCTTCATTAATTGCATCTTGTGCATTTCCACTCGCTGCTGCTTTTAAAACACTCAGCATCATGCGACCAACTTCTCTAAATTCTTCTTCCTTAAAACCTCTGGTAGTGGCTGCTGGCGTACCTACGCGAATACCACTAGTTATCATTGGTGGTTGAGGATCTTTTGGAATACCATTTTTATTACATGCCATATGAGCATGCTCTAGAGCATCTGCAGCATCTTTTCCAGTAATACCAATGGAGCGCAAATCAAGTAGTAGCATGTGGCAATCAGTACCACCTGTGAGAAGAGTTATTCCACCTTCATGCAAAACTTCTCCCAGTGCCTTGGCATTTTTTACAACTTGGAATGCATATTCTTTGAATTCTGGTTGTAATGCCTCACCAAATGCAACAGCTTTACCTGCAATGGCATGCATCAATGGGCCGCCCTGAAGACCTGGGAAAACAGCACTGTTAATTTTTTTTGCTATATCTTCACGGTTAGTAAGAATAACACCGCCTCGTGTTCCACGTAATGTTTTATGGGTGGTTGATGTTATTACATCAGCAAAAGGAACAGGAGTTGGATACACGCCACCAGCAATTAAGCCAGCATAGTGTGCCATATCAACCATAAGGTATGCGCCAACTTTATCCGCTATTTTTTTGAATCGATGAAAATCAATAAATCTAGGATAAGCTGAGGCGCCAGCAATGATAAGTTTTGGTTTGTGCTCAAGGGCGAGTGCTTCAACCTCATCATAGTCAATAACGTGCGTTGTATCATCAACACCATAAGATACAATATTAAACCATTTCCCAGACATGTTTACTTTACAGCCATGGGTTAAATGGCCGCCAGCACTTAAGTCCATACCCAAAACTGTATCGCCTGGATTTAGAAGTGCTAGGAAAACAGCTTGGTTTGCCTGAGCTCCAGAATGAGGCTGTACGTTGGCAAATTGAGCACCAAAAAGACGTTTTAAACGTTCAATAGCAATTGTCTCCACATCATCGACATATTCACAGCCATGGTAATAACGCTTACCAGGATACCCTTCAGCGTACTTATTCGTAAGAACGGAACCCTGTGCTTTGAGAACAGCCAGACTTACAATGTTTTCCGATGCAATAAGTTCAATCTGATTTTGTTGACGAACTAATTCGCCATTGATGGCATTAAAAATTTCTGTATCGTTAAAATGTATGAAAGCATCACCTTAAAGTTAAATGTTGAATGGTGCCGCTGGAGAGAATCGAACTCTCGACCCCACCCTTACCAAGGGTGTGCTCTACCACTGAGCCACAACGGCGCTTTAATATTTATATCGCGTGGCCTAATTTTTGGCAATGGGAGGGGTGCGAGGGCGAGTTAGTGTGAAGTATGAGCTTTTGCAAAAGCTGAAAGTACATCAGTGACGTCTTTGTTATAGTACGTAACTTGGTGCATTATCCAATTGATAGGGCCTTCAAATTCGTCTATCTCTTTCATTGTTTGTTCATCTTGGTTTTGATATTTTGTAAGCATTTCAAAGAAGGTATTACGAATGGTTGTAAGAGATGTATTTTCATCATCAATGACTTGTATAAGCTCTGAATCTATTGAAGTTATTTTGGAAACATATTTTTGCTGCTCAAAAAGATCCGCAAGTATTTTATCCATATCATAAGGTCGATTTGGATCAACACCTATTCCTAAACTAAAATGATTAATTTCAAAATTTCGATATGTGTAGCGAGTTGATTGAGCTGTTGTTTCTTCTTTTGAAGCGTATTCTGTTTCGTCCATACATACTAATGGGTTAATTTGGCTGGTTACGATTGCTATACCTAGCAGTAGTGTTTTTGTTTTCATAAAAAAACTTTAAAAATTAATAATGCATTTAATAAACAAATTTATAAATTTTCAAACAAGCTTGTTGAAAATTTTATAGATTAATAGCTATGTGATGTTTTTTTGCAATAATATAAGCATGAAGAGTTAGCTTATGAAATTTGTCATTTATCTTCTCGTCATTCTGAGCTTTCGAAGAAGGCGTAAGAATCCAGTCCTATAGCATCAAGATGGAATCGATAGAACTGGACTGCCACAACTCCTTCAGAGGTTCGCAGAGACGCAGGTTAGAGTATGTTATGCCTTTTGAAAGCTAATTTTCTTTTTGGCGACATTGATAATACACCCAGCTACTTTATAACCGTCAACTTTAGGCTGTTTTAATATGCCTAGTATTGCTTCAATAGTGTCATAAGGTTTTGGGTAGCTAGCTTTGCCAATTGTCCAAATAGCGTTTCTTAACCATTCTTTTTGAACGTGAATCGGGCTTTTAAAAAATATAGACTGATCTACGGTTAGTGGATTGTTCTCAATAACAAAATCTTTTTCATATTCATTTACAAAATTTTCTAATGACTGATGCAGCGTATAAATTTTTGTAGCAGAGGTGATTATCCCTTCTTCTTGCCACCCAAGATCTTTAATGTGTTTTACTAATTGCCTGACTCTGGTGCGTTCATAATGATCATCAGTATTTGATGGGTCTTCAATCCATTGAATATTTTGTGCTTGTAAATAGGTGCGTAGATCTTGAGGAAAAACCTCAAGTAAGGGGCGAATAATCGGTACGTTACTTTCATGTCGAATAGATTGAATTCCTTGAAATCCTGCAGGACCTGAACCTTTAAAAAAACGCATCAGTATAGTTTCAATTTGATCTTGTGCGTGATGAGCCGTTAGTAGAAATGGTTGTTCATACTTTTTGCAAAATTCAGTAAGTAGTTGATATCGTGCTGTACGTGCTTGTTCATGAACACGATTGAGCTTATCTTCATGCTGCCAAACAAGGGTGTGATGAGAAATGCCAAAAGCTTTTAAAATGTTAGCTACAGTAGCTGCTTCTTCTGCTGATTCAGGTCGTAGCCTGTGATCAATAGTAACTGCTTCAAGTGCAAAATTTTTGAGCTTTGCATATTCGTTTGCAAGAAGTGTTAAAGCCAGACTATCTGCTCCTCCAGAAATAGCAACTACTAAAGTGCAGTAAGAAGAAGGAAGTTTTTGATTAAGTGCTGTAAATACTTTTTGTTGTAAGGAAATCATGATCAATGCGTAAGTAATTTTTCTAGGCCTATTACCCAAACCTGTTCAGACAAAGGATATTCAATATCACCCGGAACAACTATTGAAACTTTTTCCAAACCCAGAGTACTAATAGCTTCTTGAATGGATTTTGTAATCTTAGGTTGGCTTGAAAATTTAAATTCAAAAGCATTTAATCCTTTAGAGGTATTAATTAATAGGTCAATTTCTGCACCACCGTGAGTTGCCCAAAAAAAACAATCTTCTGGCTCGGCTTTAATTTGAGAAATAATTTCTTCCATGGCAAATCCTTCCCAAGAAGCTCCTAATTTTGCATTTAATAGTAAATCTTTCTGGTTTTTTATTCCCATTAATACGTGAAAAATGCCGCTATCTCTGAAATAAACTTTTGGTTGTTTTACTTGGCGTTTTTGAATATTTGCATACCAAGGCTGTAAAGTTCTCATCATAAAAGTACCCGTTAAAATATCCAAATAACGTCGTGTTGTTTTGTGATTTAAATCAAGCGATTGTCCTAATTCTGAAGCATTAAATATATTCCCATGATAACCACATAACATTGTCCAAAAACGTCGAACAATCGTTGGATTAATATCAAAGCCAAATGATGGAATATCTTTTTCTAAAAAAGTTTTTACATATGCTTTTAACCATTCTTGTGCACTTTGATCGGATTCTGATAGGTACGAAAGGGGAAATCCGCCGCGAAACCAAAGCTGGTTCATTTCATGAATTTCATTAAGTCTAAATGGGTAAGCTTCTGTATACGTAATTCTTCCAGCTAATGTTTCAGAAGATTGACGAATCAATTCTTGAGAAGCACTTCCTAAAATAAGAAATTTCTTATCGTAGTGATCAACCATTACGCGAATAACCGTAAATAACTCAGGTATTTTCTGTATTTCATCAATAATAATTAAGCCAGAAAGATTTTGAAAAAGCAGTTTGGGATTTTCTAATGCGTTAAGATGATCAGGATCTTCCAAATCAAAAAAATGCACTTCTTCACCAGTTGCTCTTTGTAAATTTGCATAGTGCATGGCAATTGTTGTTTTTCCGCACTGTCTAGGACCTAAAAGAGCACAGACTTTGAAGTTTTTTAAGTCCTGTTTGATTTTTTCAATATAGCTACTTCGATCAATCATTTTTTCAAGCATTTCTTCACTTCTTGATAATTATACTTGAAAATTGGGAATCAGAATACCAATTTTCAATGATGATCTTGAAAGCATTTATTTTGTTGAGGTTCAGAGCCTTACAAAATCTCTAAAGATTGCTTTAATGTAATACCGCTTGCTTCCATATTACAGCTATAAGCAAGTGTTTCAACACCAGCTTTGGTAGCTTGCTGTGAAGCTTCGCCATAAGCTTTATCAAGGTCATCCGCTACCCTAAAAGTTAAAGCATCTTCTCGTTGTACTACGTATAACACAACACTTCTTACGCCATTTTTTACTTGTTCTGCTAATTCTAATTGATGTTTAGCACCCCTGGCGGTTACGCAATCTGGAAATTCGGCCATATAATCATTGCGAATTAAGTGGACATTTTTTACTTCTACTAAACACATCTCTGTTGGGCCATCAGTTAGGAAAAAATCAATACGCGAATTTTGCCCATACTTCACTTCAGCTTTGATGTTTTTATAGCCTGCTAATTCAGGAATAGTACCTTGGGCAAGCGCTTTTGCCACAATTAAATTTGGATTGTTTGTATTGGTGCCTATCCATATTCCGTTTATTTCAACCATTTCCCAACTATAAGCAAGTTTACGTGCAGGATTAGCGGCTTTTGATAGGGCTACTCGTGAGCCTGGAGTCGTGATACCCATCATGGCGCCAGGGTTAGGGCAGTGGACTGTTAGCTCTTCACCACTATCAAATTTTACATCCGCCAAAAAACGTTTGTAGCGCTTGATAAGAGTTCCATATGTTAGCTCGCTTGGAAAAGACATTAGCGCATTTCTTCTACAGGAGTGATCCCTAAAAGCTCTAGTCCTTCTGCAAGAATACAAGCAGTTGAACGTAAAAGGGCTAAGCGTGCAGCTGTTTGAGTAGGGGATTTTTCGTCGATAAATCGCAGCTGCGTGTTGTCCTTACCTTTATTCCATAAAGAGTGAAAGAGGCTTGCTAGGTCATACAAATAGTTTGCCACGCGATGCGGCTCTAAATGATGTGCCGCAGATACTACAACACGTGGCCATTGAATAAGCCCCTTAATTAAACCTAATTCTGCTTCATCATTTAAACATTCAAGTGAATCTGCTGTAAGCGATTTTCCAAAAATTTGCATTGCATGACGCAATACTGAATGAATACGTGCATGAGCGTACTGAATATAAAACAATGGGTTGTCTTTTGATTGCTCAACTACTTTTTTAAAATCAAAATCAATAACCATGTCTTGATGACGTGAAATCATCATAAAACGCACTGCATCTTTGCCAACACGTTCCACAAGCTGTTCAATTGTTACAAATGTTCCAGCCCTTTTAGACATGCGCACAGGCTCCCCATTATCTGAAAAGTTTACCATTTGGCACGTCTTAATGGTGTAAGTCTGATCGCTTTTCAAAGCTTTTACGGCAGACATTAAGCGTTTAACGTAGCCAACATGATCGAACCCTAGAATGTTGACAAGAACATCATAATTTCGGCTGATTTTGTAATAGTGATAGCCAACATCGCCGGCAAAATATGTCCATGATCCATCTGATTTTTGTAGCGCTCGATCAACATCATCGCCATATGCTGTTGCTTTGAATAAAATTTGAGGGCGTTCTTCCCAATCATCAACTTGATGTCCTTTTGGTTTTTCTAAAACGCCGGTATAAACATCATTTTTTTGTTCTAAAACTTTTAAAGCTTTGGCAACCCAGCCTTCTCTGGTGAGCGCACTCTCTGATGCGTATTCCATTGTGATACCAAGCGACTTTAAATCGGCTCGAATGAGATCCATCATTGCATCAATAGCAAATAGTCGAACTGTCTCAAACCATTCAGCCTCAGGTTTATTTAAGAGCGAGTCTCCATATTTCTGCACGAGTGCCGCACCTACGGGAATTAGATAATCGCCTTTGTACATGTCTTGGTCAAAATCATTATCGCTAATCGATTCATCAAGCGCTTCTTTGTAGCGAACATATGCTGATCTAGCCAAAGCAATGGTTTGCCCGCCAGCATCATTAACATAATATTCACGAGTTACTTTATAGCCAACTTTCTCTAATAAATTTGCGACTGTGTCGCCCAGGACTGCATTGCGTCCGTGGCCAATATGCATTGGTCCAGTTGGATTTGTTGAAACATATTCCACTTGTGCTGTCTTTCCAGCGCCTAATGTATGTGTTCCATAAGCTGATTGATGGTTTAATATTTGTTGCAATTCGTTTTGCAAAGCATTGGGCTTAAGTTTTATGTTTATGAATCCAGGCCCAGCAATTTCAGCGCTTACAATAGCTTCATGGGTAGTAATTTTATCGATCAATTTCTGTGCAAGTTCACGAGGAGAAATTCCTGCCATTTTTGCGCATACCATTGCAGCATTACTGGCTAAATCTCCATGAGAAACATCTTTTGTTGGCTCTAAAACAACTTTGTCAGTATGAACGCTTGGGGCAATTTCTTTTAAAGATTTTTCAATAAATTCTTGTAATTCAAAAACTAAGGGCATGAATACTCTCCTAAACCAGTTATAGATTTAGCAGGCCTTATGAGAAAGAAGCAATAAAAACTAAAAAATGTAATGTTCATCATTACCAACAGCGACGTTTTGCAATTTTAATCATTTCTTTTTCCTTCAATTGCTTCAGATATCTTTTTTAAATATTTTTTTAAAAATTAAATTATTTATTTTTAAATATTTATTAATATTTTTTGTTTAAATTTTATATTAAGTATTTATTGCATAAATTACTGTTCGTCTTGTTGTATTGACTTGCAAAAGAGCTGACTAGAACGGACTTGTGATGACAATTCTTACCATGGAGATTTTAAGCATGATAAAATGTTACAAGTATATACTGGCATTTGCTATTATAGTTAGTAAGTGTTACGCAGTAACACAGTACGAGAATGATATGGATGGCGGATCTGGTACAGTTTCTAGAACAGATGTTATTAGAATAGGTAATGAGTCAGGTTCTTTTGCGGCATATACTGCTCCTCCTGGTAATATCACAAATTTAACTATAATGTTTGTGCAGTCAGGTACAGTGCCTGGTGGAGGAATTCATACACCTTTTTCAGTTGCTACTTTTCCAAGTGCGCTTAAAGAGCTAAAGATAAGTGGGGACGCTCGCTATTTTGATACTTTGGTTGGTGGTTCGGCTGGTAATGCTCTACCAACTCCTCCTGATGGTTGTACTGTTCGCTTTGCGCTTGTTGGGGCACCAGCTACGCCGCCAGCTCATTGGTTTAAAACTGCAATGGGAGAAAATTGCAGGGTTGTCGTTGAGCCGGGAACTGTAGATCCTCACCTTGGGAATATTCTTGTAGGTTTTGGGTCTACTGGTTTAGGAGCCACAAACACTTTGGTGGTAGGAAGTAACATAACGTTACCAGCGTCATTAACTGATATAAAATGCAAAATACAGAGACATCCAAAAATACTCGCAGTTAATACAAATACAAGCGCAAAAGTTACAATATCAGCAGATATAGTTTTTGAAGCTGCAGTAAATGGAGTTAGTTTAGGGGGTACTGGCTACGCTAGTGTTTTTGCTGTTACCTCAGATATTATTGATCCCGATGGCGACCTAGGAATGCTAACAGCTAATAATCCTAGTGCGCCTAATCCTCTTGGTACAGTGTTAACACTTGTTGCTTTAGCAAATCCTTTGCCTACTTTGATAACAAGACCAATATCAACAGGGGAACAAAATACGGTTACGAAAATAGTTCCATCCCTAACTGCGTTACCACTACCTGTGTTGAGCCCTGCTTTGTCAACTGCTTACTAACTATAACTACTAAGCCTTCAAAATCTCTTCGTTTTTCAGTAACGAAGAGATTTCTTTTTTTTGAAGAAATTTATATTTGCTTTTGGGATAATGCTGTTCAGTGTAGGATGTGCTATCTGATAAGCTTTAAGAAAAATAAATGAATAGATTCGTAGTCTTTACTGTTATTGGCATCGCCATAGGGTTGGGAGTTCTTTTAGGTTTATATAAGTTTCAGCAACCTACAGCTGTTATACACAAGAATATCACTGATTCAACGGTGCCAATAGGTGGTGATTTTGCTTTAATTGATCAATTTGGGATTTCTCGTTCAACGACAGAATTTCGAGACAAGATATTGCTAATATATTTTGGCTACACGTATTGTCCTGATGTATGTCCGATGGCGTTAGAACACATAACAAAAGCGCTGCAAAAATTAGGAAGAGACCGTGATAAAATAAGGGTTATTTTTGTGAGCGTAGATCCTGCTCGTGATACATCTGAAATTTTAAAACTTTACAGCACAAATTTTGATCCTAATATTATTATGCTAACCGGGACTCAAGAAGCGGTGCAAAATGCTATGAATAAATACAAGGTGTATGCAAAAAAAGAAAAGAAAGAGGGTTTTAGTGATTATTTAGTTAATCACACAAGTGTGGTGTATGTTATGGGGATAGACGGAACTTACATAACCAGCTTTGCTCACTCTACAAGCCCTGAAGAGATTCAAAAGGTCCTTTTGAAAGTATTACGCAACTAATCTTTTGGTGCCCTAAAATAGTCGAGTTTTGTTAAGTAGAAAATTGAGAATATTCTTCAGAACTATCTTGAATTGTCTTTTTTGCGTTGACTTTGAGGGCAAGACCAAATCGGTAACTAAGTATAATAGATATTGTCATTAATAAAGTTATTAAAATAGTTCCCAATAGGGGAGTTGGAAGAAATTTTGATTTTGCTAGATATCCACCAAGCAATTTAAAACAAGAAATACCTAAACAAAAAATAAAATTCATATAAAAATATGAATTATATCCGTGTAAGAGACGATAGATAAATCTAAGTGCAGGTGAAAGAAACAAGCCAAAAGCAATTGCAAATATTACCTGATGTATAAACAGAATGAAGTTATTAAAAAATGGAAAAATATAAAATAAAGCAACTGAAAGTAGTATTCCTAGTAAAGACATCTGAATAATTTTTATTGTCTTAAAATTTTTAGTAATCTGTGCTGCTGGTATAAAAGTAAAGAAAAGAGTTATCCAAAAAGGTGAAAAAATCACTTGTTGTCCAGGTGTGTCTAGTATCATTACATTTGAAAAATAATGCTCAATAAAAAAATATTGATATGAAAGCCCTACACCGCATATTCCTGCTAGCAAAAAAGCTAAGACGATTGCCTCTTTTGAAATAGGTTCTTCTGTAGTTTGTTTTTTTTCTGATTTAGGTAAAGAGCCTATATGGTTGTAGATTATGAAACCTAAAATACCGCTTATTGCATAAGCTATGCACCAGTTGATAGGCTGTGTGTTCGTGAAAATAATGGCGAAAAAATTTGACAACATAATACCAGAAACGGCTGCAGTCCAACCAATGGCACTGTATTGATGGCGTTTTGCCTTGTCATAATTTTGAAAAATATATGTAATAGGCAGAACAAAACAGCTCCATCTTAAAAATGAAATTATTCCGTGAGCTAAACAAAGAAGTATTGTGCTTTCAGGAATGATCTGCATGTTATAGAAAACAAGAATTAAGCCTACAAAAACATACATTAAGCAAATTATTTTCATAGTTTTCGTAAAGCCGATACCATCAGCTAGTTTCCCTAGATAATACCCTCCAGCAATGCGCGTTAAAAAAGATATTTTTGTACTTATTTCACTAAAGTCCAATGTTTGATCATTGAAAGTATTTGGTCCTTCAGGAAAAGGATGTGAATAAAAAAGTCCTACGCCATTAAAAAAATGGAGAGCGACACAACTGAACAAAAAACTTAAAGTTAAGATACCATTTGAAGGCATTATTACACCAAAAGTATTTTTATAAACTTTTAAACTAATATTAGAAAAAAGCAAGATTTAATCAGAAAATTTTATCTTTTAATATTTGTGGTTATTTATATTGCTATTAATTATCTAATTATTTAATATTATGTCTTATTTTGGGGGTATCGTAACACTAATTGTGTTTCAAATTGAAAGCGGTGCCAGCCTATTAACCAAAGAAAAGAATTTTGAAAAAAGTTACTTTGAAATGTGATAGGAATTGAGAGATCTTGGACTGTTTTTGCTTCTTTAGAATCAGCAGATCTTGAAAGATCTTTTGCAAGTTTGCTGAATTCCTCATCTCTGTCTTCTAACATTTTTTTATTTGCTTTTAATAAGGCTTCTCCATTTGCATCTGATAAGTTATCAAAAGTGATTAGCCGCGGCTCTAAAAGAGGATTAAACCGATGATATCTATTTCCTAAGAACAAAGACGCAACATTAATGTCTGTACTTTGTTGCCCAAGTATTAGCATGTCTGCTAACACATTTATCCAACTAAATCCCCTGCCACTGCGTAAATTATTGCTATTAAATGGTACATTTGATAAACCTGTTCCAAGTGAAAGCACGTGAATTTGTTCAGGTTTTGCATTGTAGTGTTTTTGAAGCATAGCAATTCCAGCATGAGTTGGTGTGCTCATGCAAGTTCCGCCATCACTGACAAAGTATCCAGGTGAATTAGGTTTATTAATAGGAAAAATTTGCTGAGGTTTATAATATGTTGGTGCCGCTGCTGTTGCCATTGCTATATCTTTTGCAAAATAGTCGTCATCATCTATGCTCGAAAACGGCCTTACACCGTAGGAATTAAGATCATGAGTCACTAAAACAGTTGGAAGCCAGCGATTCTTAAATGTATTTCCTCCTAACATGCTAAATAGAAAATATTGCATGCCTCGGGTTTTGTATTTTGTGCGCAAAAGGCCATTAAATGAAAACCATTTTGGCTGAAACATTACGAACCTTTTTGCAAAAAATATATCTAATAATTCTTGTGGGCTATATCTAGGTTTTAACGGATTATTAGGATCAGGTGCCGTTAAAAGAGTTGCTATAATTCCACCAATAGATGTGCCTGCTATACCATCAAACATATCAACAATTCTTTTTCCGGTTCTTTTTTCAAGCTCTGCAAGAGTTTTAAGATGCAAAATACCACGTTCTCCTCCGCCATCTAGAGATAATAACCAGTATTCTTTGGGAGGAGAGAGTGAATGGCAGGAATCTGTTGTTAAAGACCTGTTATTTGAACCTTCGGTATCAAACATCGGATGTATCGTGTCTTTATGTATCGCATACGCTGTAGTGCTTATGCAAAAGAATACTAAACTGAATATGACAATCTTTTGCTTAAAATAGATAATATTCATAATCAAAATTACATTTAATATTATGATTTAATAAGTAGTTTTTAATATTAATATTTGGTTAATTTTTGTTTTTAATATGTTATTATTAGATGTCAGTCCATTTCCATCAAACAAAAAAAGTAGCCCAAGCCCGAAAACCTTACACAGATTGGTGTTGAGGTATGGGCTAAAATATTTTTTGCCAAAAATTACATTTCATGAGATCCTGATTTCAGATTTTTAGATCGAGGGAAAAGAGCTCTCCTGAAGATTGAAGAATCGA
>CANKYV010000009.1 GCA_947487955.1 Alphaproteobacteria bacterium
TTAATGTTCAAAAAATTCGGGTGAAAGACGTGTGGCATTTAACTGCAAAACTATCTCGTAAAATTCTTGCTCACACTGCTGCTTTCTTTATCAAAAAGTCTTTGCAGTTCGATCTAATCTTCTCTTAAAAACTCGCACACTGCGTTTTAAAAGAAAAAGCTGATGTGAAGCTTCCTGAATTTGTGTGTGCTCGTGCTTTGCGTTCGGGTGATAAAGACGACAGCATACCTGTATTGCGACAGATTTTGCAGTCTTTAGGGTACCTTGAAAAAGTGACGGATTCACCATTTTTCGATATGGAATTAGAAAAGGCAGTTAAGGCTTTTCAAACAGGGCATTGTTTAGGGGCAGGTGGAGTAATAGAAGATGAAACAAAAGTAAGGCTTAATTGGAGTTACACAAAACGTTTAAAAATGATAAGCGATAGCATATCAAAAATAAAAAATTTAGTATGTGCTAGCCGTACAGTTATTATAAATATACCGACTTATTCTTTGTATGCTTTTGAAGATGAGAAATTGAAGATGAGTATGAAAGTTATTGTGGGAAGGCCTGAGCGCCCGACTCCTTTAATGACAAGTTATGTTGATGGTGTTGAGTTTAATCCTGTGTGGGTTGTGCCGCATACGATTCTTTTTGAAGATAAGTTACCAAAAATTCAAGAAGATCCAGAATTTCTTGAAAAAAATAATTTTAAGATTTTTGATCATAATGATGAGGAGGTTGATCCTAGTACAGTGGACTGGAATGACGTAGATGTTAATGATTTTCCATACGTTTTTAAGCAAGAAGCAGGAAAAGACAATGCGCTTGGTTTAATAAAGTTTAATTTGAAAAATAATGAAGATATTTATATGCATGACACACCGCAGCGAGAACTTTTTAAAAAGAACTTACGTGCTTTGTCATCAGGATGCATACGGCTTGAGTTACCAGGAAAATTAGCAGGTTGGTTGCTTAATATGGATAAAGATACTGTACAAGAGGAAATTGATACAGATGAGACTCAAACAGAACCGTTAGAAAGTCCTGTTACCGTGCATATTACATATATTCCAGTATGGATTAATGAAGAGCATGGTGGAGGACAAGTTCTATGGGGAGATGATCCTTATAATCTCGAGCCAAATCCACTCAATTAGTCCCCAAAAATGGCAATAAGTAAAAATTTTTATGCAGTTTTGTGAATCATCAGGGGTCCATTTATTTAAGAGTTTTTGTAAAAACAGCACCCCAATACATACGGGCACAATTCCATTTGGTCCTAAAAAAACCAGTAGAAAAAAATGCAGTAATACATTGACTAATGTTAACCAGAATTTGGGGGTGCGACTCATTACTATAGCTGTCGATTTTACGCCTATTTTTAAATCATCTTTAATATCAGCAAAAGCATAAATGGTGTCATAAAAAATTGTCCATAAAATTAGACATGAGAATAAGCTTAAGAGTTTCCAAGAAAATGTAAGTGTTGAAACATGAGCAATAGCAATGAGTAGGCCGATGTTAAATGTAAATCCTAAAAATAATTGTGGCCAATGAGTAATACGTTTCATGAATGGATAGGCTACCATCATGCATGCCGCAACAACACTTATGCACTTGGCGGTTTCGCTTAATAATATCCATAAAAAAATACTGATACTGAGAAATACAAATGCTTCTATGAATGCTTGCTTTTTTGTAAGTAAATTTGCTGCTAAAGGCCTTGATTTTGTACGTTCAACTTTTGTATCTAATTTTTGATCTGCAAGGTCGTTAATAACGCAGCCTGCACTGCGTGTAACGACTGCTCCAAAAAAAAATAGAGCATAGTCAAGAAAATGCGCATGGCTAATGGCAAGGCCAAAAAAACATGGCCAAAGTAATAGCCAAATGCCAATGGGTCTATGTAGGCGTGCGAGATGAATGTATGGTAGAAGCTGTATAGGAATAAAAAAATTTAAAGACATGACACGACTTTACCTTACCCAAACCTTGAGCGCTGGGCAAATTATTGAACTAAGTAAGGATCAGCGGCACTACCTAGAAAAAGTTTTGCGATTTTCGCAAGGTCAAGAATTTCTTGGGTTTAATGAAAAAGACGGTGAGTGGAAAGTTGTTTTTGAAAAACCTCAATACAGGTGTGAAAACCAAACACGTGAGCTTGTAAAAACTGAAACTTGTTGGTTAGCATTTTCGCCTATTAAACATGACCCAATGAATTTTCTGATAGAAAAAGCAACGGAACTTGGGGTAACGGATTTGCAGCCCATTATGTGTGAACGTACCAACAGTCATCGGCTTAATATTGAACGTTTGACAAAAAATGCTATAGAAGCGTCGCAGCAATGTGAGCGATTTGATGTGCCAAGAGTGCGTGACTCTTTAACGTTAAAGGGTTTTTTAAGCGTATTGCCTGAAAAAGTTCACTGGTATGCAGCGTTAGAGAGGTCTAACGCTAGTCGTATGAGTTTAGAGTTTCCAGCTGGATTTATTATTGGTCCTGAAGGCGGGTGGTCAGCGCAAGAGCAGCTTTTATTAGAGAAGTTCACTAAACCAATTTCTCTTGGTGCAAATATTCTACGCGCAGAAACGGCGGCGGTCGTTTGCTTGAGTGCAAAGATTTTTCAGAAGAATGTAAGTGTTTAATAGAATTTTTGTTTTAAATGTTTGGCTTTAAAAAAGTTATCTAAAAGTAGCAATCCAACACCTAAAACAATGGCTGAATCAGCTAAGTTAAATGTGTACCAATGCCATCCAAAAACGTGAAAATCTATAAAATCAACAACGGCGCGAAAGCGAAGGCGATCAGCTAAATTTCCTAATGCTCCAAAAAAAATTATTGCGGTAGCATAACGCTGAATAGCATTTTCAGCTTTCCACCACCATATACTTACAAAGCATGATAATGTACATACACCGAGTACCAGCAATATATAATGGACGTCTGAATAAGCGCGCAGCAATCCAAAAGTTACGCCAGGATTGAATGCAAGCATGAAGTTTAAGCACGAGGACACGTGTAAAATTTCACCTGTCCCAACATGCTCTAACACCCAGAATTTTGAAAACTGGTCAAGAATAAGGACTAATGTTCCAATTACAAGGCTTCTTTTTTTAGGTAATTTCTTAAAAGTGATCATGAATGACCTCGTCACAACGTTTGCATAAGTCAGGTTCGTGTTGTGTTCCTACTTCGAGTGAAATTTTCCAACAGCGACTACACTTCTGACCTTCTGCAACTTCCACCACCACACCAATACCACGCACTTCTTCTAATGTAAATGCATTGGCTGGCACTTGTGCATGTACTATTTGGAGTTGCGATGCAATTGCAAGTTCAGCCCAATCAATTTGATCTAGGCGATCTGACCATTCTGCACATACATACATAATGACGCTTGCTTGTAGGCTTGAGCCAATTGTCTTTGCTGCACGTTCTAGTTCAAGTGCTCCGGTTAATACCTTGCGGATGTTGCGCAGATCTTCCCATTTTGCTGCTATGGAGGGGTTGTTCCATAGACGTGGCATTTCAGGAAAACGTTGAGTATGAATACTGCTAGGCTCTTCACTTTCTTGATATGCGTGCCAAGCTTCTTCTGCTGTAAAGCTTAAGACTGGAGCTAACCAATGCACTAAATGCATAAACACATGGTGCATAACATTTAAAGTTGCTAAACGTTTTGGGGCATTTAAAGCATCGCAATATAAACTATCTTTGCGAATATCAAAATAAAATGCAGATAAATCAGTTGCACAAAACGTATGTAATTCGCTGTAGAATGCGGCGAAATCATAGGTTTTGAAAAGCTTTTGATGGCTTTTTTCAAGGTCACTTAAGCGATGTAATATCCATTGCTCAAGATCGGGCAGCTCTTCATAGCTTACTTCCTTATAAGAATATCCAGAGAGTGCTCCTAAAAGATACCGCAACGTGTTACGAAACCGTCTGTAGACATCTTCATGATGCTTTAAAATTTCTTTACCAATGCGTACATCATCAGTGTAATCAGAGCTTGCAACCCATAACCTCAGCATGTCAGCGCCCATGGAATCAATTACTTGTTGTGGCTCAACTCCATTTCCTTGGGATTTCGACATTTTGTAGCCCTTTTCATCGAGTACAAATCCATGGGTAAGTACCTGACGAAATGGCGCCATTCCACGAGTGCCGCAGGATTGCAGCAATGATGTTTGAAACCATCCACGATGTTGGTCGGAGCCTTCAAAATACATATCTGCAGGCCAGTGCATGTTGGGATTGTTTTCTAAAACAAAGGTGTGTGTGCAGGCGCTATCAAACCAAACGTCTAGAATGTCATTTGCTTTTTCAAAATCATCTGCTGTATATCCATCACCTAAAAAGTATGCACTATCGTGCTTATGCCACGCAGCAATACCTTCTTTTTCAATTGTATTAACAATGCGTTGATGAACAGCTTCATCGCGCAAAACTTCGCCAGTGGCTTTATTTACAAATACTGTGATGGGCACGCCCCAAGTGCGCTGACGTGATAAACACCAGTCTGGCCTGTTTGTTACCATTGCTGAAATACGATTTTTGCCTTGTGCTGGAAACCATTCCACTTTGTCAATTTCTTGCATCGCTTTTTTACGTAAATCGTTGTGGTCCATTGAAATAAACCATTGAGACGTTGCACGGTAAATAAGGGGTGCTTTTGATCTCCAAGAATGAGGATAACTATGTAAAAGCTTGCTTGCATGCAGTAATGCACCAGCTTCCTTTAGCGCTTCCAGTACATCTGGTCCAACTTTGAATATATGTTTGCCTGCAAACATTGGAACATGGGCATAATATACGCCGTCACCCTGCACGGTTTCAGGAACTTCTAGCCCAAACTCTTGCCCCACACCAAAATCTTCAATACCGTGACCAGGAGCTGTATGTACTAGCCCCGTACCAGCATCAGTTGTGACATGGTCACCTGGTAACATTGGCACATCAAAATCATACCCTTTGCCATGCCACGGATGTTGGCAAACGGTTTCTTTTAATTCTTCTCCGTTCACATGACCAATAATTCCATAATTTGTAATACCTAACGTGGTTACAGCATCTGTGATTAAATCTTTTGCAAATAATAAGCGCATACCAACAGGTATTAAATCGGTACCTTCTAATACTTCAATAACGGTATAAGTATTATCTGTGCCATAAGCAATTGCTCTGTTCCCTGGCAATGTCCATGGAGTGGTTGTCCAAATCACTGCATGAGCATTTTTCAGCATTTCAACGTTTGTTTTTTTTATGGGAAAGGCCACAAAAATTGCATCGCTAGTGTGGTTATGATACTCAACTTCAGCTTCAGCTAGAGCCGTTTTTTCTACGACTGACCACATAACTGGCTTAAGTCCGCGATACAATCCACCATTCATTAAGAATTTGCCAAGCTCTGCGGCAATTTTGGCTTCACTTTTAAAATCCATCGTAATATACGGATTTTTCCAGTCAGCAATTATGCCAAAGCGTTGGAATTCTTCTGATTGAAGGTTAATCCATTTAGTGGCATATGTACGACAAGCATCAATATATTCCGCTATATCAATATCTTCTTTACGTTGATTTTTGGCTTTATATTGTTCTTCAACTTTTAATTCAATAGGTAAACCATGACAATCCCAGCCAGGAACAAACGGTGCATTGTACCCTGCCATTTGGTAATTTTTGTTTACCAAATCTTTTAAAATATAAGATAAAGCGTGGCCGCAGTGTAGATGGCCATTTGCGTAAGGAGGGCCCCAATGCAAAATAAATTTTTTGTGATCTTTTGATTGCTCGCGTAGCTTTTGATAAAGATCAATTTTTTGCCAGTAAGCTATAAAATCTTTTTCGCGAATGGCCAAATTAGCTTTCATCGAAAATGATGTTTTTGGCAAAAAAACCGTGTCTTTATAATCCCTTGTCATAACTAAACTTTTTCATTTGATTCCTCATTTCTAAACGGTTTTTGAGGTTTTTAAAACCCCATGGTGGTGGACTTTTTATTTAGTCCGTTCTAAAAGTTGCCAATTTAACAAATTTATATATAATATACTTATTTACTAAATAGGATATTTTATGTGGACAAGAACCTACAGCAAGGTATTTAAAGGTGTGCAAAAAGAGGATATTTGGCGCATTTGGACTGATATTAATAATTGGCCAACGTGGCACGGTGACCTTGATTATTGCAAATTCGAAGGTGAATTTATCGTGGGAAATCATTTTCTTTTGAAACCAAAGGGTATAAAACCCGTCAAAATTATTCTTACAGAAATCAAGACTGGGCAAAGCTTTACTGATTGCACAAATTTTTTTGGTGCAAAGATGTATGACACTCATGCCTTGGAGGAAGTTTCTGGTAGTCTAAAACTTAGCAATACTTTGGTTGTGACTGGACCTTTGAAATGGTTGTGGATTAAGTTGGTTGCCAAAAACGTTGCAGATGCTGTTCCTGATGAGATGGAATTACTCGTTCGCTTAGCAAGAGAACAACATGGATAGTTTGCCATTTGGATTTGAAAAACCAGCAGACAGCCCAGGCTTTTTATTGTGGCAAACATCAACAATTTGGCAGCGTCAGATTAAAAAAGCACTTGATGCATATGAAGTTTCACATGCGCAGTTTGTAATTATGGCGTTGACTTTGTGGTTTGGGGCTAATAATTATAATGCCAACCAAATCCTTATCTCTAAATGGTCTAAGCTTGATAAAATGACGGTATCAAAATCACTAAAGAAATTGGTGCTTCTTGGGCTAGTAACGAGAGAAGAAGACAGCAAAGATACACGTGCAAAATGTGTCTTACTTACAGACAAAGGGAAGAAATTGCTGGATACTCTTGTGCCAATTGTTGAAGATATTGATCGTAAATTTTTTGAAAGAGTATCTGTTTATGAACAGAAAAGTCTCACGCATACTTTAGGCAAGCTATCTGCTGATTAAGTTTCTATTGTAAAACCGCTACGTTGCAAAGTGTTTAAGAAAAAGACTAATACAATATAAAATTGGCAGCAGAATAATGCATGACCATATCATGTAGCCTATGAAGCTAGGCATTTCAACGCCACTTTGCTTTGCAATACTTCTGACCATAAAATTTGGGGCATTGCCGATATAACTCATTGCTCCCATGTACACAGAACCTAAAGATATGGCAAGTAATGTGGATGGTAACTGATGCATCAACGTTTGTGCATCATTGCCTGCCATTTTGAAAAATAATAAATACGTTGGTGCATTATCTAAAAATGCTGACAATCCGCCAGCTGTCCAAAAATAACGGATATCTATGGGAGCGCCATGATCATGGGCAAAATTAAATAACGCATGAAACGGCCCATCGGCTCCTAGCTTTAACATTGCTGATATGGGAATAAGACTTAGGAAAATCACTAAGAACACGCGTGATACTTCTTTTAAAGGTTCAAAATTGAAATGCTGCTGATGGTGAATATGTTTTGGAGTTAGCCACAATGACAATCCGCCAATAGTTATGTATCCACAATCGCGGATGATATCTTGCCAGGAAATTCCTATTCCCATAATGGTGGTAACTGGGGTCTGACTTAGTGTTGGTGCTAAAAGTGTAATGCCTACAATAGCTATCATTAGTGTAAGGTTTAAGCCGCCTTCAATTGTTATGGCTACATCATGACGCTGAGAAATAGTGTGCTTATTTTTTATGCGGTCAATAACGGCAAATATACACAAACAAGAAGTGATAGCAAAAATAAATGGTTGCCAACTATGAGTTAGAGTCCACCTGAAATCAACGCCTGCTAAATACCCCATAAATAACGGAGGGTCACCCAGAGGTGTTAAACTTCCACCAATGTTTGCCACTATAAAAATGAAAAAAATACCTAAGTGGGTTTTATAAGGTCGATTGTGATTGAGTTTTAGGAAGGGGCGAATTAGCACTATTGAAGCCCCGGTTGTGCCAATAAAATTTGCTAAGATAGCGCCGCTTAAGAGGATCAGCACATTATTTTTTAGGCTATCAGAGATATTGAATTGTACATGAATGCCGCCTGCTACAACAAACAATGCAAATAATATTGCCAGAAACGCAATGTATTCATGAATCAACGTATGGCTGAAGCTATGCATAGCATGATGAATGCCTTCAACGTGAACCATTACGGCAAGCGTCCAAATTCCAATAATTGCTAAAATGTGTTTTTCAAATGTATGCCAGATTTTTGGTAACGCTAGTGGGCACAAAGCTAATGCAAGCATTAATACAGCATACGGAAAGGCATCAGCTAACGAATACACTAATATTCCTCCATTTTTTGGCGTTCCCGACGGGATTCGAACCCATGGCCTCAAGATTAGGAATCTTGCGCTCTATCCTGCTGAGCTACGGGAACCCTAGGCGAATATTAGCTTTTCATTCGAAGGTTTGTCCAGCGTTATGATTAAAAAAACAGCACATCCCCTATTGAATGTGCTGCGTGAGAGTTTTAGAAAATTATTTATTCGAAAGAGCAAGTGGAGGCATTTGGGCAATGGTAAGCTGTGCCATTTTATGACCTAAACTTGCTGCTTCTCGCATTAATATCATGGCATCTTGTGCATTTAAGTGTATGCTGCCTAAGCTTAAAGCGAACAGCATTTCGGGAAGATTTTCTTTTGCTTCTTTATCGCCTAAATCGGTTGCTTTTCTGCAAAATTTTACAGCTTCTACTAAATCTTTTTGAAAACCATGCTTTCCTTCATAAAGCCAGGTTGAAACATGACGGATCATTGGTGCATTTCCAGCTTTGATTAATAAAGAAATGTCTTCAAAGGAAGTGTTTCCTTGGGCTCTTTGTAAAGCCTCATTTATGGTAGACGCATAAATTTTACTTAGCATGTTTTCTGACATTTTAGCGTAAGGTCTTCCTAAAAATTCTGCAATTTCAGAGTCAGCTGTTTTAGAAAAGAACACACGCATAATTCCTTCGTTCTCAGGAATTTCTAATCCTGGGAATAATAAAGAAGCAGTTGGGTCATACATGTATTCTAAAACTATCGTATTTGGCGCTAATTCAAGTTGAGCAGTAATTTCTTCAGAAGAAAAATCTGCCATTGCAGAACGATGATAAATTTCAGGGAATACGTTTCTACTTCCAAGATCTAGAAGTCGAGCATTTATTTGAACTTCTTGTTCAGCAAAACGCTGTTTTCCTTCAGGGGAAAAATTTATTAGGGATTCTATAGTGCTTGTAGTATGGACTTTCCATCCTTTATATTCTCCACCAAATGGTAAGTTGCCATGAACAGGGACGAAAATATCAAACACTTTTTTAGCAAGAACAGTTGTTGTTTGATTGGTTGTTAAAAACTGCTCCAATGCTTCGCTTAAAATTGAGTTCCATGATTTATGTTCATGTATTTCAGCATACTTCTTAACAGCCTCGATAAATTCTGAGGAAGTAAGGTTTTCTGCATTAACAGCAGCCCACTGCGTTTCAAACGTCTCATTGTCACTATTAATTGCTTTTGTTACCATTGTATCAATAGCTAAAATGCTAGCTTGTTGAGTGGTGTGTGTTGTCTCGTTCACTCCATAAAAATCTGAAAGCATATTACGTTTGCCAGGAAATTTATGGCGTGTGCGCATTACTGAATAAATAAGTTTTGCTGGGGATGTGTCTACTTCTCCATATTTACCTGCAAGAGTCGCTGATATTTCCTTTGTGTAGCTTTCAAAATGCGTGGTTATTTCTCCTAAAGCATCCGCCTTATCACGCTCAGTTTCTAATGTATCAACCCATTGTGCTGGGGTCATATCTTCAGGTTTAGCGAGAGATTGGTGATTATATGTAAATTCAGGAATTCTAGTTTCTTCATGCTGCCAAACCTGACAAGTGGCATTTAGTGCTGGTAAAATAATTAACAACGTTAAAAACGTTAGGAAATTTTTCATTGAGTCTCCTCTGTCTGTTATTGAACATCTTTAGCGTATTTTCTAATAAGTTAATAAATAGTTAACAAAATAAGTCTAACAACGTTGGATTTGAGATCTTGCGGTTTTATTCAAAATTCGTCACATTAATCATCAAAAATGCATAGAGAGTACAATGGGATTTAACTGCGGAATTGTTGGGCTACCGAATGTTGGAAAGTCAACGCTATTTAATGCGCTTACGGCAACAGCTGCGGCACAGGCCGCAAATTACCCATTTTGTACAATTGAGCCTAATGTTGGTCGTGTGGGCGTGCCTGATGATCGTTTAGAAATTTTGGCAAAGTTTGCAAGCTCACAAAAAATTATTCCGACTCAACTTGAGTTTGTTGATATTGCTGGTCTTGTGCGTGGAGCAAGTAAGGGGGAAGGTCTTGGTAATCAGTTTTTGGGGCATATAAGAAGTGTTGATGCTATCTTGCATGTTCTTCGATGCTTTGAAGATGATGACATTACCCATGTAGATGGGTCAGTTGACCCTATTCGCGATCTTACAACTATTGAAACAGAGCTTTTACTTGCTGATCTTGAATCACTTGAAAAACGTATTCCTAATTTAGAAAAACGTGCTCGTGGTAATGATAAAGAAGCAAAAGAAAATCTTGAAGTTATTCAAAAGGTTTTGCCTCTTTTGCAAGAAGGAAAGCCAGCAAAAGCGGCAAAAATAGATGCTACTGAAAAAAGTACTTTTGAGCAGCTACAGCTACTTACCTCTAAACCAATTCTTTATGTATGCAACGTTTCTGAGCAAGAAGCAGCAACCGGTAATGCGTACACCGAGAAAGTCATTGCTTATGCAAAAAGCCGTGGGGACTCTGCTGTTATTATTTCTGCTGCTATTGAGGCTGAAGTTTCTAGCCTTAATGATCCTGCTGAGCAACAAGAATTTTTACAAGCTTTAGGGTTGAAAGAGACTGGATTGCGTCAAGTTATTAGAGCTGGATATGGGCTGCTTGATTTATTGACATTTTTTACCATTGGACCAAAAGAAGCGCGCGCATGGACAGTGTATAAAGGCGCAAAAGCCCCCCAGGCTGCAGGGGCAATACATACTGACTTCGAGCGTGGGTTCATTTGTGCTGAAACGATATCTTACAAGGATTATGTTGATGCTCAGGGTGAGCAAGGGGCAAAGAATCTAGGAAAACTTCGTCAAGAAGGGCGCGATTATCTTGTGAGTGATGGAGATATTTTTCATTTTAGGTTTAATGTTTAGGTTATTCTAGTTTGAGTGAAATTTTTAAAGATATTTCACCTGTTAAATATTCATTTATACACTATCATTGCGTTTTGTTCTTGAATTTTTCAAAAAACACGGCTAAATCTTAACCACAATTAACATATTAACTCAGTGAAGGTTTCATGTCTGATATTACCGCACGCGTAAAACAAATTGTGGTTGAGCATCTTGGTGTAGATGCATCTAAGGTTGTTGATGGGGCAAATTTTGTTGACGATCTTGGCGCAGATAGTCTTGATCAAGTAGAGCTTGTGATGAAGTTCGAAGAAGAATTTAAATGTGAAATTCCTGATGATGCCGCACAAACGCTAACAACTGTTGGCAAGGCTATAGAGTTTCTTCAGGAAAAAATTAATTAAATACAATGAGAAGAGTCGTTGTTACTGGTGTTGGCGCCATTACGCCACTGGCAAATGGTGCCCAACTAACTTGGGAAAAGCTAATCTCTAGTCAATCTGGCATTCGCACGATTGATGCTTTTGATGTGTCGGATCTCTCAGCAAAAATTGCTGGGTTGGTTCCACTTCAACCAAGTGATGCGCCAATACAACCAGGACTCTTTAATGCTTCTGACTACCTAGAGCCTAAAGAACAACGAAAAATTGACCGTTTTATTTTGTATGCCATAGCGGCTGCAGATGAAGCGGTTAAAGATTCTGGATGGCAGCCTACCGATAGTGAAGGCAGAGAACGCACAGGCGTAACCATTGGTTCAGGAATCGGGGGGCTTCCGTGGATTTATGATACGTCGGTGACTTTGCTTCAGCAAGGTGCACGACGCGTTAGCCCTTTCTTTATTCCAGCAAGTCTAATTAACTTAGCATCAGGCCAAGTTTCAATTCGTCATGGATTTCAAGGACCAAATCATGCGGTTGTCACTGCTTGTGCAACAGGCGCCCATTCTATTGGTGACGCAGCCCGCATGATTATGCTTGATGATGCAGACGTTATGATTGCAGGCGGAGCAGAAGCAGCCGTTTGTCGCGCTGGCATGGCTGGATTCGCTGCCTCTCGTACTCTTTCTACAGCATTTAATGACACACCGACAAAAGCTTCTCGCCCTTGGGATAGAAACCGTGATGGTTTCGTCATGGGTGAAGGCTCAGGAATTGTTGTCTTAGAAGAATATGAACATGCAAAAAAACGTGGTGCTAAAATTTATGCGGAAGTTCTTGGCTATGGTATGTCTGGTGACGCCCATCATATCACTTCGCCTGCTGAAGATGGTGGCGGTGCTTTCCGTGCCATGCGCGCTGCCTTAAAAAATGCAAGCCTTGCACCAAAAGAGATTGATTATATCAACGCTCACGGTACCTCCACACCAGTTGGTGATCCTATTGAAGTTACAGCCATAAAGCGCCTATTTGGTGATCACAGCTACAAATTAGCGGTGTCATCAACCAAGTCTGCAACTGGTCACCTGTTAGGTGCTGCTGGCGCTGTAGAGTCAATTTTTTCTATTTTTGCTATGCAGCATGGGGTTGTGCCGCCGACGCTGAACCTTGATGAACCATCTGAGGGTTGTGACCTTAATTTTGTTCCTCACACAGCCCAGGAAAAGAAGCTTAATTATGTTATGTCAAACTCGTTCGGGTTTGGCGGAACAAACGCATCTTTAATTTTTGGAAAAGCTCCTTAAATTACAGAGCTACGCTGCAGGTGCTGCATTGCGTACGGCATCTGTACCTGATGGATTTGGATTTAGGAGTTTTAAGTCAAGATCGGCTTCCCTCAAAGATTCATCTTCGTTAGGACCTTGACCTGAAATTGGTCCATATTTTAAATCTTCTATCGATTCTTGCGTGTGAAGTTCGGCACGTGCAGGGCTAGGAACATCAGCTCCTGCTAGAATTACCTTATTCTTATTTTCTAAGGCTTTTGCCGGATCTTCTATGGGTCCTTCTAGTACTTCAGCTTCAGAAGTCACACTTGGAGTAATTTCTGAATGCTCTAAAATTTTACCATTTTTCTGTTCTGGAGCTTCAGGTTTTGCATGCGGCGTAAACATAGAGGCAAGATATTTTTCAAAAAAACCATCAGGCATGTCTGCGTACAGTGCAGACGCTAACACAAGCAAACAACTGCAAAATAATGTTTTCATTATCGCCTCAAATTTATTCGTTATCATACAGATTACGCTGAGAACGTTAACATTTGTTTAATGAATTAATGTTTAAATCATGATATAGATAAAATTAGATTATAATGTGATTAAAAATTTAAATTTATTAGTCATAGCAACTATATTTGCGTCATACCTTGAGGCTACAACTAAATATATTTGTGGGCCAGAAATAGAAGGTGCTAATGCTAGGTTTGATACTATAAGTATGGGTAAGGCTGGAGGGTTTAGTGGTTATCGTGATCCCAATGATGGCGTAAAAATTCTTCACATTACACTTGAATCATCAGACCCTATTGTTGAGGCGAATATTGTTCCTACCTATTCCACATATGATGGAATTGAGGATGAAATTAGCTCTATGCCTTACTTACCAGCTTGGATTGAAACCTTGTATATAAGTGGTGATGCAACAGACTGGGCAACGCTTGTTTTGGGTAACTCAGGCCACACTATATATGGTCCTACTCTTGCTCCAAGCGCTTATGGTTTACCAACGCCTGCACCAGGAACAAAAGTTGTCTTTTCTTTAGATAAATCTCCATTAATTATTCCACAAGTTTGGTTTCAAGGAGATTTACCTGTTGGATGCACAATAGTGGTTAAAGATGGTTCACAAACCCCTTACGCTGACATTATTAAAGTTAGTGAATAATGGTGAGTCACTCAGGGAAAAAAATCTCAGCTAAGGCTTTGGTCTTATCCAGCCAGTTGGGAGATCTCGATTAATATTAACGCTAATTGGGCTGTTCAAAATATCATCTATAGAGTCCTTAGGTGTTTTTAAGGTAACAGAAATCTGACTTGCTTCTACTGCTTTTGATGCGACTGGTTTAGCTTTAATTTTTGCTTTTTTGTTATTTCTTCGTTTAGGTTTGATGGTAGATTTTTCTATCTCTTGTGGTTGTTCTTCAACCTTTGTTTCGTCAATTTTTTCAACTATTGCATCAATATCATCTTGTGTTGCCGTAATGGCTTGCATTCTAGGTGTTGCGTTAAGTTTTTTGAATGCTTTTTCCATAAGTTCTGCTGCTTTTTTGTCGCGTGAAACAGATGTTTGTCCGCCAAGTACTACAGCAAAAACACGAATAGGCTTGCCATCAATGCCAACCCGTTGAGCAGACACACTGATGTTGAAACGTGATGCAAAGGTAAATCCGGTTTTAATTCCATCAGCGCCTGTAAAGGAATTAAGCATGCGATTATGGTTGCGTATTGGCTTACCGTTGTAGTGAAATTTTTTTGCTTTGAAATATGAAAATTCATTGGGAAAATCTCTGTAAAGGGCGCGGGCTAAGATCATCATATCTCTGGCTGTAGTGATTTGTCTTTTATTGGGTAACCCAGTTGGGTTATAAAATTTTGTCTTGGTCATGCCTAATTCTTTTGCTTTTTTATTCATTACTGCTGCAAAATTTTCAACACTTCCACAAAGTCCTTCAGCAATAACTATCGACACGTCGTTAGCCGATCTAGTAACGAGAGCATAAATAATATCTTTTACATTAATTGTTTCGCCCATTTTTAGCCACAAATTACAGGGTTCTTGCATTGTTGCAAGTTTTGATACAGAAAATCTTGTTTGAAGAGTTATTTTTCCAGCGCGAAGCGCTTCAAAAATTAGGTATAATGTCATCTTTTTAGTCAGTGATGCAGGAGGGCGTATTTCATCGGCACGGTGACTTGCCATAATTTTTCCAGATTGACCGTCGACGATAAGGTAAGCAAAGTTATTAGCATACGCGGCAGAAGAAAATAAAAGAACAAATATAAAACAAAAAATATAACTAAAAATCTTTTTCACTCATTTCTCCGCAATCAACTCAATTATTAGGATATCAAAAAAATCTACTAATCAAAAGACGAATTGAGAAAAAATCTACAATGATTATTTGCCAAATAAGTATGTTTTTTCAAGAATTAGCTCTTTGTTTCTATTTTGGCCTTTATTTGCATGCTCTTTTAATTCATACAAAGTTTGCAATGCTTGGCGAGGAGATAAATCATCAGGCTTAATGCCGCGTAAAAATTTTAATAAGTTTGATTCCTCAGAAGAGATTTTGAAAATTTCTACGGGTTCTCTAGATAGCATTACCGGAGAGTTCGACTTTTTTAAAAACTCTTGAGCTCGAGCAATAACAATTTTCGGAAGGCCTGCTAGTTCAGCAACGTGAATTCCGTACGATTTATCGGCAGTGCCTTCAATTACTTCATGAAGAAAAATAACCTTTCCTTCATGCTCAATGATTTTCATGGTTAAAAGGCTAATAGGGTGGTTTTGTGCTAAATCAACTAATTCATGATAGTGAGTTGCGAAAATACAGCGTGATTTTATAGTATTAATAATGTGTTCACTGACTGCGTTTGCTATAGCTAAGCCATCTTGAGTTGATGTGCCTCGACCAATTTCATCCAATATAATAAACGAACGATCAGTTGCTTGGTGTAAAATACTTGCAGTTTCAACCATTTCTACCATAAAAGTAGATCGTCCTGCTGCTAGATCATCGGCGGCACCAATACGAGAGAATATTTGGTCTACCCAGCCGATTTCAGCTTGCGTTGCTGGAATAAATAACCCGCAATGTGCCATCCATATAATCAATGCGTTTTGACGAAGGTAAGTGCTTTTACCTGCCATATTTGGTCCCGTTAAAAGGGCAAAGGGTTGCACAGAAAGATTGCAATTATTAGGGGTGAAAGTATTAGAAGTGAAGGTTTCTATAATTGGGTGACGACCACCTTCAATGTTGAGGATAATAGAATCACTTAACAAAGGACGTGAAAAATTTTTAGAAATTGCCAGTTCTGCCATACTGCTCATTACATCGATTTCTGCTATCAACGAAGCTAAGCGTTCTAGCTGTTCTTTATGATTTAAAATTTGAGCGCATAATTCTTTAAATATTTTAATTTCTTGAGCAATTGTTGACGCTGCCGCATGTTCGAGCTTTGATGCTAACTCTTGCAGTTCGCTGGTCATATATCTAGCGCCATTACTGATTGCTTGGCGGTGAAAGAATGTGGTAGGTATTTTGCTTAAATGGTTAGCCCCAACTTCAATATAATATCCAATGAGGTTGTTGGTTTTTATTTTTAAATTTGAAATACCTGTTTCTATTTGATAGCGCTGTTCTAATGATTTTAACTGTTGATGACCATGATCACGCATATAGCGTAGTTCGTCTAAAGCAGAATCGATGTTAGCTTTGATGAGTCCGCCATCATGTAAAACTGCAGGTAAGTGATCCTCTAAAGTCTGTTCTAATGTATTCATCAATTCTAGAGGAACATCAAGAATCCAAAAAGGTTGCTGGGTTAGTGTTTCTTTTACAGCTTGGGCTACGGATAAGGTTTGTGAGATAGCTTTTAAATCTCGTGGTAATGCTCTTTCTAATGCGATGCGAATCAAAGAGCGTTCACTATCGGGGCAATGAGTGAACGATTTTCGTACTGACGAGCGTTCAGTGCTATTTTTTATAAACCAATCAATTTTATCTAAGCGTTGATTTAAAACGGTAAGATCATTTATAGGATGAGTTAGTATCTCGAAAAAAAGCCTTCCACTAACAGCAGTTTGGGTGTTGTCTAGAGTATGCAATAATGACCCTTCAAAGGTGCCTTTTAACGTGCGAGTGATTTCAAGATTTCGGCACGATTGCGCGTCAATTTTTACAAATTTGTGAGTGATTACAAGTTTTGGCGTGCGTAAGTACTGGTGCTGATCTTGTTGAGTTAAATGTATGTAATCACATAAAACGCCAGCTGCTTGAATAAGCCTAGGTTCATTAAGACCAAAAACCTCAGTACTAATAACCTTGAAAGATTTTAATAATTGGTTTTGTGCGCTGTTAAAATTAAATCGAGTATCAGCTAAGGGTTTAATAATTTTTTTAAATTCATTAAATGCATCTAAATCAAGTGATTGCCAGATGCTTTCAGGCATAAGAATTTCAGCAGGGTCTAATTGATAAAGTGTATTTATTAAGGATTTCACTTCTATATCTGATACACAAAAAGTGCCAGTTGAGATATCAGTCCAAGCTATGCCTATACGTTGAGTTTTTTTATCAGTCGGGCTGATAGCTATTAAATAGTTTGCCTTTTTAGGAGATAGTAGGTTTTCTTCTGTAAGAGTGCCAGGCGTTATGATACGTACAACGCCACGTTCTAATGGGCCTTTTTTCCCTTTTGATTTGGCTTGTTCTGGGGTTTCAATTTGCTCGCAAACAGCAACGCGAAATCCTTTTTCTATAAGTTTTAATAGATACACTTCATGAGAGTGTACAGGTACTCCTGCCATAGGAATTGGCTGTCCAGCGTTTTGTCCGCGTTTTGTTAATGCAATATCTAGAGCAGCAGAAGCTTGAACAGCATCTTCATAAAAAAGTTCGTAAAAATCACCCATGCGATAGAACAATAAGCAGTCTTTATGTTGCTGCTTAATTTCATTGTACTGCGCCATCATAGGTGTTTGAGATGTCATAATTTTTTAAGAGAAAGCACTGCGTTTCTTATAGCAAAATTTTTAAAGGATGTCCTGATAACTTGTTCTTTTGAAGGAAAATGACAGAGGGCCTAACTGCATAAAATTTACTTAAAATTTTAATTAAATTAACTGTTTATTTACCGTTGGCAACTAACCTTAGCAGTAGAAGGGCATCCTTCAAATAGAAATTAGGAGATTAGTACTATGCTGGCTGAAATTACATCTACGTACTTCTCTTTCGGCTTTAGGGGAGTTGTTATGGTTAATTTAAGGAGATTATTTTTACAAACTATAATCTACAGATTTTTCATGGTCTGGATAGTTGCGTGTTTTTCTCATGGTGTATTCTCGGCGAATGTTATGGATGTTGAGGTTCCTGATGGAGAAATTGCTGATCTTGGTGACGTTTATCAGGAGGACTCAGGTTTTAATAAAAAATTAGGAGGTACTTTGGTATTGCCAGATGGTAAATCCAGTACAGGTCCTGCAAATGTTTTGGAAGGTACTTTGGTAAGTAATGGCCCTTTATCTGGCACTTTAACAGTGCGAGCTGGTGCTACATATAGAAGCTCAACCACAGCTGAAGATATTTATAATGGGGGTAATATAGAAACCAGTACTTTAGATAGCTTAGTTGCAAGCTCTTTAAGGGTCTCTAATTTCGTGCAAACTTCTGTTGTGGATTCTTCATTATCAATTAAAATTTTTCCTGATCTTACTTGCGATTACTTAGAGGTAGATGCAGCGACATTGACAGGAAACCTACAAGTTTACGTTGGACCAGGTGCTTATGATGAGGGTGGGGCACGTTTCTCAATTATTAGAGGTGGCCCAGTCAGCGGAAGCTTTGTTTCGCTTATTAATGTATTGCATGCAAATGTTGCGTTATCTTATGAAGAGGACGCAAGTAATTTTTACTTAATTGTTAGAGGAAATGTACCGTATGTTCCTCCTACCCCTACAGCTTATAATGTTGGTTTGCGATTAAATGAAACTCAACGTCATGATACTATTATGATTGGTGGTACTGGAGGGTTTGAAGGATTTACTGTTCCAGAAGCTTGGTGTCGAGTACTTTTCATAAACTTTATGCAAACAGGAACGTCTCCTGAGCAAAATACAAATCTTACTAATGGCTATACAGGTTCTGGGGCTCTTCCTTATTTGCCAACTCATATTGAAGAAATATGGTTTACAGGTGATCCAACAGGTTATGATGTGCTTGTAGCAGGTGGTGCTCAATTCGCCTTACCAACTCCTGGTACCAACACAAGAATTCGCTTTGCGTTTACTCGATCTCCTAGGAATCCATTGACTTGGTTCCAAGGCGGGCTTCCTGCTGGTTGTCAATTAGTTGTTCAACCTGGTTCGGCTGATCCTTTCATTGATACAGTATTGCCATTAGAAGGAGGTCGCATAATAATAGGAGCTCCTGTTACACTTCAGCCAGGAGTTGCTGCTCTACTTGATGGCTCACAACTATGTCCGATTCAAAGATATCCGAATATGCTTGCCGATGATATTTCTGCTAATGCATTAATTAGGCTAACTGAGGCTACAAGATTCCGATGGGGTGTCTTTGGTCTAAGTATTAGAGGTGCATTCCCTGCTATATTTGATAGGACTTCTAACCTGTTTGAACCTCATGCGGATTCAGCTGATGCTGGATATGTTGTAGATCCATACTCTACATTAACGATTTACCAGAGGCCTGGATATACGTTGCCTGAGGTCGAATCTTATTTGGCACCTGGTGGTACTTCAAATATTGTTTCATCTACTGACTTAGCTAAATCTGAACGTGCTCTACCAGAGATTAAACCACCTCTAGATGAATGGAGCTAAAAGCTGATAATGTTCATTAAACTTACTTAACTTTTAAAGTTTTCCATCCTCAATCAGATTACCTGGTTGAGGATTTTTTAAAAGTAGGTCCAAGGCTTTTTTTATATAAATATCAGCTTGTTTATTGTTTGATATTTCTGATTCTTCAATTCTTATATGTGGCTCTACTCCTTCATTATCAATTCTTTTACCAAAAGGATCGTTCAAAAAAGCAATGGTGAGAATTAAGCCATCCTCGCGATGTGGATAACGAACTACTTTCTTGGCTGTTGCACTTCCTCCGGTATTTGTACCAATAAGTGTTGCTCGTTTGTGTGCTTTTAGAGCAGCTGCAATAATTTCTGCGGCTGAGCATGAGCTCTTATTTTGTAATATAATTATAGGAAGCTTATGTAGAGTATCAGAACCAGCTGAGCAGAATTTCGAAAAATCTTTCTTTTTCTGCATTTCAACAATAACGTGCCCATCTAAAAACTGGCTTGCTATGCCTATTCCTGCTTCAAAACTACCGCCAGGACAATCACGCAAATCAAGAATAAGTCCAACTAAAGATTGATGGGTAATTATTGTTTGTAAATGATTTTTCACTTCATCAGCAGCGTTTTTATTAATGCAACCAAACTTTAGGCAGGCAATGTTTTTAAACCATTTTAATTCTGTTGATGGGGCTACAAAAGTGCTAGGAATAATTTCTTTTGTTATTGTTTCTTTTTTTCTTAGAAAACTGATTTTATAAGATTTTTTTTCTTTAATGAGCTTTAGGAAATCATACAAAGAAATATCTTTTAATGAGATGTTATCAAATTCTATTAAAATGTCATTTTCTCTAATATCGGTATTATGTGCTGCAGATTTTTCATAGACTTTTTTAACTAGTAAGCCGTCTTTACATTTTGCGAGAATCATTCCTAATTTTAATTCTCCGCCGTCAACAGTTTCTAATAAGTTTTTTATTTGAATTTCACTCAAATAAGACCCATGACTATCTGCTCCCTGAATTAGCCCTTGCAACATTCCTTGACGAAGCTTGTCTACGGATGGCTGTTCAGGATAAATCTCATTAATAATTACTAATGTTTCATCTAAGCTATGGTGTAAATCTTGATATGGATTTGAACAACCCATTAAAAAAAGTAGTAAAAATAAGTACCAGTTCATAGTTGAAAAATCTTATGATAGGGTTCTGGATCTAGGGCAATGTCATCACGCCAGAGCTGTAATTCAACAAAGCATGGATCTTTGTCAGCACAAAAACCAAGGGGATCTCCTTGTTTTAATTTATCTCCTTTATTAACACAACATTGATTAATCCCTGTAATTACATAAGTAAAATGGTTTTGCTTAATAAATACAACGATGGAATCTTCTAAGCGACCTATTGCTGTAACAATACCGGCATCTGGACAAAGAATAATAGCACCTTCAAGAGGCGCCCAAACTGTTTTCGATGCTGATTCTTTGATGCCTGCAACTGGTGCGATCCAGTTCAATTGATAGGTTGATTTGCTGGTGTTACGTGCAGGTAGTTTTTTGATGTAATTAGGGATGGAAGGGATTTCTTCTATTTTTTGTTTTTCTGTCCAATATTTTATTTTTTGAGTTTGCTTGAGTTGCTCAAATAATTTTAAGTGCAATATATTCAGTGCTTCTAGTTGTTTAATGAGTTTTTTGTTTTTTTCAAATTCTACGTTAGCATATTTTTTTTGATATTCTTGGACGTACTTTTTATACAAAGGTATAAGTTCTTTTGTCTTTAGGGTGAGGAATGTTTTTTTTCTGACATAGTTGTGTACGGCTCTCTCAGATGGAAGAAGAGCAGTTCCAAATCCAAGCTGATAACGTTTTTGAGCAAAATAAATAGCTCCTAGCTGTTGCTGAATATTAAAAAATTCTTGATCGCTATGTATTTTATCATTATTTAATCGAGCGTGCTGATCATACAAAGTGACAAGTTGTTGCTGGATTTGATACCATTTTTGTGCCTGTTCATAAACTTCATTATGAGTTTCGCTATGAAGCGTAAAAAAACAAGCAAAAAAAACGATGATATTTAACACAATAATGATTTGCCTGTCATTTCTTTTGGTTGAGGGATATTCATAATATTAAGAATTGTTGGGGCGATATCAGCAAGAGATCCTGCACATAATTGTGCAGCATCTTTGTTGATTAATACAAGAGGCACAGGATTACAAGTATGAGCAGTATGTGGAGTAGATGCATCGTTCCCCCTCATGCACTCTGCGTTACCATGATCAGCGGTAATTAAAAGTACCCAATTATTTTCTATGGCTTTTTCTTCGAGAATTTTTATGCATTCATCAACGCATGTCACCGCTTTTCGGGTTGCCTCCATAACACCTGTGTGTCCTACCATATCTGCGTTCGCATAGTTTACAACAATAAAGCTGAGATCTTGTTGGTCCATGGCATTTGTTACAGCTTGTGTAACTTCAAAAGCTGACATTTCTGGTTGCAAATCGTAGGTGGCAACTTTAGGTGAAGGAACCATAATTCTTTCTTCTTTTTGAAATGGTGATTCTTGTCCACCGTTGAAAAAGAAAGTTACGTGAGCATATTTCTCAGTTTCAGCAACACGCAGTTGTTTGAGGCCTAGATTTGCAATTACTTCACCAAGACTTTGGTCAATAGCATCTTTTGCAAATATTGATGGAATCAAGGTTGTAAGGTCTTGAGCGTATTCATTCATTGCTAAAGTTGGGCCGAAATGAATAATTTTTTCTCGTTCAAATTGATGAAAATTTGAAACCAAAAAACTGCGTAAAATTTGTCGAACACGATCTGATCTAAAATTAATCATCCATAAACCATCACCATCTTGCATGCCTGTATAATGTTCAGAAATGGTGGGCGTTATAAATTCGTCGGTAATATCATTTGCATAATTGTTGGTGATAGCTTGTATAGGATTTGAAAATTGAAGTGCATCTGCTTGTGCTATTGCTTTGTAGGCAAGATTAATTCTTTCCCAGCGATTGTCGCGATCCATAGAAAAATAACGTCCGCAGAAAGAAGACAAGTGAATGTTTGGATAATCTTTAACTGCTTTTAGAAACTTCTCTACATAATCTGCAGCACTTTTTGGAGGGGTATCACGTCCATCTAAGAAGCCATGTACATGAACAGTAATTCCAGAGTTGCTTAAAAGCTTTGATACTTCAACAATGTGATTCATGTGTGAATGTACTCCACCGGGAGATAATAGCCCCATGACATGACATGGTCTTTGAGTCATTTTTAATTGTTCTATAGTTTTTTGAACGATAGGATTTGTTTTGATAGATCCATCTGATATGGCTTGATCAATTTTGGGCAAATCTTGCATTAAAGTTCGCCCAAGACCTATGGTCATGTGCCCCACTTCACTATTGCCCATTTGTCCGTCTGGCAGCCCAACATAATGATCGGATGCTTGTAGTTGAGTGTTAGGGTATTTTTGTAGGATGGTGGGCCAGTATTTGGCAGATTGGATGCCATTATATGGGCCTTGAGGTCCAATTCCCCAACCATCAAGAATACACAATACTACTCTACGATTCACGAGTGGAACAACCTTATCAAATTTTCAACAGCTTGATTTTAGCCTAATTTTACCTTCTAATGCTAATGGATCTAATTTAACCTTAGAGGAATTTATGAACGTAATGATGATTCGCTTACTATCAACCATTGGTTTGGCTATTGTTGCAATTTTGGGTGTTGATCTATCAGCAGCAACTGCAGCTACATCAACTGCTGATGCTGGAAAACCAGCTGTGACTATCGCTGAGAAAACAATGGAAGAAGTTGAAAGTCAGCTTGGAAAAGCTACAATTGTTGATGCCCGTGGTAGTGGTGAAAAGACTATAAAAGGTGCAGAGTTTCTTGCTGCAAATGCTAGCGATGAAGAAATTAAAAAGAAATTAGCTGACAAAACAGCTGAGATTATTGTGTACTGCGGAAATGTAAAGTGTCCTGCAAGTATGACATTGGCAGAACGCCTTGTTGGCTTAGGGTATACAAATATAAGTCATTATGCAGGTGGAATTGCAGAATGGACTGAAAACAATAAGCCGACTGATGAAAAAAAATCTTAATAAACTAAGATTGACTACCTGAGCAGCTGGAGATTTTCAGCTGCTTTTTCTTTATGAATTGAAATAGGAATAGATATGAATAGTCCGGTTGAAATGGAGAAAAAGTTTCAGGTGCATGGTGAAGGCTTGAAGCATTTTCTAAAAAGTAAGAACTTTGTTTCCTCAAAAGTGATTGTTGATGAGTATTTAGACACACCAGATGGGCTATTTTATCAAGATGGGATTTTCATACGAGTACGAAATGGAAAGTCTCTTGATTTTAAATTCAATCCGAATCACTTGGGTGCAAAAGGTGTGAATGAACATATAGTTTGTCATGAGTACAATGTGGCTCTGCCGTTTGATGTGTCTAGTTGTCACGTTTTTGAAACATTGCAAAAAATGATTCAGATCAAATGTCCAAATCCTTATACCTACGATGAATTTTTAAAAGTTAATAATCTGCAAACGCTTTTAATTTTGAATAAGAATCGCACCACATATGGAGATGATATATTCATTATATCAGTTGATGAATTTGCTGATTTTGGTGTGTTTTTGGAATTAGAGGTGAAAAATAATAATATGTCTCAAGAAACTTTTCTGCAAAAAGTTGAAGAAGCAACTAAAGATTTGACAGTTAAGGCATTTAATTCGGGCTACATAGAATTACGTCTGCGCCAAATTAATGAGCCGCTTTACCTAAAGGGTAAGTATTTAATTGATTTAGATATGGCAGTTTAAGCTTTGTCTTCAAAGTTACAATATGATGTTGCTGTTATCGGAGGGGGTGCAGCTGGATTGATGGCGGCTGCAATTGCTGGTAAGCGCGGTAGACGAGTTGTGCTTATTGAGCACACAGCGAAAATTGGAGAGAAAATCCGAATTTCCGGAGGTGGACGTTGTAATTTCACCAATCTTTTTGCATCACCAAAAAATTATATTTGCCATAATAAACATTTCGTCAAATCAGCTTTGGCGCGATACACGCAGCATGATTTTATTAAGCTCGTTGAATCATACGACATTGCTTATCATGAAAAGACATTGGGGCAATTATTTTGTGATGGATCTTCTAAACAAATTATAAATATGTTGCTAAGTGAATGCGAAAAAAGACAAGTAGATGTTCGTCTTAATTGTTCTGTGACTGCAATTGAAAGAAATGATCGATTCGTTCTTACAACAGCCGAAGGTATTATTGATACTGCATCGGTTGTCATCGCAACAGGGGGGCTATCTATTCCGCAAATTGGTGCATCTGATTTTGGGTATAAGATTGCACGTCAATTTGGCATTAAAGTTTTAGCGACAAGGCCTGCTTTAGTGCCGTTAAAAGTTGAGGCTTCAACACTGAATATGTTTACTAAACTTAGTGGTGTTTCGCAAGATTCACTTGTTTCATATGGTGATATGCAATTTAGAGAAAATATATTATTTACTCATCGAGGATTAAGTGGGCCTGCAATTTTGCAAATATCTTCCTATCTAGAAAAATTTTCTGGGGAAGAAATAATTATTAATTTGCTGCCTGATGTTGATTTGAAAAAAGAGTTTGTATCTTATAAAAACAGTAAGCAATCGGTTGCGAATTTTTTGAAAAATTATTTACCTAATCGGTTTGTTGAGGCGATCATGACTAATGATTTTGATCGCAGTATTACAGACCTTAAGAATAGTATTTTGTTTGATATTGCTGAAGGTATTCATCAATTTAAAGTTACTATTAGCGGTAGTGAAGGATATCAAAAAGCCGAGGTTACTATTGGTGGTGTTGATACGGATGAGTTATCATCTAAAACAATGGAAAGTCAGAAAATTCCTGGACTATTTTTTATAGGTGAAGCCGTTGATGTTACTGGATGGCTTGGTGGATATAATTTTCAGTGGGCCTGGTCATCAGGGTATGTGGCAGGACAATATTGTTAAGAATTTTTAAATAATTATTGATTTTTAAATTACAATAACCACATATAAGATGTAAAAATAAAAAAATACGGAATTTAAAATATGAAATTAATGAACTTATTTATAGGACTATTATGTGCCTCATTAACACATATGATGGCAGCGACTATAGATGAAAATTTTAATGCAGATAAAGCATCAAAAATTGTTCAACAAAAATTCTCTAAGGCAGTAGAGGCAGTGCCTTTGGATGAATCTCATCCTGCAATATTAGCGGCAAGAAAAATTTCTGATCATTCAATTCAAGAGACTATTTTAAAATTTTGTAATAATTTTCAGAAAGATTTAAATATTGTAATCGGTTGGTTAGTGCATCAGGTTACTTCACCAGAAGATATTTTAATTAATTGGCAGCAATGCTTACCCCAAGAAAGACCTATACTTCAAGCTGAAAAATTATGGGCACAAGAAGTTATCAACCTTGAAAATCTTGAAGAATATCTGAAAACTTTATGGCAAGAGTCCCCTCTTGTGGTGGGGGATGATCACCATAGCGTTGTAATAAAAATTCGAGAAGAAGAACAGCAAGTTTTTGCGGATTTTTATGATCCTTACGAACCATTTGATAACGGAAGTTTTCTGGAAATTTCCATTAGAAATATTTTAGATGCTTTATATTCACAGAAGAAAGATATTCTTCCCGTTTGGTGTGCTCATTACACAAAGCACCAGAAACTTACTGCATTTGGAGAATGCAGTTTTTATGCATCTGCATATCGAAGTTTTCTTTTAAAAGATCGTGAGCCACACGAAGTATCTGAAGAAGAAGTTTTAAGTAAGGTTGCTATGCTGAAAGATATGATACGCGATCAAAATCCTGATTATTTTAAGAGATATGATAGTCTATTTCAGTTTGTTTTTGATTCTGGATTTGCTGCGCTTCTTTTAGAAGAAGTAAAAAAACTACCAAAGACTTGGGGAGAAGAGTCTGAAGAAGCTATTCCATGATTAAGGTGGTTGAGTGACTGTTTGACAGTCACTCTTTTTCTATTTAAGTTCAAAGAACTTTTTGTGTTCGGGAATTCGGTTTAAATCCGAAGCTGTCCCTCGCAACTGTAAGTTGGGAGCGCACTTTTTATACCACTGGAGTAATCTGGGAAGGTGAAGTGAATGCTATGAACAACGAGCCAGGAGACCGGCAAAAAGAGTGTCACTTTTTCTAGATCCGAGTGGTAGATCAAGAAGGGTAGCCTATGGGTGGCGCGCTTATATTATGCGAACCTAGAGGCAATTTGTGCGCTTATTTTTATGTATTATATTGACGGCTTCATTGTCTGCTTCAACTGTTGTTTTGGCGCCTATTATTGTAAAAGCAAAAAAAGAATTGCCAGTTTCTACGTGGCAATTTGTTGAGTCGCTATCCACTGCACATGTGACAATGCCTGGATTTGAAGAACAACAGCTAAAGAATATTCCAGGTGTTGCAACCACCACAAATGGTAATTCTGGTCAACTTACAATGATTAAGATTCAAGGGGCAGGTTCAGAATATACCAAAGTACTTTGGTCTGGTCTTAGTATTAGTGAAATGCGAGCAGATGCATCTTTAATTCCTTTTTCAACGGGAAAAGTTGAAGTTATAAAAGGCATACATTGTGCTGAATATGGTAATGGAGCTATTGGAGGTGTGGTCAACGTTATTCCATTTTCAATGCCTGATGATCAAAATGGCGGATTAAAAGTTAGCAGAGGAAATTATGCTCAAGCCGGTCATTTATGGTGGCGTCAAAAAACTAAAGATGGATTTTCATTGCAGCAGCATATAGAAGATGACGCATTTCATGGAAAAAATTCGATTCCGAAGCGATACCAGGCAAAATATCCAACAGCAAAAAGCCCTGAAACAGAGAAACGATATTTTTTAAATCAGCTTGGTTTTGATAGTCATCATGTCAAAACAGAATTGCAAATTGGGTTGATTAAATCAGCTTCTACAGGCAGTGACACCTCTTTAGTTAGTCCGTATGATTCTAGATCAAAGAGAACGCTGCAGATTTATGTGTTTGAGCTTGAAGGAAAGCATGACAATGTTCAACCTTTCTTAAAGGTTTTAAATACGATAACAAATGCTCAAGATTTTTCTCCTTATCAGAACACCATGAATGCCAACCGAAGTGAAAGTGGTAAGGCAAAAATTGGTGTGAGAATAAAGTATGATTTAGTGACATTTGAGCCTATTGCAGAATATCATCATAATACTCTTGATCGTCCAGAATTTAAGCAGCAAAAAAATGATGAATATGCATTTGCGCAAGGTATTCATTTAAATGGAGGTACATTTAAGTGGAAAAACTGGGCGCGTGTTCAAAAAGCAGATCATTACAGCCCTGTTTATGCGTTCAGTTCAAGCTTATTAAAAACACATAATGATACTGAATTTTCAATTCATCTAGGTACTGGTTTTAGAATGCCTGATTTATACCTGTTGAATGATAAAAAATATGGCAATAAAAATTTAAAAAATGAATCAGCTTATGGCGGAAATATAGGTATTGCGCAAAAAACGAAGGTTGGAATTTTTAATGTTCTTGTTTTCAAAACTGAATATAAAAATCAAATTACGTATCAAAATAGTAGATATGTAAATCTTGGTAGAGCAAGGCAAGAAGGTTTTGAAGTAGGGTGGAAAAACAAAGTAGGCTCATGGGGAGCAGAACTGTCAGGGATGTATGCTGATTCGGTAAGCCTTAAGCCCAAAATAAATCTTATGAATGTTCCAAAAACATCAGTTCATGGTAGAATTTTTTATGAACAAGATGATGTTGCAACGAGTGTTGGTTGGCGTTACATAGGTCATCAAACGCAGCCAGATTTTGAGCAGTATAATGTTCGTATTAAGCGTGGTGGCTATCCTGTGTTTTTTGGGGATTTTCAATATAAGTTTAAGGAACAAGCAACGTGGTTTGTGTGTGTTGAAAATGCATTGGCAAGAAAAATTGAAAGTCCTATAGGTTATAGAAATCCAGGATTTCAGATCAACACAGGGATAAATATAACATGGTAAAAATGCGTTATCTTTTTATTGTATCTTTTTGTATTCATGGATTACTTGCATTATCTATTGGGCAATATATACAAAACCCCATTCAAAAAAAAGCACATAACTTTTCAGTGACTTTACTGACATCATCTAAAGGAGTCGGAGAAAAGGTTAACGTGTCTTCTAAAAAAACTTCTATCAACAAAATTCAGAAAAAAAAATCAGTTACACCAACTGCAGAAAATGCTGCTCCTATGCCGTCTGTTATGTACAATCCAGCACCTGTTTATCCAGTTAATGCTAAATCTAAAGGTGAAGAAGGAATTTTTTCAGTGAAGATATTGGTAAGTGTGAGTGGAACAGTAGAGCATGTTGAGGTTGTAACTATTCAAGGTAAAAAAGAATTGTTTGAAGAGGTATTACTCACAACCTTAAAAACTTGGCAATTTAACCCTTGTGATAAAGAAATGTCATTTGAAATTCCTATTTCGTTTCAACTAAGTGAGTAAATTAGGTACACTGGCAAAAATAATTACGTTTAAAGATTTAATGAAATTAATCACTGGATCACCACAGTTGCACTCCTTCGTGATGACGACAACGCAATCGTCATTGCGAGTCGAAGGCGTGGCAATCCAGTGGATAATATCTTTTTTGATAGTGTTCTTATCTATTAGTGTCTGCGTTTGTAAAGAGTCAGCACCGAAAAATTTAGCAAACGATATTCAAATTAAAGCTGACAATATGCAGTACAGCACGTCGCGCAATCATGCAGATGCGAATGGTAATGCAATATTATCTTATATAGTTAATGATTCGCTCGTCACACTAAAAGCTGATGATTTACATGCAGATTTTGATGAACATGGAAACTTAACAAGTGCAGTAGCTGAAGGACATGTTGAAATTGAATACAAAGATACCAAACTGCTTGCTACAAAATGCACTCATAATTTCAATGCAAATGCTGCTGTATGTACAGGCGAAGATGTGCAACTTCTGCAAAATAAGGATGAATTGCATGGCAGAAAAGCTACTCTTGACATTCAGACGCATGTTTTTACAATGCAAGCAGATCCGCAAGAGCAAGTTACTTGTGTAGTCTATCCAAAAAAGAAGGAAGATAAAAAATAAGAACTCTTAAAGCTCAAAAATTAACGAAAACCTTTCAAAAGCGCATGGTGCTAAAAGGAATAGATCTCTCTTTATGCTCAGGTGAAGTTGTTGGTTTGCTTGGTCCAAATGGAGCTGGAAAAACCACGTGTTTTTCTATTATTACAGGTTTAATCATGCCTGATTCTGGCAGCATTTTTCTAGATGATGAAGATATTACAGATTTTCCAATGTATAAGAGAGCGCGGATGGGAATTAGCTATTTGCCGCAAGATGCATCAATTTTTCGAGGGCTTAATGTTGAAGATAATATTCGTACAGCTCTTGAGCGAGTAGAATCAGACCCAGATCATCAGCAAGAACGTTTAGAAGAGTTATTGGATGAGTTTGGTATTACGCATTTGAGAGAAGCGCCTTCCGTAGCACTTTCTGGTGGAGAAAGGCGTCGTGTTGAAATAGCTCGTTCGCTTGCTATTAAGCCAGATTTTTTGTTTTTAGATGAGCCTTTGGCAGGTATTGACCCTATTGCTGTGCAGGACGTTAAAGATATTATTGTACGTTTAAAAAGTCATAATATCGGGATCTTAGTTACAGATCATAATGTTCGGGAAACTTTAGACGTTATAGATAGGGCATATATTATTGCTGAAGGTAAAGTGCTTACCGAAGGTGATTCTAAGCATATTATTAATCATCCTGATGTGAGGCGCGTCTATCTAGGGGAGAATTTTTCTTTGTAATTTTAAAAATTGTTCTTTAAAGCGCATTACAATTTTTAAGGTTACTCTTTGAGAAGATTTTTGAAACCATCTAAGAATTTTAGAGCGTTTGGATTTATTTAAATTTTTTGGATATATAATTCCTTTTCTGACTTTAAAATTTATGTTAAATTTTAATAAAAGTACTGGTGGATATATCTTTTGGGTTATTCTTATAAAAATTTTGAACAATTCCAGGAGCCATCCTTTGCAAATCAGTGGTCTTTCCCTTTGAAAAAGAACTCTGTTTTGATGACAAATTCATTTTCTAGTTTTTGTCCTCAAGCTCAAAAAGTTGCAAATCAAATTTCTCAACATTCTTACAATCAACATGTTTTGCAGCAGAATATGCAGCCGCATACGTATAGGCAATTTCAAGTGTTCCCTAGGTTCTCGCGTACTGTGCCTTATAATAGAGTTGCAAGACCTAAAGAGACCCTTTGGGAAGAATTTAAACGTATCTACATTACCGAGGTAATAGCTTTTACTATGAGCAAATCAACACTTTTTACCCTAATATTCTCCTTCATGTTTTTAGGGTGTATTTTTTTTCTGAGTGGCTTTTTTACAGCAACTAACATTTATCGTGAACAACATATTGTGCATGAAGTGAGCAGGCAGCATGTGCCAACTGAAACGGCTATGCTACAAGGGCGCCCAGAAAAAAATGTAAATATGGGAACAGATATAGCGTATGCAACTCCTCAAGCTTATCAATATCAAGGAGGAGTGAAGGTCGATCAAAATAGGAGAAGACCTTCTGCTTATACAGAACAGCAAATCATGGGTAATCAACCAAATTATCGTTAAGTAGCTATTGTTAATATTATTGGCTAGTATGATTTTTGAAAAAAATTAGTTTGGTTTTTTAGCTTTTATGGTTTGTGTTCGTTTTGCGCCTTCTCCAACTGGATATCTACATATCGGTAATGCTAGAGCGGCTTTGATTAATTACCTGTATGCTCTTCGTCATGGAGGCCGTTTTATCTTAAGAATAGATGATACTGATTTAGAGCGGTCAAAGCCTGAATACGAAGAAGCTATTTATCGTGATTTTGAATGGCTCGGGGTTAAATATTCGCAGACTTTTCGTCAATCTCAGCGATTTGATCGTTATCACCAAGTTCGAAATGCGTTAATAGAAAGTGGAAGACTATATCCCTGCTATGAAACTTCTGAAGAACTTGATTTTAAACGAAAGCGTCAGATGGCTAAAGGACAGCCGCCTATTTATGATCGAGCAGCTCTTCTATTAACAGATGCTGAAAAATCTGCTTTTGAAGCAGAGGGGCGTAGTCCTCATTGGCGTTTTAAATTGGATCATGAGCCAATTATTTGGCAAGATATGGTGCGTGGAGAAGTCAAGTATAATGGGGCTCAGCTTAGTGATCCGGTTTTAATTAGAGCGGATGGTGTGTTCTTATATAGCTTGTGCTCGGTTGTAGATGATATTGATTATTCCATTACTCATGTTATTCGTGGTGAAGATCATGTTACAAATACAGCGACACAAGTTCAGCTTTTCAAAGCAGTAAATGGTGAAAAAGATTTTTCTGTAACTTTTGCTCACACAACATTGTTAATGGATGAAGATGGTGCGCCGCTTTCAAAGCGTTTAGGAAGTTTGAGTTTAGGGCAAATGCGTGCATCGGGAATCGAACCAATGGCAATTGCATGCTTGTTAGCAAGGTTGGGAACATCTCTTCCGATTGAGCCTTTATTAACACTAGAGGAATTAGCAAGTTCTTTTGATCTATCTATTTTTAGTCGTACACCGCCAAGATTCAGCGAAAAAGAATTGTGGGCTTTAAACCATAAGCTTTATCATCTGATGCCATTTTCGCAGATCAAAGAACGTTTAGGAGCTAGTGATTTTGCTAATTTCAGTGAACCACATTGGCGAGCGGTGCACGATAATATTGAAAAGATTGAAGATTTAAGGCCGTGGCAGGATATTTTCTTTGGGCATATTCAAGGTACATGTTCTGATGCTGAATTTTTAAAAATAGCGCTAGATTTATTGCCTGGTGGTTCATGGGATGAAGAAACCTGGAGTATTTGGACTCAAAGCATTAAAGAGAAAACTTCACGAAAAGGCAAAGAATTGTTTATGCCACTTCGTCAAGCGCTGACCGCTATGGACCATGGACCTGAAATGAAATCTCTACTACCGTTAATAGGTGTGGAGAAAACTAAAGAAAGATTATGCGTAATGTAACAGTTATTTTAGCGGCATCAGGTTGGGGCGCAGGAAATTTTGCAACGGCTGATGGTGCATTAACTGTATTGCAATATCAACTTCTTAATAGTTTATTTGAATATCCTGATATCCATGCAGAGGTGTATTATGCTCAGTGGCATTTAAACTCACATCAAAAAAGTAAAAGTTATTCAATAGAACAAAGACGTAAATACGTATTGCAATCAGCTCGCTGGGTGAGTGAGCTAGTAGAAAAAGCAGTTTGTAAGGGAAATTTTGTTTTAGTTATTGGAGGAGATCACTCACTTGCTATGGGCACTTGGAGTGGCGCGAAGAATGCCGATAAAGATTTTGGGTTGATTTGGATTGATGCACATATGGATGCGCATACATATGAGACAACTGCATCGTACAATCCTCATGGAATGCCTGTGGCGGCGTTGTTGGGAATGGGAGATAGTGAATTTGTTGGTCTTGCAAAAAATTCACCTGCGTTAAATCCTTCTGCGCTTATACAAACAGGAATTCGTAGCTTTGAAGAGGAAGAGAAGTCTCTTTTAGGGAGGTTAGCTGTTAGTATCACGTATCATCAAAAGAGCCATTCATATAGTGGGGTTGAGAACTTTTCTAAAAGCAGAGAGACCTTATTAAAAACGTATCCGTTTTTTGCTGTGAGTCTTGATATCGATGGGATTGATCCAACTTATTGTCCTGGAACAGGTACTCCAGAAGGAGAAGGGTTGGAATTAGATGATATTATTCAATCTCTTAAAGGGATTTTGTTTGATTCGAGTTGTATTGGCTTAGAAATTGTTGAATATAATCCGTTTTTGGATCGTGGACATATTACATTTAATGCGGTTAAAAAAATTATAGATACTATTAAAATTCTGTAATTACTATTTGCTTTGTAAAATTGATGTATTGTCAAAAGTCATCGCAAAAGCTATAAAAAACGTCTACAATTAAAATGAGTTTTAAATTTAGGAGAGTGTACATGCTAGCGGTTACCGACGAAACTTTTGAGCAAGAGGTTTTAAAGTCTTCAGTACCAGTCGTTGTTGATTTTTGGGCTGAATGGTGTGGCCCGTGCCGCATGTTAACTCCTATTTTGGAAGAATTAGCGCCAGAAGTTACAAATAAAGCTATTATTGTAAAGGTAAATATTGATCAGAATCCCCAAACAGCAAGTAAGCTAGGTGTTCGTAGCATTCCTACAATGATTTTATTTAAAGATGGACAGGCTATTAGTAACATGGTGGGGGTTAACCCTAAACCAAAGATAAAGACTTGGATTGAGTCTAATATCTAAATGGCTTAATTTTTAAAAAATTGAAGTATTTACGGAAAAGTTTAGACGATATCTTTTCAAAAGTGCACATTTGTGTTAAACATAATCATACATTCCCCGGTAGCTCAGTTGGTAGAGCAAGTGGCTGTTAACCACTGGGTCAGCGGTTCGAGTCCGTTCCGGGGAGCCATCTTTGAATTTCCACCTTCATAATACTAAGATTAACATGTCGCTTTTTTCTTGACGGAAGCCATGGGATTTTCTATAAAGTACGACAGGATATTAATAAATTTTTGATATGGCAAACCACAAGAACTCAAAAAAGGCTATTCGTCAGACAGAGCGTCGCACAGGAGTGAATCGCAATCGTATGACACGTATGCGTAGTTTTGTAAAAAGTGCTGAAAAAGCTTTAGGAATGCATAATACACCGGCTGTTTCTTTTGAAGAAGCAAAGGTGGCAGTAGTTGCTGCAGAAAGTGCAATGATGAAAGTTGCTAAGACGGGAATTATTCATAAAAATTTTGTTTCAAGAAAAGTTTCTCGCTTGGTTGCGCGGTTGAAGGCAATTGCTTCTTAAGCAATTTCTGCAATTTGTGAAATAGAGGCCCGCTTTTTTTGAGCGGGTTTTTTTATACTTTTGAGAAAATGCTATGATTAGATTGGAAAATAATCATCCTCTGCTGCAATTGGCTTCTAAAGTTGAAGAAGCATCTGCAGTTTTTTTTAAAGAGCATAATTTAAATTATTTTCAGTATTTACGTTGCTATCGAGATGGAAGAATAGGGCTTTTGCTAAATGATCCAAGCTTATTCTTAAGATTTACTCACTTAGATGCACCAGTAGTTTTTTCGTCCCTCAAAGAAGATCATGTAAAGATGCAATCATACTGGTTTTTGTGGGATGAAGAGCTGCCTCGTGAGCCGATTATGTTAGCAAAAGAAGACCATAGCTGGCATCATGGACTTACTTTGGTGAAAAGACATCACGATTATTATGATATGATTGCAGTTGCGATGCCGCAAGATTGCTCTAATGCATCTTCCTATTATATGAATCGTGTGCAGGCCATAGAACAGTTTATGACGAGTTTTCATAAACATGCACCTGAGCTTTTTGAATCAATGGAACAACATTCTATTTTTCTTCCAGAAATAAACAGAGACATTAATTACCAGAGTATGTGTATTGAAAATGAAAAGCGTTATTCGTTTGGTGATGTGTATATTACTCCACAAGAGCTGAAATGTTTAACTTTAAAGCTGCAAGGATCGTCTTATAAAGAAATTGCAAATATATACCAACTTTCTCCACGTACAGTGGAAACGTATTTGAATAGAATTAAATGCAGAAGTGGTATTAACAGCAAAAATAAACTGCAAGAACTTATATTGCAATGTAAGTAAAAATTCCGGACAGCTTAAAACTGGTTCTCTTGTTATATGTTTTTAACATTAGTTGAAAAATTTATGGGGAGTTTCTGTGGATAAGCATATAATTTTCGATCACCTTATAAAGACGAATCAACAAGTTGGGTGTTTAAATAATTCTAAGGTTACAACAGGGCAAGATACGAGCATTATCACAGGCTACCCATCTCCTGTATTTAACCTTGTGCGTTTTGACACAAAAAATCATATAAAAATTAATAAATTAAAGAGTGAAAATATTCCTTTCATGTGCTTGCCTTCAAAAGAAATAGAAGAAGATTTTGAAATATTTGCGCAAGAAGAAGGATTAATAAAGATAGATTTTGTAATGGCGAGTATTTTTAAAGATTTGCAAAACTGGAAATTTGTATCAAATACTTTCGTTGAGATACGTTGTGTAGAAAACGCGGATGATTTATTAGCATTTGATAAAGTGACATCTGCTGTTTTTTCCCATCAAGAGAAGTTAGCTTTTAATTTTTTGAACCCAGTACTGAAACACTCAAAAATTCGTTTATTTTTAGCTTCTTTAAATGAGCAACCAGTGGGATGTGCTATGCTATCACTTGTAAATAATCAGGCTGGATTATATTGGATTGGTGTTCTGGCTGATTTTAGAAAACAAGGTATTGGAAGGGCATTAGTCGAATACAGAATGAACATCGCAAAAGAACTAGGTTGCAAAACAGTTATAGCTCAAAATATGACGCCTTCGTTGAACTTATATAAAAATTTGGGTTTTGAGCAGATGGGAGGATTGCCTCTCTATTTATGTGATAAGCAATTTTTTATTTTTTAATGGTATAAAATTTATAGTATTTTCCTGAAGAATGGTGAATATTTTACTATCGTAGATAGTGCATCAAGAAAAATCTGATTTATATTCATTCAATACTCTGTTAGCATTTTCACAAGTAATATATTCTTATGTTGCTAGGGCGCATGGGGCGTAGTGCTTGTCATGTAGCGTAGGTCTTGCTACAGTGCTGAGCTGAAAAGAATAAATTTATTAAAATTTAAGGATAGAGGTTTCATTGGCGCAAAGTGTTGTTATTGTTGAGTCGCCTTCAAAAGCTAAGACTATTAACAAGTATCTAGGCAATGACTATAAGGTTGTGGCTAGTTATGGGCACGTGCGCGATTTACCATCGAAAAATGGATCAGTAAATCCAAATGATAATTTTGCCATGATCTGGGAACTTGATGATCAGGGGAAAAAACGCATTAAAGACATTGTTACTTCAGCAAAAGGTGCAAAAAATATTCTTCTAGCAACCGACCCTGATCGTGAGGGGGAAGCCATTTCTTGGCATATTCAGCAGGTACTAGAAGAAATGAAAGCAACAAAAGGCATGAATGTGCAAAGGATTGTTTTCAATGAAATCACAAAGCGTGCTGTTCAAGAATCACTGAAATCTCCTAGAGAAGTTAATAAAGAGCTAGTAGATGCGTATTTAGCGCGTCGTGCACTTGATTATCTTGTAGGATTCACTTTATCACCTATTTTATGGAGAAAGCTCCCAGGAGCTCGTTCAGCAGGGCGTGTGCAATCGGTAGCGTTGCGCTTAATTGTTGAGCGTGAGCAGGAAATAGAAGCTTTTAAAACCCAAGAATATTGGTCTGTTGAAACGCAATGCATGAACAGCGCAAGTGTTAATTTTTTAGCAAGACTTACGTATTTGCATGGAAAAAAATTAGAAAAGTTTGGACTTCCAAACGAAGAAACTGCAAAAGCAGCAGTAGCAATTATTGAGAAATCAACTTTCAATGTTAGTGACATTGAAAAGAAACAGGTTAAGCGTAATCCGGCAGCGCCTTTTACTACATCTACTTTACAGCAAGAAGCCTCAAGAAAATTAGGCTTTAGTCCAAAAAAGACAATGCAGATTGCGCAACGTCTTTATGAAGGTGTTGATATTGATGGTGAGACCATAGGTTTAGTTACCTACATGCGTACAGATAGCGTGAATCTTTCAAATGATGCTTTAACTGCTGCTAGGGATTTTATTGAAAAAGATTTTGGAAAGCAGTATTTACCAGCAGCGCCTCGCTTGTACAAAAGCAAAGCAAAGAACGCACAAGAGGCGCATGAGGCAATTCGTCCAACAGACGTGGTGCGTACACCAAAATCAATGACCGCACATCTTGATGAGGCGCAATTGAAGCTTTATGAGCTTATCTGGAAGCGAACAGTTGCTAGTCAAATGGAAAATGCACTATTTGATCAAGTCGGGGTTGATATTATTTCGCAAGATAAACAAACAACACTGCGTGCAACTGGCTCAACTCTTGTTTTTGATGGTTTTTTGAAGCTTTATCAGGAAAGCAAAGATCAAGAAAATAAAGACGAGAAAGCTTCTGAAGATGATGAGATGTTGCTTCCTCAGCTAAGTGTTGGTGAAGCGATTGGCATTAACTTAGTTACTCCTCAGCAGCATTTTACTCAACCACCACCACGCTATACAGAAGCAAGTCTTGTCAAGAAACTTGAAGAATTAGGTATTGGTCGTCCTTCAACTTACGTTTCACTAATCCAAACTTTGCAAGATCGTGATTATGTTCGTATTGAAAAACGTCAATTCCATCCAGATCAACGTGGAAGACTTGTGACGTCATTCTTAAGTCACTATTTTCCAAAATATATTCAATATGATTTTACGGCTGACCTTGAAGAGCAGCTTGATGATATTTCAGGTGGACGCCGCGCATGGCTTGATGTCATGAATGCCTTTTGGGTTCCTTTTCATGACACAGTTAAACAAGCAGAACCACTAAAAATTAGTCAGGTTTTAGATGATGTGCAGAAAGATCTAGAAGCATCTCTGTTTGATATGACAAAGGAAAATCCTAGAGCCTGCCCTACTTGTAGTGAAGGTCAGCTTTCTTTAAAGCTTAGTAAATTTGGGCCTTTTCTTGGTTGTAATCGTTACCCAGATTGCAAATATACAAAATCACTTAATGGAAGTGCAAGCTCAGAAGACGGTTTGCAGGAAGCTAGTGATGTGATTGTATTGGGGCAAGATCCAAACCTAAATGTTGATATTACAGTTCGTAAAGGTCCTTATGGCCCTTACTTACAATGGGAACAAAAAGATGTTAAGAAGCCAAAACGCGTAAGTATTCCTCCTGGATTCGATCCATATGCAATGCCTTTAGAGCAAGCTCTTAAACTAGCATCTATGCCTGCGTCTATTGGAAAGCACCCAGAAACTAAGGAAGATATTTTAGTTGGTATTGGTCGTTTTGGCCCTTATTTAAAGTATGATGGCGCATTTACATCAATTCCAAAGGCTTACAATTTTATGGAGATCACTCTGGAAGAAGCGCTAGCAATTTTAGAGAAAAAGAAAAATGCTCCTCCACGCGCTGGTGGTTTTAAGCCAAAAGCTAAGGCTAAAAAGTAGATATTTTATCACTGAAGATTTTTGTTAGAGAAACTAAATCGCTTTTTTCTACAGTGGCACCGCACCATACTCTAAAGCTTGGTTTTGAGTGAGCATGATTTACGATATCGAACAATAAATTTTCGTTTGTTAGGGTTTGCGCAAATGCTCGATATTCATCAAAAGTTGTAAATTTATCTGCATAAAAACAAACCGCACCTCCTTTTGCTTGTAAGTCAGCTGTAGCCATAGGAGTAAGTCCTGGCGTGTTTGAAACCCAATTATATAAAAAAGATACATTATCTGCTGCTTTTTTGTACAAAGCGTTTGTGCCACCTAAGCTATCAACCCAGTCAAGTGCACACTCAACATCAGCCAATGCCAACATTGATGGTGTATTTAATGTTAAGCCTTCAAAAACACCGTGATTAATCTTTTCACCCAGCCATAGGCTCATAATTCTTGGGATTGGCCAAGAAGGAATGTATGTTTCAAGCTGATGTAGTGCGCGAGGGCTAAGAGCAAGCATACCATGAGCAGCTTCACCTCCCAGGCCTTTTTGCCAAGAAAAAGCTACCACATCAAATAAAGAGAATGGTATATCAAAACAAAATGCTGCAGCCGTTGCATCAACAATAACTAGACCGTTTCTGTCTTTCTTAATCCAATCAGTATTTGGGTACGCTACCCCTGTTGTTGTTGCGCTTATGGCCATGATTAAATCGTGTTCTGGATTATGGTGTAATAAAGGAAGCATTCCATATTCTGCTTCGAAGACATGTGCACTAAGCTTTAGCTGATGTTTAATGTCATAAGCCCAAATCTTACTAAATACATCCATTACATGCACGTCTACTCCACGGCTACCTAAGAAACACCACATAGCCATTTCCATAGCTCCTGTTGCTGAAGCAGGTACAATTGCTAGTTTGTAGTCATGGGGAATATTTAAAAGTTCTTTCTGACGTTCGATAATAGATTTTATATGCTTTTTTGCAACATCGCTGCGATGAGACCTGTTTAAAAATGGTCGATCTAGCTTTTCCAAAGACCAGCCTATATGCTTAACACATGGTCCAGAACTAAAATATGGCCGCATTATCAATCCTTTTGTAGAAGATATTTTAACGTCTGACCTATTCTACTTAAAAAGGACGATCTTGGAATATCCTTTTTTACAATCAGCGGGATAGTAACCTGCTCATTCCAATCAGGATGAGTAAGCGTTACTTCTCCTACTTGATCTCCTGCTTTGATTGGTGCTTCTAGTATGCTTTGATATTTTATAACTGCTTTCATTTGGTTAATTCGATTGCGATGAAGTGTGAAAAGATGTTGTGTAGGCTCTGCTTCAACTATTTCTTGAGGGCTGTACCGAATAGGTAATTCAATGATTGGTTTACCTTGTTGTGCAATTGTATAATTTCCAAAGGTTCCAAATCCCCATTGAAGCAGACGATAGGCTTCATCTGCACGTTGTTTCATTGATCGAAGGCCTGTTACTACTAAGAATAAACGACGTCCGTTTTGTACTGCGGATGCGACTATGCCGTAACCTGGTTGAGAGGCATAACCAGTTTTTACGCCGTCACATCCAATATTTTTTTGTAATAGTAAATTTCTATTTGGTTGTTCAATTTTTCGATATTTAAATTTGAGTTCTTTATGTATTCCATACCACTCGGGAAAATCTTCAAGAGTTCGTTTGCTCATAATCAATAAGTCATGGGCAGTTGTTTTATGTCCTTCTTGAGGAAGTCCACTAGCATTTTTAAAATCCGTTTGAGAACATCCCATCTCTTTTGCTACATGTGTCATATCAGCTGCAAATGCGCCTTGTGTGCCACTTAAATACTCGGCTAATGCAATAGCAGCGTCGTTGCCGGAGACGATAATTAATCCTTTTAGGAGATCTTGAACACTAACTTGGTCGCCAATTTCCAAGAACATATCGCTACCTTCTATATCACGGGCATTATGTGAGATAGTTACGAGAGATTCTGGTTTGATACGACCTTCTTTTAATGCTTTCATGACCATGTAAGCTGTCATGATTTTAGTCATTGATGCTGGTTCAAATGGTTCATTCGCATTTTTTTCAAGTAAGATTTTACCAGTTTGATAATCAACTAAAAGAGCATGAGTAGAGCTAACTTCAATTCCGTAAGGCTCTAAAATATTAATATTTGGTTTTTCTTCTTGTTTAATTTTTTGATTTTTTTTAGACGATTTAGATTTTGCAGTAGGTGCTTTTTTGAGCTTTGCATCTGCTTGGTTGGTGGTACAACAAAAAACCACAATAAATAAAAACTTTAATAGAGACATTTTAATCCTTGACCATAATTGCTTGTGTGTATCCTTTTTCACGGATTTGCTTTAGAACTTGCTGAGATATTGGGTTGTTAAAAGGCCCAATCTTTATGTTGTAAAGCATTTGACCACTTGGATGAAGTACTGATTGTACTGAGGCATTCCATGTTTTTGGCAAGTTTGCTGCAATTTTTTGAGCATTGCTCTTTTGCACATATGCTTCACCTAAATTAATGTAATTATTGAAATTTGTGGCTGTCTTCAAAGTTTCAGCTTTTTTTACAACAGATTGCTTTGGAGCTACTGAATCCAAAATATCATCTAGAGTTGTTGATTGATTGGGAGTTACAGATTTTTTTGTTTCTTTTATAGGCTTGTCTAAATGAGAAGACCCTACAGTTTCTTGACCTCTATACTTTCCAGCAATTTCATCTTCGTAGACTTGTTGCCAAGTTCTACCATCTTTCATTTTACCACTTTTATTTCCATGCTTAGCTAAATAGTCAGATAATAATCGACTCTCACCAGGAATACTTTGTACTCTTACAGAAACTAGTCCTTTGCTGTAAGTTCCTAAAGCTTTTGCAGCTCCTACGCTTAAATCAATAATGCGACCTTCGTAAACAAATGGGCCTCTATCATCAATTATCAAGTTAATAGATTTACCATTTTGTAAATTTGTTACCTTTACAACGGTTGGAAGTGGTAGTGTGCGGTGGGCTGCTGAAATGCCATGCATATTAAACTTTTCGCCATACGGTTTTGGTTTGCCATGGAACCCAGGACCGTACCAAGAAGCTAAGCCTGTTTTATCATACTCATAGAAATTTTGTGGATAGTGCCATTCGCCGCGGCAATAATAACTCTTAGTAGAGCCTTTACCGATTCCGCCAATAGGTGTGCGGGGACCAGAAGGGCCTCCACCAGCACAACCTACTAATAATAACAATACAATTATTGCACAACGCAAAAAAACACAACTAGATTACATTCAGTATTTATTTATAGTCGTTTTTATTTGAGTCTCACAAGAGGTATTTGTGATTAACTAACCATCGGTAGAAACGTTTTATGCAATAATTCATTAGCACACAAAACTGAATCTACATAAATATCCATTGGTTGACCGTCTATGTTGGTAATAACTCCGCCAGCCTCACGAATTAAGAGCACACCAGCTGCCATATCCCAAGGTTTCAGTCCTTGTAAAAAGCAAACATCAAAACGACCACTTGCAACATAAGCTAAATCAAGTGCGCCAGCACCTGTGTAACGAATGCCAGAAATTTTTTCATCAATCTCCTTTACAACAGGATTATCGTAGTCACAGCATACAAGAAGCGATTCTAAGTCTCGGCGGCTAGAAACTCGTAATCGCTTTTGGTTGCAATATGCGCCCTTACCTTTTTCTGCCCAAAAGAGTTCATCTAGAATTGGTTGATAAGTGATACCTGCAATAATTTCACCATCAAACTCCAAAGCGACAGTTATAGCAAAATGCGGATTGCTGTGTAAAAAGTTTGTTGTGCCATCAAGTGGATCAATAATCCAACGGTGTTTTGGATCTTTTCCTTTAATTTCACCCGCCTCTTCACATAAAAAACAAAAATCAGGCCGAGCTTTGCGTAATTCGTCAATAAGAATTTGTTCTGATCGTTTGTCTGCTGAACTTACAAAATCACCAATTGATTTTCGTGTGATCTGTAAATGACTTAATTCGCCAAAATCACGCACTAAGCCACGGGCTGCTTTATAAACAGCTTGTGACATTACATTAATTAAAGCAGATTTTGGTGTTTGAAATGTTCTTGCCATTACTTAATCTTTCGCGCGCTCTACATAGGTTCCATCGGCAGTACGTACTACAACTTTTGTGCCTGATTCAATATGAGGGGGCACCATAATGCGAACACCATTTTCTAAAACGGCTGGTTTAAAAGATGAAGTGGCTGTTTGGCCTTTAACAACAGGATCTGCTTCTGTAATTGTTAGCACAACAGTATCTGGTAATCGTGCGGAAATAGGGCGCCCTTCATACATGCAAAGCTCAACAATCATGTTGTCTTGTAAGTATGCGGCAGCATCACCTACAAAACTCCTTGCAAGATTAATTTGTTCAAAAGTCGTTTGATCCATAAACACAAGGTCGTTGCCTTCAGCGTATAAATATTGAAAAGGTATTTGATCAAGGTGTACTCGTTCAACGGATTCTGCAGAGCGAAATCTTTCATTAAGCTTTGTGCCATCTGTCAAACACTTCAGTTCAACTTGCATGTAAGCTCCACCTTTGCCAGGTTGAGTATGCTCAGTTTTTACTGCTGTCCATAACTTTCCTTGATATTCAATAATATTGCCAGGGCGAATTTCATTTCCCGATATTTTCATAATTGCTCTCACGCTTTCTAGATATTGCATTATAGTAGGTATAAAAAAACCCGCAACTAATTGCTGCGGGTTTTTTAGGAAGAAAGCAATATTAGTTGATAACTGTAATCGCAACACGGTTTTGCGCGTGCGCTTCTTCAGTTTCACCAACAACTTCTAGCTTTTCTTTTCCGTAAGAAATTGTCTTTAGACGGTTTTTATCGATACCAAGTTTAACAAGTTCTTTCTCAGCTGCATTCGCACGACGTGCACCAAGAGCTAAGTTATACTCATGTGTTCCACGTGCATCGCACTTACCTTCAACAGTTGCTGTAGTTGATGAGTAAACTTTCAACCAACCAGCTTGTGCCTCAACAGATTTCTTCGCATCAGCTGAAAGAGTTGAGCTATCGAAGTTAAAGAATACGCGATCTTTTACAGTTTGTTTGAAGTGACCAGGAGTACCTGGAGTAGCTGCTGCATTTGCATCTACGTTTTGGCATGTATCTGTGCATTCACAACCAATTAACAATAGCCCAAGCGCTACTGAAGACAATACTTTTTTCATGGATAATCCTTCTCAAGAAATTCGTTTAAATTGAACCAATTCAAACCTAACAAATATTTAATAAAACACCAAGAGAACTACAGCTCTGTATACTACAATCTAGTGGCGTGTAGATCTTTTGCAACACTATATGGATGTAAATATAGTTATTCAGTTTGATTTTGCCCAGTAATATTTTTGAGTTCTTCAAATGATTCAGCTTGGCTTGTAAATTCAGAGGGTTTTTGCTTTAAAAATGCTTCTAACTTTTCATTCATATGAATTGATTTATCGACAATAGGATCTGTGCCTACTCGATAAGCACCCAAGCGAATAAGATCAACCATATCATGATATGTGCTTAAATTTTTTCTAGCTTCTATAACGGCTTGTTGTTCCAATTCGCTATGGCACATTGGTACAGTACGTGAAATGCTTTGCAAAACATTGATTGCGGGATAATGTCCGCGCGTTGCCAAACTTCTATCTAGCACAATGTGCCCATCTAGAATACCTCTTACAGCATCGGAGATTGGTTCATTGTGATCATCACCATCAACTAAGACAGTAAAAAATCCTGTAATATATCCAGTTTTACCTTCACTATTTTCAATTCCAGGACCTGCTCTCTCTAGCAATTTTGGCAATTCTGCAAAAACACTTGGAGTATAACCCTTTGTTGTAGGAGGCTCATGGGCTGCTAGCCCAATTTCTCGTTGAGACATGGCAAATCTGGTAACACTATCCATAACACAGATAACGCTGAGACCTAGATCTCGATAATATTCAGCAAGACGTAAGGTTAAATGAGCTGCCTCTCGGCGCATTAGCGCTGTTTCATCAGATGTTGCGACAATTAAAATTGTACGCTTTAGCCCTTCTTCACCTAGAGTATCTTCTATGAATTCACGTACTTCACGTCCACGCTCGCCGATTAATCCAACAATACAGATATCACAGTTAGCAAATTTCACAATCATTGAAAGTAAAATCGATTTACCAACACCGGAGCCCGCAAAAATGCCTAATCTCTGTCCTTTGCAGCACGTTAAAAAAGTATCTATAACTCGTACACCAAGCTCAATTGGTTCTTTTACTTTTGCTCGGTTATGAGCAGGTATTGGTGTGCTATGCAAACTATAAGCAACAGCTCCAAGAGAAAGTTTGCCTTTTCCATCAATGGATTCCGCTAAACCATTGATAACTCTGCCTTGCCACTGCGAACTTGGGTAAATTGTTGTGCCATGTTCGAGAAAAGTTACCTTACACTTAGGGTGTAGCCCTTTTAAATGTTGAAATGTCATAACTTGGGCAAGATCTTGATTAAAGCTGATCACTTCTCCAAGTACAGGTGAGTGATTCTTCGGGTGTAGCCAACAGCGCGTGCCAATGTGAATTTTTTGGGAATTCACGCGTACAATAGCGCTCATGCCTTCTAAACGCTCAACAAATCCATGTAATTGAAAGTCTTCAATATCTTGAATTTGTCCAAGAATTTCATCCACTTGTTCTGCAATTGAATTACGCAATGACAATTAATTTTAATAGTTACAGATATAGTGTTTCGTAAATTAAGAGGGGAAGGCAAGATTTTTATTTAAAAATTTATAAAAATATCTCTGTGTAAAATTTTATGAAATTGAAATATTTGTTATTAAAATAATATTTTTACTTTCTATCTTGACATGATTTGACAGCTGATCTTTTATTTTTAAAATAAGATGTGATTAAATGCAGTACCATAAAGCAATAATACACAGAAGTGATGTACTTGCTAAGCCATGTTAAAGAAAGTCAAAATCAATGATACGCACTTCTGGTGGGAATGACGTTTTTGTAGGAGATGCAAAAGTTATTAAGTTAGAAAAAATGGAGGCTGAACGTTCTGAAGCTGAAGTTGTATCAGGAAAATTTGAGAAAATTATTTTTTTATTTCTCTTAATATTTGTGTGGAATTCTCTTCAGGGCTCAATACCTGAAATTGAAGACGTAACCTTAGTGGTTGGCAGCATACGTATGCGAGGAGAAGTTCCAAATCCCGTTTATGACTTGGTTGGGCAAGAGTATGCTGATTTTTCTCATACTAAAAGTTTTGCTGATAGCAAAGTGATTAGTGTTGATATGAGGCGATGCATTATTGATTTACCTCATATACAAGGTAATTGGCTAAGTCCAGATTTCCCATATAACTCTCAAGAACGGGTAGTGCGAATACTTTTTGAATGGTTTCCATCTCATTATCGTAGTAGGGTTCCTCCTAGTCTTCCTTCTTGCCGTGAATATCAGCGCCTATTATTACCAGCACTGAACAAAGCATATAAGGTATTAGTTCCTGGTGGTAAACTTATCATTGATCACATACCTTACTCTGTCCGTTTGCCTAGCAATTACGCTGATGCCATAGAGATTCTTAAGAAATGCGGTGTTTCTGAAAAAATATTAAAAAAACATGTGTTAAGAAATCTTACAGAAGAATCTAAACAGCAACCTGGAATTGTTTCAGCTTTATGGCAACGGTATGATCCGTTCACTATCAGTATGAGTCAATGTGAAAATGAAGATATTTTAAAATTTCTTAAGGGTGAAATTATTCCTTCTTTAGACAAACAAACAGATCTTGTTGCTGTTCAAAGATCTCTAAAAAGATTAGTCGAGATCTATAAAAAAACTAGACCAGAAATTATTAAAAGAAATCTAATTAGGGATCTAGAAGCGGAAAAAACTGGGGAAAATCCTTCAGGACAATTAAAAATATTTAGGTGGGTATATGGTATGAAATCACGTAATGATTTAATGCTTAATGCGCTGCGCACAATAGGATTTCAAGTGGATATGGACATTATTCAATGCTTCAAAAAAAACCCATACAATGAACGACATCATGCATGGATTATAAAAGCGCGTAAACCGATGAGTTAATTACGAAAATAAATTGTATAAAATATAAGTGATTTTTAATCTAAAGAAATCTACTCACTACTGATGCTGCTATATCGCTGGATTGCATATTAGGAACTTTTAGCATGTTAATGGCTTCTGTGTATTTTTGGCGCATTTGCTTTTGAGATTGGCTATTTATCAAAATATCATCTAGCTTTTTGCTTAAGAACTCTGCATTACATTGATTTTGTAGGCATTCAGGTACCACCATTTCTTTGTTCAAAATATTAACTAGGCTTGCGTACTTAGTCGATACTAAAAGCTTAGCTACCCAATAAGTGAGCGTTGATAATTTATATGCAATCACCTGTGGAACGCCTACATATGCCAGTTCTAAGCTAACAGTGCCACTGGCAGCAAGAGCAATGCTACTTTGCATAAATGCTTGCCATTTTTTTTCAACCGTTGTAACAATTTTGACTGGAATTTTGGCATTTTTTATTATCGGATCAATGAGTGGAATTAAGTGTGGTAGTGTTGGCAAAACTACTTCAATACGTCTATTTAAAGATAGTTTGGCGACTGCTTCTAAAAATATTTGCAACAAATTTTGAATTTCACTTTTTCGACTTCCTGGTAATAGACAAACCAAAGTAGCCTCACGACCTATGCCTAAAGATTCCCGAAACCCTGTATCATCAGGTAATATTACTTCAGTGATAGGATGCCCTACAAACGTTGTAGATAATCCGTGGCACGTAAAGTATGGGGGCTCAAAAGGCAGTAAACATAATAGATGATTTACTGCTATGTTTTTAGCTAGCTTTTTAGCGCGGCCAGGCCGCAAAGCCCAAACAGATGGAGCTACATAATGTATCACTGGAATATTGATTTTTTTAGCATATCTAGCAATTCTCAAGGTAAAGCCTGGGGCATCAATGGTTACTAAAACGCTTGGCTTAAAGGCTTTAATAGCTTCTTTTGTTTGTTTTATGCGTTTGAGAATTTTGAATAAATGTGGAATAAGTTCAAAAAGGCCGTAAAGTGATAAATCTGACATTGGAAAGAGGCTCTTAAGGCCATGGATAGACATTTGTTGTCCGCCAATTCCTGCTATTTCTATATCAGGGTGTTGTTTCTTTAGTGATCGCAGCAATTGTCCTCCGAGAAAATCTCCTGATGCTTCTCCAGCAATGATAAAAACACGCTTAGTCATTTCTAGAACATATCTTTGGGATTAAAGCTCATAGTCATATTTTTCCATTTGTCATGTTTGCCTTTTGGTAGTGGCAATGGGTTACATTTTGGGTCAAGCACTGCGCGCTGCGCACTTTCTGCTGCAACATTATAATATGGATCATTTGTCATACGGCGTTTATCAACAATATCTGCTTTTATAACTGTGCCATCCGCATTTAGCTCCATATCAATATCTACGACTAAATCTTTTGCTCCCTTGGCGCCTGCAGGCACAGACCAACACGGACGAATCTTAGCGCGTACCGCATCTATTTCTGAAGCAGTTACTACAGGGGCAAGTTCGTCAACGTCGGCGCCATCAGCACCGATTAGATCATCAATTGCATCTGTATCATCTTTTGTTACGTCACTTAAAATATCATCGACACTTTTCTTCTTTGTTTTAGGCTTTGTATCTTTTGCATCGTCTTTAGTGCCTTTTGGTTTAGGCTTCGTTAAATCAATCTCAGCTTTTTTAGGTGTTTTCTTTTCTTTCTTTTTAACTTCTTCCTTCTTTTTTTCTTCTTTTTTTGGTTTATTTTTATCTTTTTTGAGCGGCACAGTTTCTTCTTTTGGCTTCTCTTTATCTTTCTTTTGTTCTTGCTCTTTAGGTTTTTCTTCTTCTTTAGGTTTTTCAGGTTCCTTTGGTTTCTCTGGCTCAGGTATAGGCTGTTTTTTTATTTCTTCTTCTTTTTTCAGCTCTTCTTCTTTTGCTGTCTCGGTAGGGGCAGGAGCAATTGCTCGCTTAGGTGCTGCTGATTTGTCGCTAATGGCAACAAAATCAATAATCATAGCTGGAGACTTGTCTGTTTTTTGAAAAAATGAAAAATGTAAGTCAGAATATACTAACAACAAAATAGTAGCGTGTAATATCAGTGAATAAAGAATTGCTTTACGCATAGCTTACCGTACAGATGAAGGTAACTCAGCAATCAGCGAAACTTTTTGAAAACCTGCTGCAGCAATAGCTCCCATAACTTCCATCACTTTACCATAAGCAATTTTACTATCTCCTCTTACGTAGATTTTTGCTTCAGCATTATTATTTGTAATGGCTTTTAGCCTATCAACCATGGCAGATATTGGGACAAGTGCTTCTTGGATGTAGGTTTCTCCCTTAGCATTAACACTAACTACAAGCGGTTCAATGCTGTCATTCATTTGTGCAGCTTGTGTTTTTGGTAAATCTACAGGTACTCCTACCGTTAACATTGGAGCTGTTACCATAAAAATAATCAATAAAACCAACATGACATCCACTAACGGCGTAATGTTGATATTAGAGTTGAACCCAGTATTTCGCCTACGAGGTGAACGCTTACTCAATGAATGTAGTTGTCCGGCCATCAATCATGCTCTTCCAATTGACGTGAAATAATTGAACTAAACTCACTTACAAATGCATCTAAACGATTACCATAACGATTAAAATCACTAGATAATTTATTGTATGCGATTGCAGCGGGAATTGCTGCAATTAAGCCAATAGCTGTTGCAAATAAGGCTTCTGCAATACCTGGGGCGACTACAGCAAGGTTAGTATTTTGCATTGCTGCAATGTTTTCAAAGCTATTCATGATACCTAAAACTGTACCAAATAGACCCACTATCACTGCATTGGCTCCAAGTGATGCCAAAAACCCCATATGTCGTTCTAATTGATCCATTTCACGACCGACAGTTACCTGCATTACTCTTTCAATGCGCTGTTCAAGTGTTCCACGTAGATTGGCAGCTTTTGTATATCCTTTTGACATTGATCTGCGCCATTCACGCATAGCTGCGCAAAAAACTGCAGACATCGGGTCTGTGTAGCGATTTTGTAAACGATTGAACAATTCATCTAGAGGGCCGCCTGACCAAAACGCTTCTTCAAATTGATCAGCTAAATTGTTTAAACGATGCATCCTAATGACTTTGTGAAAGATAATAGTCCATGACCAAACCGATGCCACCATAAGCCCAACCATGACCAACTTTATGACAATATCGGCCCCCCAGAACATATCCCACATTGAAAGATGTTTTGCTATATGTGGCCCGGCTTGTGCCATTGTTTGCATTACTACATCATTTGCGGATGGAATACTTGGTAGTGCCGCTGATGCTGCAGCTGTTGCAGATTGCGCGTCCATAAAACCCTCTTAATTAGCGTGCAGAGTTATCTGGAATAACGCGAGAACGAGCGCCTTGCCCATTTACACCTTTATTATTCAAAACAACAATAACTCGTTGGCCAACTGACATTCTAGGTTCTGCGCCTTGAGCAATAGTGGATACTTCCCCGTTATCAAGCTGAACAGTATATTCGATGCCTTCTTGTGAAGTTAGTGCTTGCTCAGCAAAATGTCCGCCGACACCACCTAGTAGTCCACCAGCAAGGGTTGTGAATGGGCCGTGATTACTGACAACGTTACCAATAACCGCGCCAGACGCAGCTCCTACTGCAGCGCCTACACCTGGTTGATTTGGTTGTGATGCATTGATGTTAATCACTCTCAGGGCAACAATTGATCCGCGAAGGCTTGCGCTATTAGCACCTACATCAGCCATAGAGTAATCGCTACCACCTAATTTTGGTGCACAATTGGTTAGAAACAAGGGCAACGTAGCCATAGCTATTAAAAGAATTTTTTTCGTTTTCATAAGTATTAAATAACTTGTGTTGATGCTAAATTATAAAACGTTTCTATGTTTTTTGCCAGACATCAGTATTAAGAATACGAACAATAAATTAAATATTTTGATTTTCTCTAGAGTATTTTTTAGAAGCAGATTCTTAAAATCTAGCCTTTAACGTTACTTTTCTCGAAAGCAGTAGCCCTACTATTGAAAATCCAAAAAGTAATAAACCTAAATGTAAAAAATTTCCGTTATAAAAATAACTTATGAGCTCAATACAGATGGCTGAGCCCGTTAACCGAGTAATGTTTACTACGGCAGCGGCACGAGATTTTGTTTCGGGAATAACATCCAGTGTAAGTGGATACAAAATATTAACCGGAAATACCATCGGTAGTGCAAACATACACATTAATATACGCAGTGTGCGAGTTTTTAAGAGAAGATTAGATCGAACTGCAAAGACTTTTTGATAAAGAAAGCAGCAGTGTGAGCAAGAATTTTACGAGATAGTTTTGCAGTTAAATGCCACACGTCTTTCACCCGAATTTTTTGAACATTAAAGCG
>CANKYV010000010.1 GCA_947487955.1 Alphaproteobacteria bacterium
AAAAAGTTTGACCCGCAATAGCAGCACCTACAAAAAAGCCAAGCAAGACAGACATTCCAAAATTAATGGGCATACCAGTGAATTTAAGATAATAATTCATTGTAAGGTCTTTAAATTCTTGTCGTGTGTATGCAGTAAGCCCAGTTTTTTCTTTGATTCTTTGAATTAGTGTTTTTAAATCTGCGCCAGGCAATGATTTTACCAGAATAAAGCTCAGCATATTACGCTGAGGTGGTACAAAACCTGTTGCTCGAGTGTATGTTGTATAAATTATTGGCATAGACTGGAATGTGGCTGTTGTTTCTGCAATTCCTGTTATGACGCTGTAGTTATCATTTAATTCAAGTGTATCGCCTACTTTAAGCGGAATTTTGGGGCCGTCCTTATATTTAGGAGGTCCAGCAAGTTTACCATTTGCTCCCTCAAGGCTTACGATCACACTATTGCTTTGGCGGAGATTTTCAAGTTTTCCCTCAAGCATTTTAGCTGGACCACCAATTAATGTTGCATCGTCAATACCAATTAAATTGCATGTTTGAAAAGTGCCATTGCTTAAGCGTGCTTGTATATTGCCTTTATAAAGCGGTACTGCCCATTCTATCCCTTTTATGCTGGCAACTTGGTAAAGCTTTGTACTAGGTAAGGGCATTACATCGTCAATATATTTTACTCGAGAATCCATGACCCAAATATCAGGGAGGCTAATGTCAGAAACAAAGCTATACGCTCGTGACATAATTCCTAAAAATACACCAGGTTGCTGAGTCATAATGAGAGCAGCAAAGGAAATACCCAGGATAATTCCCATGTACTTTCCTTTATCGCCCATTAGCATTTTTAGTGCTACGTAGTACATGAAAACATCTTGAGTTTGAGATGCTTTGATTATCTCAAAGACGCGTTAATTATTTGTAAATAAAAGGCCAATCCTTCAATTTACTAGAAGAAATCCTCAATAAGCTTTGCAAAAGTTTCTTCTGATAAAGATATATCTGATAAAGGAGATATAGATCGAATATCGCTTTGATTCTTGTCTGGGGTGCTGATAAATTGTTCAAACTCAAATTCTGGATTTGAAAGAAGTCTTTTATTTTTCATTAAGAGTTTGTAACGACTTTGACAAGAAGCAGGTGTTCTTCCTGGTATATTAGATGCTATTTTTTTCCAAGAGTTTTGCATTGTATAACAGCTACTTATTAATAAAGCATCCTCATCAGATGTCCACATACTATATTTAGCTTTTTTGTGTGACTGTTCTTGACTGGTTGTCAATGAAAATTGTTGGGTGTTTTCACTTAAAATAGCACTACTTGAACTAAGAAAAATATCTAGAGGTTTATTATCAGGTAATTGATGGTCGATAAGCTCAATGGTTAAGGAAGTTTCAGGTGGTACCTCTATGACTAACTCAGTTTTCTCTACAGCTACGTTATCTGCTTCAATTATTTTTCTTTTTTTTCGACTATCTTTCCATTCATTTGTTTTTCTTAGTGATTTATTTATTTGCGAATTCCACCGATTTCGTAGCTGTAAATCAGTTCTCCTCGTTCCATCATCGGCAATAAAATACGTTTGTGCAATTTTTGTCCACTGCGTGCCATACTTTTTCACAGCTTTGTTTAATAATGTAATTTCTTCTTCGGAAAATGGAGATTTGTTTATTGTTGGATCTAAATGGTTCTGATAGCGTTCTCTACATTGTTTACTGTTTTTCATAGGTACTTGTGCACCAATTTTTGACCAAATAAACTTGGAGGCATTTCTACGTTTTGTACAATTTTCTACTAACAAAGCATCTTGTTCGGGGGTCCATAAACGTGCAGTTTTTGTTAAAAGATTTTTTTCTTGTGGGTCTAAGTTTGGGCAATCACCTGCAAAAATATGTAAAGAGAAAAGTATTACTGCAAAAGCCCTAAACATATTAAATACAGTAGGCAGATTCCTTATAAAAAATAGCAGCTATTTAGTCAATAATTCGTAAATAACTGCTACTGTAAAAAAAAATAACTAGTTGCCCAATAATACTGAAAGCGCTGAATTTTCAAAATAATATGAATATCGCTCTAAAATGTTGATATACCTTCCTACACGAGTTTTAAGCCAGTCAATACCTAATCTATCTTCGCAAAGTTTAATTGCCCAATATATATCCTGAGCTGATTTTATTTTATCTCGTCCACCTATGAACCCTTCAACTGTTGCTTTTTCCGAAGGGCCATTATTTCCTTCATAATATTCATCGAAAGATGTAGTAGCTATAAAAGGAGGTAATATAAACCCTACTTGATCTGCTTTTTTGCTTAATCTTGCCAAAGCTACATTCCCATTTTCTCTGTCCATTTGAATATCACAAAAAACTGCATTCACTCCGGTAAGTTTTTCAAGGATAAGTTCATCACCATCTTCAAAAAGCTTCAAATCAGCTTTTTTAGTCGCTTCTTTGTTGTATTTCGTTACTGCTAATTGTATTCCTGTGCGTATTAGTTTTACATCATCGACACCAACAAAATTGAGTGTTTCAGGATGATGCGCACCAGCAAAAAGCATGTGCGTGCATAAAATTGTAATAAAAAATTTGTATAACATTAAATTTTGTTCCATAAAAAATACACCCGGAACATATACACTAATAAGGTATTGATAATCAAGAGTGTACGTTGAATTTTTATTTAACTATCGTAAAATCACAGGGCTTGCCCTATGGAGTGTATCTTTTAATTAACTGCCTAGGATTGAAGGCTGCGAGATTTCAAAATAATGCGTACATTGGTCTAAAAAGTTATATCTTCCTTTGCAAATTTTGAACCAATTAATGCCTAATCTATTTTCACAAATATCCATTACTTCAACTAAATCTTGAGATGTTCTTATTTTATCTCTCCCGTCTATGAAGCCCCCAGAGACTGCTTTTTTTGAAGGTTCATTGTTTTTGTTGTGATATTGAGTAAGTGATGTAGTAGCTAGAAAAATAGGTAATATAAATTCTGCATGTTTTGCCTCTTCTATTAATCTTTGTAAGGCTATATCTCCATTTTCTCCGCTCATTTCGATATCCGAAAGAACAATATGTACTCCTTTAAGTGCAGAAAGAGTAAGTTCATTACCGTCTGTAAAAAGAACTAAATCTATAGTAGGTTTTATTCCATTAAATTCATCATTATATGCCACTACTATTTTTCTTTGTAGCGTTTTTCGGACTACACTTGAATCATCAACAATAGCCACCTTAAGCGTTTCTTGGTTATCTCCAGCGAAAAGCATGTGCATGCACAAAATTGTAATAAAAAAACTGTATAACATCAAATTTTGTTCTATAAAAAATACATCCGGAACATATACACTAATAAGGTATCGATAATCAAGAGTATACGTTGAACTTTTATAAAAAAATTGATGCTAATTGATGTTATTGCTTGACACTTTTTATTTTTTTGGCTTTATTAGCACTCATAAAGATTGAGTGCTAACAATTTGATCTTAGAGATAGTAAAACCAATAATTTAAGGAGAGAGCATATGAAGTTTCGCCCTTTGCATGACCGAGTAATGGTCAAACGCATTGAATCAGAAGCAAAAACCCCAAGTGGAATTATTATTCCTGATACAGCTAAAGAAAAACCTATGGAAGGTGAAGTGGTTGCTGTAGGATCTGGTGCGCGTAATGAACAAGGAAGCGTTATTGCTTTAGATGTAAAATCTGGTGACCGAGTATTGTTTGGTAAGTGGTCAGGAACTGAAATTAAAATTGATGGGCAAGATTACCTAGTGATGAAAGAATCTGACATCATGGGCATTATCGAAAAAGCTGCTTAAACACTACAAACAATTTAGAAATTTTAAGGAGAATATAACATGGCTGCTAAAGAAGTACGCTTTAATACAGATGCTCGCGACAAAATGTTGCGTGGTGTCGATATCTTGGCCGATGCGGTTAAGGTAACACTTGGTCCAAAAGGACGTAACGTTGTAATTGAAAAATCTTATGGTGCGCCTCGCATTACTAAAGATGGTGTTTCAGTTGCAAAGGAAATTGAACTATCAGACCGTTTTGAAAATATGGGCGCGCAAATGTTGCGTGAGGTTGCTACTAAGACTAGTGATTTAGCTGGTGATGGCACAACTACCGCAACTGTTTTAGCTCAAGCAATTGTTCGTGAAGGCGTAAAAGCTGTTGCTGCTGGCATGAATCCAATGGACGTAAAGCGCGGTGTTGATATGGCTGTTGAAGCTGTTATCGCGAACTTAAAGCAAAACAGTAAGCAAGTTTCAACCAATGAAGAAATTGCACAAGTAGGTACTATTTCTGCAAACGGCGAAATTGAAATTGGTAAAATGCTTGCTGAAGCTGTACAAAAAGTTGGTAAAGAAGGCGTTATCACTATTGAAGAAGCAAAATCATTGCAAACTGAGCTTGATGTCGTTGAGGGTATGCAATTTGATCGTGGCTATATTTCTCCATATTTTGTAACAAATTCTGAGAAAATGGTTTGTGAACTTGAGAATCCTTACATTCTTATTCACGAGAAGAAACTTTCTGGCTTACAAGCTATGCTTCCAGTTCTAGAAACTGTAGTACAATCAGGACGTCCGCTTTTGATTATCGCTGAAGATGTTGAAGGCGAAGCGCTTGCAACATTAGTGGTAAACAAGCTACGTGGCGGTCTAAAAGTTGCTGCAGTAAAAGCACCTGGTTTTGGTGATCGTCGCAAAGCAATGGTTGAAGATATTGCTATCTTAACTGGCGGAACAGTAGTTTCTGAAGATATGGGAATTAAGCTTGAGAACGTAAATATCTCTATGCTTGGTACGGCAAAGAAAGTTGTTATCAGCAAAGACGATACTGTTGTCGTTGATGGTGCTGGCAGCAAAGATCAAATTCAAGCTCGTTGTGCTCAAATTCGCGCACAAGTTGCAGAAACAACTTCAGATTATGACCGTGAGAAATTGCAAGAGCGCCTAGCTAAACTTAGCGGCGGTGTTGCTGTAATCCGTGTTGGTGGTGCGACTGAGCTAGAAGTGAAAGAGCGCAAGGATCGTGTTGAAGATGCTATGCATGCAACACGTGCAGCTATTGAAGAAGGTATTGTTCCTGGTGGTGGTGTTGCTCTTCTACGCAGCTTAAAGGCTATCGAGGGATTAAAGCCAGCGAACGGAGATCAAGAAGTTGGTATTCGTATTGTTCGTCAGGCAATTACAATACCTTGTCGTCAAATTGCTATCAATGCAGGTGCAGATGGATCAATTGTTGTAGGTAAAATTCTTGATAATTCTTCCTTCTCATATGGTTATGATGCACAAAGCGGTGAATATGTTGACATGATTAAGTCTGGTATTATCGACCCAACTAAGGTTGTGCGTACAGCTCTTCAAGATGCAGCGTCTATCGCAAGTCTACTTATTACAACCGAAGCAATGATTGCAGAAAAGCCAGAAGCGAAAGCTGCTGCTCCTGCAGGTATGCCAGGTGGTATGGGTGGCATGGGCGGTATGGGTATGGATTACTAATCCAACTACCAAAACGTCAAGAAAACTCAAGCAGGCCTCCTTTGTGGGGCCTGTTTTTTTATTATAGTTTTAAAAATCTTTAGTTTTGACCCCAAGCTTTGCGCAGTCTGGTTTAAATATCTTTGGGTATTTAAGGCCTAATAGATTTTCAGAAGTCAGTGGCAGAGGAATCTTTAAAGCTTCTGCAATTTTTAAAACGACCAAAGCCAAATCGCCTGATAGTTTTAAAAACCGTGGCTTGAGCCCTAATTTTTTGAAAATAAGTGCATAAAAATCTTTGATAGGATAGGGGGTGGGGTGCGCTAAAGTGTACGTTCCAGAAATCTTCTGTTTTATAATCTTCACAATACCTTCTACTAACTCATCAAGATGAATAATTTGCAGTGGCTGCTGTCCTCCCCAAAACAGCGGGGCAAATTTCAACGTTTTAATTGAATTCTCAAGGCGTTTATAAATGCCACCATCACCAATAACAAATCCAGGGCGAATGATTGTATCAGTTGCTAAGAGATGCTTTTCCAATTGATATTTTGAACGACCATAAAATGATTTAGCATTTGCGTGAGCAGAACAAGAAGATAAAAAAATAATAGGGATCTTGGCTTTATGACAAAAATCAAAAAGTGCCTTTGAACCTTCTATGTTAGCTTGATAGGCTTGCTTTAGATCTTTTGAATGCGTGGTATAAGCTGCGTGCGCAATTACATCTACATCTAAAGGTATATTTTTAAAAGTTTTTGGGTTGTTTAAATCAAATAATGCATCATTGCTAATAGTTGGGTTTCTGCACAACCCAACAACTTGGATGCCTTCTTGTATGCAGGCTTCTTTTAATGCATTGCCAATAAAGCCGCTTGATCCTGTAATGGCAATTTTCATGAATTTCTCCGCTGCAGAGCTTCGCTCAAGCGATGAGCATTTGCCATAATAGTGAAGGTGAGTCCACGCGATGGCAGATAAGTCCAGCCCGAGCTATCAAAAACATAAACATTTTTAGTGTGATGCACACGCCCTTGCTCATCCATCCCAATAGGGTATTGCCCCTCATAACTTATTGGTATTGTGCCTGCATAATGAATACTAGCGCCCATCTTAGTTTTTACTATCCCCATTGGTACACAGCGTAGTTTTAATAGATTACCTATCAGCCTAAAAACGTTACTAAGTGAAGGATGGGGAAAGTCAATTTTTAAAGCTGGCAAGCTTGTTTGTGCAGCTTGAAGAGCTTGTATTGATCTAGGGGATTTTCCATCATCTGCAAAATGCGCTCCAACAATGACTAACGATTCACTTAAGGCTCGCCAAAATAAACGTGCAAAAAAAGCGGGCATAGGGGTTTGTGCCATAAGTCTTGATAGCAGCAGTGACCGATAACTATAAAATTGCAATGTAATGTCAGAATTATCGTGAAATTCCCCAAAAACCTGCGACAGGCTATGGCGGTAGTAAGCACCTTTTTTACCCAGATTTGGTAAGTGAATTGTTGGAATGTTTATGTATGGATTGCAAAGTATTGGGTTTGGTACTTCAAAAATTTTTAAGCTATTGGCTACAAGTCTGTAAGAATTAATGGCTCCAGCGCATATTATAAGCTGGGCTGCTACTACCTGCCCAGTAGTAGACGATGCTAAGTCCAAGTATTTCACTTTAACCTGATCATGAGCTTCCTCAAATGATGTAACTAATGCTGGTTTAATATGAGTAAAGTTAGGTTTGAGTGCTAAAGTTTTTAAAAGGCAATCACTTCTAAAAATTGAATCACCAAAGTTGCTATAAAAATCCATATCAAAATAAGGATTTGCTGTGCGTCCATTTAAAGGTTCCGTAAGTAAAGCCATACTCGATGGTTCTAACACAAAGGTATTTTGACACTGACGAAGAAGTGATTGCCCATTATGGTCGATATTAGCTGGTTTTTGCTTGGCTTGAATGTCGCAAAAAGATGATCGCTTTGGCCCAGATATCCCAATAATTTTAGCAACAGCTTCATAGTGAGATCGCAACTGGCCAATTGAAGCTTTATCAAGATCAGTATCATTATACGTGAAGCAAGCGGCTCCCCAAGCAGCGCTTAATCCACCAGATGCTAAGGCTTGGAATGCAGCAAAATTACTTGATTCAATTTGTAAGTATGAATTAACGTGAGTAATTAAATGTTCTCTTGCTTTTGTTATTTGTGCATCGCCCGATTGGGTGGATGATTGATTATTATCAGGTGGATAAAAAAAATCTGCTTCCGGGCTTAGTTGCTCATTAAAGTGCTTAAAAGGTATTTTATATTTGCACTCATCACCTATATCAAGAAGGCAAATCTTATACCCCTTTTCAACAAATACCTGAGCACTAATTACAGCAGATGGTCCGGAACCTACAATGCAAATATCAAACATTAGCGTTTAAAAATCTTTGCAATAAAATAAAAGGGGACGGACAGCAGACAAATACCCGCTAATAGAGAAGCTACAAGCCAACCATGTGTAATTGGTTGATAACTTTTTGGCTGCGCTAATTCTTGTTGGATATGCTTAGCTAGCATGTTATTTGAGACGCTTTAATAACTGAATTGAAGATAGCATCTGCGCAATAACGTGTAAAATATGTTTAAAACGTATATCTTTTGCAAACGCAGCTAACTTAGGAAATAAAAATATAGTTCCAATAGTTCCAAAGCATAACCCTCCAATTAAAACACCCGCTAAGGATTGGCGAATTTCAGCACCTGGACCAGATGCTAGACTTAAAGGAATGCAGCCAAGTACCATAGCAGCTGTTGTCATCACAATTGGGCGGAATCGTTTGTTAACAGACTCCTCAAAAGCAAGTTTCCAATTTGTATTCTCTTTTTTTGTGCTGTTAGCAAATTCGATCAGCAAAATACCATGTTTACTGATAAGCCCAATAAGCGTAATCAGACCAATTTGTGAAAAAATATTTAGAGTTTGTCCGCTTATCCAAATCCATAAAAACCCTCCAAAGGTTGCAAAAGGGACAGTAAGCAAGATCAATAGCGGATCAAAAAAGCTTTCAAATTGAATGCACAAAATAGCATAAATAAACACGAGTGCTGTGAAGAATAATGCCATCATACGTTCACTGTTTTGAGTACTTATTGCATCTGCATCTAACCATCCAAAAGCTTCTTGTTCAGTAATAATTTCCCTTAAACCTTTCTCAATTTGTTCTTTTGCTTTTGTTACATTCGTATCAGGTAAAGGTGTCATTTTGATAAGCATAAGCCTTTGTTGATTCAAATGCAGTATTGGTTCTAAGATTTGTTCTTGGCTGATTGTTGCAAGAGTGGATAAAGAAAACAAATCTCCATCTTCGTTAGCAACAAATATTCTATGTAGATTTTGGTCAATAGGTAACGTGTGCAAGTCAATATTGTATTTTTGGTTATCTTTAAAGAAGTGCAGGTGCTTTTTACCACTTAAATAAATTTCAATGCTCTTTAGAACATCGTCACGATTAAGTTTAAATTTTTGCTCTAAAAATGGGTGGATAACACATTTTTGTGCTGTTGTGTTTTGCGTTTTGTGCAAATGCACTTTTGTAAAAGCTTTTGTTCTTCTGATTTTTACCAAGGCTTGATCCGCTGATTCATATAAGCTTTTAAGTGTTGATGGGCTTACAATTCCTAATTGAATATCTGACGATTGACCATAATCGTCCATTCCAGGAATGCCAGTTGAAACGCTCCATGCATAGCAAGTGTAGGGAATGCTTGTCTCAACGTCTTGTTGAAGCTTTTTGTATAGTTGTTCACTATGAGTGCGATTTCCTGGGGGTGTTAGCATACAGCAAACTGAAGTGCCCCAGTGTCCAATAAAGCTGATGCGTTCTTTAACTCCTTCTAGTTGATGCACTTGCTTATCCAATTCAAGGGCAATTTGTTCTTGTTGATCCATACTATTTCCAGGCATTGATGGTACCCAAAGACCTATGATGGCACGATCTTCTTTAGGGCCAATACCTTTAGGAAGGAATTGAACTATTAGCAATGACCCTATAACACAGATTGCAAAAATACTTAAAAAACTCCAATTAGGCCAAGAAGTAATTTTTGCTTGAAGTTTGATGTACGTTTCTTCAAGTATTGTAACGATTTTTGAAACCTTATGATGCTGATAGTTTCTAATAGCAATCATGCTCATCCAAGGAGTAAGCGTAATTGCAGTGATTCCAGATATAATAACAGCCGCAGAAAGACTAACTGCAAATTCGGCAAATAACTGGCCCAGTGCATCTTTTTGGAAAACAATTGGCAAATAAACGCTTGCAAGCGTTAACGTCATAGCAATAATTGCAAAAGCAATTTCTTTAGTTCCTAAAAGAGCCGCATCAAAAGCGGTTTTAGATGTTTTTTGATGACGACTAATATTTTCTAAGACAACAATTGCATCATCAACAACAAGACCTGTTGCAAGAACAGCGCCCAAAAGTGTAAGGGTGTTTATTGAGTAACCAAATGCCATTAAGACAACTAGTGATCCCATTAAGGATAGGGGAATAGTTACCAAAGGCACTAAGCTTAAGCGCACAGAGCCAAGAAATAAGCCAACGATTACCATAACGCAAATGGTTGCTTCAATAAGGCTATTACGAACTTGGTTAAGACTGCTGCGAATAAATTCCGCAAGATCAATAATGATTTTTAAGGAAATACCATCAGGGAGCGTAGATTTAAGTTTTTTTATTTTTTTATGAAGTTCATTAGAAACTTCTAACGGATTTGCTGTGCTTGCATTTTTTATTTCCAAGCCAACCCCTGGTTTTCCATTTATATGAAACCTAAAGTCTCCATTATTTTTCATTAAAGTAATTTTGCTAAAATCTCCTAACGCTACGGCTGGCTTCTTTTGCAAAGGAATCATAATTTTTTTAAAATCTTCAGGAGCACTTAGCGGCTGATCGATGCGCAAAGGGTAAAGATCATAAAGTTTTCCAAGTGGCTGATTTTTTAAAACTTTTTCAAGTTCATCAAAAACTTTATTGGTACTAATGCCATATTGCCTCATCCTCTTCCCATCTAAAGCAATATCCATTTTATAAGGAGAGCCCAAAACGTTAACTTCAGCAACACCATCTATACCTCTAAAAGAATGACGCAAAGCACTATTGACGTAATGCGTAATCTCTTCTGGACTCTTAGTTTTTGACTCTACAAGTATTAAAAAAAATGGAACGCTATTATCTTTTGAGCCTCTTCTTATGATGGTAGGCTGTGGAATCTCTTTTTCTAAGCTTGCTTGTGCAATAGCTTCACGTAGCCCCATTTGTGCTGTATCAATATTTGTGCCGGTTTTGAATGTAACGGTAATCTCGCTGGTTCCTTGACGAGTCTCTGATTGAATTTTTTCAATTGCCGGCAGATTCATTATCTTGTCTTCAATCGCATTGGTAACAACTTCTTCCATATAGGATGCGTTACCGTTGTGGTAGTTAGTTTGAATCATAAATTCGGGGATACGAATCTCAGGATATTCGCAAAGTGGTAAATGCTTAAGGCTGAGCCAACCCACCACAATCAACATGGCATTTATAACAATCGCAATAATAGGATGTTTTAGAAAAAAATTGATCATTGGTTATAGCTCTGCATATGAAGGAATAATTTTTTCACCTTCATAAAAATGATGAGGGTCTAAACAAATTATTTCACCAGGTTCAATTCCTTTTGTAATGACAGCTTGCTTTGCATCTTTTATTCCCAGCGTAACATCTCGCTTTTCAAGAATGCCTTTTTGTAGCACTAAAACAGAGGTACTTTCATCCTCAAATTTTATTGCCCCAAGAGGTAGCACAATAATATCAGTCCATTCTTTTAAATGAATTTCAACATCTGTAACTTCACCTATTAATAGGGTTGAGTCCTGAATGGGGATATGCACAGTCAGCATGTGAGTCGCAGGATTAAGTATCCTTGGAACATTAGGTAATGTGTAGGTTTTATTATTAATAATGACAGTCCCATTTTCTTTCAAAGATTCCTTAAAATCTGCGGGGATTTGCACTTCAACAACAATATCGGAAGGATTGAAAAAATATCCTACAATTTCACCAGTTTTTACATGTGTGCCTTCATGAATAAGCTGAGGTCCCATAATTCCATCGAACGCTGCTATAAATAAAGATTTTTTTTGATCTGTTTCTGCTTTTGCAAGGTCTTGCTGAGATATTATCCAAGCGTTTTCTCTTTCTTGAAGTTGTTGTTGAGACGTTGCACTACTTTTGGCTAAAGATACGCTTCTTTTATATTGTTGGTTCGTAATTGCCTCTGCATTAACAGCAAGTTCATAAACTTTTTGTGTTTGAGGATTATCAATTTTTGCAATGATTGAAGATTTAGTAATTTTATTTCCTGGTTGAGTGGTCCAAATTAAAACCCCATCAGCCTGCACAACTAGAGGGGTGTTTTTTAAAGCTTGAACCGCACCATAAAAAATAGATTTTTCAGTGTATTTTTGAGGTTGAACGCAAATTGCTTGCGCTAACTTTCCTTTGTTTTTAGTGGAATTATCACATCCGCTTAGGCTTAAAAAAAGAAGTAATAAAAACCACATATTAGAATCCCCACATACCCTAGGACTGTAGAAGATTTTTGGGCAAGGTTCAATAAGAAGGTGCCGTGATTAAGGATTTGCCTTTTCATTATCTATCTTGAATGGCTATTATCAAGATTTTTTAATAAGATTGACAATTGTTTAAATTACTGTACAATTAAGCCAAGGTTTATTATTACTCTTAAGATACTCAAGTCTGCCATAATCCCTCCGAACATTTTTTGCGTGTATTCCAAACAATCAATATTCTCCAGATATTCAGACCATGTTGAAAAAGAGTAGCTTCGCTGAAAGGTTAAGCGTATAAACTCTTAAAAGCTTGTTTTATTTAATAAAACAAGCAATGGTAAACTAAAATATGTAAGGAGAAAATAATGGCAAGCGGTACAGTTAAGTGGTTCAATGCAACTAAAGGTTTTGGATTCATTCAACCAGATGATGGTGGAAGCGATGTGTTTGTTCACATCAGCGCTCTAGAGCGCGCTGGTCTTGCAACATTGAACGAAGGTCAAAAAGTTAGCTATGAACTTGCTACGAATAAAGGCAAAACATCAGCTGTAAATATAAAGCCACTATAAGCATTTGCGAATTAAAGCTTTGCCGCCCTACAGTGTAGGGCGGTTTTTTATTATATTGAACTTTCCTTTAATTCATGATAGAAATTAAAGTTCGAAAGGCAGGTGATTACTCCATGGAAGTCCAAGTCCGCGATAATAATATCGAACAAGCGCTTAGGGCATTAAAAAAGAAGATGCAACGCGAAGGCGTGTATCGTGAAATGAAGATGCGTCGACATTTTGAAAAACCTTCAGAGCGTCGTGTACGCGAACAGTCTGAAGCAATGCGTCGTTATCGTAAATTAATGCGAAAGCGTATGGACCGCGATGGCTATTAAGCACTTGCGTATCTAAAAAATTTAAGAGGAGTTTTTACTCCTCTTTTTTATTGTTGATTATATAGGACCAGATTACCATGCTTTCTTTGAAAGCTCGAAATGACGCCTATTTTTAGATTTCGTCATCGAGAACCCACCGTATGCGGCGATCTAGTTGATAAATTCATTATATGAAAAAAGGAGAAAACAACGCTTTCTCCCTCTCTAGTGATTTTAATAAAATCTCTTCCTAGGTATCCAAGAAACTACGCAATTTACGTGAACGGCTAGGGTGCTTTAATTTACGCAAGGCCTTTGCTTCAATTTGGCGAATACGCTCACGAGTTACGGCAAATTGCTGACCAACTTCTTCTAATGTGTGGTCGCTATTCATTCCAATACCAAAGCGCATACGAAGCACGCGCTCTTCACGTGGTGTAAGAGAAGCCAGAATACGAGTCGTTGTTTCCTTCAAGTTTGCATGAATTGCTGAATCAATTGGCTGCATCGCATTCTTATCTTCAATGAAATCGCCTAAATGTGAATCTTCCTCGTCACCAATTGGTGTTTCTAGTGAAATCGGTTCTTTCGCAATTTTCATAACTTTTCGTACTTTATCAAGCGGCATCATTAATTTTATTGCAAGTTCTTCAGGTGTTGGTTCACGGCCAATTTCATGCATCATTTGACGAGATGTGCGTACCAATTTATTAATTGTCTCAATCATGTGTACTGGAATACGAATTGTCCTTGCCTGATCAGCAATAGAACGCGTAATGGCTTGACGAATCCACCAAGTAGCATACGTTGAAAATTTGTACCCTCGGCGGTATTCAAACTTATCAACGGCTTTCATCAACCCAATGTTGCCTTCTTGAATAAGGTCTAGGAATTGCAAGCCGCGATTGGTGTATTTTTTTGCAATAGAAATAACCAAACGTAAATTTGCTTCAATCATTTCTTTCTTTGCGCGTGTTGTTTCTCGTTCACCTTTTTGAATGCTGCTTACAATTTCTTTAAAGCGAGCATAAGAAAGCCCAACATTTGTTTCTATTGCATCCATTAAAGAAATAAGTTCTTCTACTTTTGCTGTGTGTTTTTCACAAAATTCTTTCCAGCCTTTTTTTGTATTTTTAGCAATCTTGGCTATCCAGTCTTTATTGAGTTTTACACCATTGTATTCTTTTAAATATTCTTCTCTCTTGATACCAGATGCTTCTGCAAGACCAATAAGATCACGTTCTGCAATATTAATGGGGCGAATAGTATTCGCATGTAGATTAAGTAAATCTTCAACACGAGCTGGGTTCATGCGGATGTCTTCAAAAGCAATAACAAGCTTCTCACGCATTTCCATTATATCTTTTACTTTGTCTGATTTTGATAAAGCTTTAATATAAGCACCTTGGGCAATTAAAAAGTTCTTTAATTGTTCTAAAAGTCGTGTTCTTGTTGCATCATCAATTTCAGGCACTTTAACTTCGGGCTCATCGCCTTCAACTTCTTCTTCAAAATCTTCAACTGTATCTTCATAAGCAGCATTGCTATCAAAGGTAATGATGTCACGTACTAACATTTGCGTATTTGCAAGTTTATCCTGCCAACTGCTAATTGTACTATAGGTAATAGGGCTTTCGCATAGGCTGCCAATAAGAGTAATCTTTCCGCTTTCTATGCGCTGGGCGATGGCAATTTCGCCTTCACGAGACAATAGCTCAACATTCCCCATTTCACGAAGGTACATACGCACTGGATCATCTGTTCTCCCAGAAATATCCTCTTCTTCTTCCTCCGCTTGTTCATCAAATTTGAAAGCAGAAAGATCATGCTGAAGTTCACCTGACAAAGGAGCTTCTTCTATTTCATCAGAATCAACAACGCTTATTCCCATATCTGACAAAGTGGTCATTGCTTCGTCAATTTGCTCCGAACTAAGTTGAGCTTGTGGAAGCGCTTCATTAAGCTCGTCATAGGTAATGTAACCACGTTCTTTTCCTCGGTGGATTAGCTTACGAAGAGAAGGATTTGTTTTGCCTAACTCAATGAGTGGAATTTCTCCTTCTTGATCAATCTCAGGTGAGATATCCTTTTTTAATGCTTTTGCCATTGTATCTAACTTCTTTCTAATTTTATTTCTCTTTTATTGCTTTTAAACGTTGCCAGTTTGAGATGCTAAAATCACTCTTTAAGTGTTCGGCGCTCTGTTGTTGGTCATTGTGCAGAAGCTGCTGATTACACAGCTTATTGTATACTTCTAGCCATCCGTTTTTTGCTATCTCTCGATCATAGCCGATTTTTGCAAATGGTACACGACTATAGAAGCGCTCATCTGTGAAATTCTGCAAATCCACTAATTCTGCCGGTAACGTCTGTTTTATATTTTCATTATGGAAGTCTCCAGAAAAATATTCAATCAAGCTTAAGCGATATGTTTCTATCTCAGGGTCTTTAAAATTTACTCCCATCAATAATTCACTTATATCTTCCCATAAATAGGGATGATTGATTAAAGTTACCAGTAAAATTTTTTCAGATGTAATATTGTTTTGCTGGGGTAGGGAGATTTGTTTTTTTCGGTAAACTGTTGATTCTCGTTTTTCAATGCCGTTTAGCAAAACGTCAAATTGCCTGAAATAAGCTTTGCGTAGCTCTAGATTTTCAATACGTTGAAGATGTGCTTTTAAAAGATCTTTTATTTGCAAGAACTCTTCTGGTGTTAAGCTATCTAGCGAAAACTTTTTTGTAACATCTTGCCAAAGTAGTGCATAAATAGGACGAACAGCATTCAGTAGTTTTTCAAAGGCAGCACGACCCAAAGTTTTTACATAGGAATCGGGATCTTCCCCTTTGGGTAAAAATAAAAATTTTAGGCTTTGTGTTGCGCTTAAAAACGGAAGACTCTTTTCAATGGCGCTGAAGGCGGCTTTTTCACCCGCTAAGTCACCATCAAAAGCAATAATTGGGCATGGTGTATGACGCCAAATTTGTTGCAAATGTTCAATTCCTAATGCAGTTCCAAGAGGCGCTACAGCAAAAGGTAACCCTTCCTGATGCAAACGAATGGCATCCATGTATCCTTCAACAATAATTGCCTTACTGCGCAAATGTTTTCTTGCTTGTTGTAAGCCGTATAATACGTAACGCTTTTGAAAAATTGGAGTTTCTGGAGAATTAAGGTATTTAGGCTCTCCTTTTTCAAGAATACGTCCACCAAACGCAATAACTTGATTCCTAATATTTGTTATAGGAAACATTAGTCTATTTCGAAATCGATCATAAAAATGCCCATCATCGGCTTTTACAGAAAGCCCAGCGATAGATATATCTTCTATCTTAAAATTCTTGCTCTTTAAATAAGCAATAAGCCCCTGATTTGGTGCAAAGCCTAGACGAAATTGTTCAATGCTACTTTGTGTAATTTGACGATTGCTCAGGTATGTGCGAGCATTTTCTCCAGTGGAACGTTGTAATTGCTCTTGATACCATAGGCAAGTAGCTTCAAGGACACTGTATATAACTTCATTTTGTGGAGCTGTTTTAGCGTTTTCTTTTTCGGGTAATTTCATCCCTAGTTCATCTGCTAGTAGTTGAACACTTTCAATAAAATTTAAATTTTGTGTTTCCTGAACGAACTTGAAATGATCTCCACCTGCGCCACACCCAAAGCAGTGATAAACTCCTTGAGCATCATCAATACCAAACGAGGGTGTTTTTTCATTATGAAAAGGGCATAAGGCTTTGACTGTCTTACCTTTTCTAAAAACTTTAGTAGTGCGTGCGATGAGGTCCGATAATTTTAAGCGATTTCGGATATCATCAAGAAAAGGAGTGAGTTCATGGTTAGCCATTTACCGATGGTACCGTGGAGCGAATGCGTGCCTTTTTAACACGTGCCTGCAAATCAATAACTCCTTCTTCGAGTAATGATTTGATCTCATCGCCCGTCAAAGTCTCATGTTCAAGCAAAGCTTCGGCTAATTGATGTAATTTCTTAATATGTTCTTTTAGAAGATCTTTAGTGCCTTTGTAGCACACATCAAGCAATTCTTTTACTTCGGCATCAATTAATTCTTCCGTTTTTGACGAGTAAGGTTTGGTAAATTCACGATCGCTTGCTGCCGCAAAAGACTGAAAACCAAGTTTGTCACTTAAACCGCACTGCATAATCATCGAACGCGAAATGGCCGTAGCAAATTTGATGTCAGATGAAGCTCCGGTTGTAACTTTATCGCTACCAAAAATAAGTTCTTCAGCGATACGACCACCCATCAGCACCTTCAGTCTAGCCATTAACTCATGGCGTGATTCAGATATGCGATCTCCTTCAGGAAGAAGTCTAACTTCACCCAATGCACGTCCGCGTGGAATAATTGTTGCTTTATGAATTGGATCAGAGCCAGGAGTATAGTGGGCAACAATAGCATGGCCGCCTTCATGGTACGCGGTTAATTTACGTTCATCATCGGTCATTGTTAATGAGCGACGTTCTGCTCCCATCAAAATTTTGTCTTTTGCATGCTCAAATTCATGCATACCAACAGCTAATTTGTTATGACGTGCTGCCATTAGCGCTGCTTCATTTACTAAATTAGCGAGATCAGCTCCTGAAAATCCAGGTGTGCCTCTGGCAATAATTTTAATATCTATATCGCTAGCCAGTGGCACTTTTTTGATATGTACCAAAAGAATTTGTTCTCTTCCTTTAAGATCAGGATTTGCAACGTCGACACGACGATCAAAACGCCCAGGTCTTAGTAGTGCTGGGTCTAATATATCCGGACGGTTGGTAGCTGCTACAATAATAACGCTTTGATTTTCTTCAAATCCATCCATTTCGACAAGAAGCTGATTCAATGTTTGTTCACGTTCGTCATTCCCCCCACCAAGACCAACACCACGGTGGCGCCCAACAGCATCAATTTCATCAATAAATACAATACAAGGTGAATTTTTTTTAGCTTGTTCAAACATGTCTCGAACACGGCTTGCGCCAACACCAACAAACATTTCTACGAAATCGGAACCAGATATGGAAAAGAAAGGAACGCCAGCTTCACCTGCAATAGCTTTTGCAAGCAAAGTTTTACCAGTACCGGGTGGACCAACAAGTAAAACACCCTTTGGAATTTTGCCTCCAAGTTTTTGAAATTTCTGCGGTTCTTTTAAATAATCAACAATCTCTTCTAGTTCAGCCTTTGCTTCATCAATACCAGCGACATCTGCAAAAGTAATTTTGCTTTGTTGCTCATTCATCAATTTTGCTTTAGACCTACCAAATCCCATTGCTTTGTTTCCACCTGCTTGCATTTGACGCAGTGAAAACACCATTAAACCAATAAACAATAAGAATGGAAACCAAGACAAAAGATGCTGAATCAACCAATGAGTTTCTTCAGGGGGTACTGCCTGAAAAGTTACATTTTTATCTGCAAGAATAGGCACTAGGGATGTTTTGTCAGGAGCATAAGTAGTATAAATACTACCGTCTTTTGCTTTAATTAATACGTTGTTGCCATTAATAGTAACGTCACTAATTTTATCGTTTTTGACCGCTCTCAAAAATTCAGAAAAAGGAATCTGTGCAGAATGATATGATGACTGATTGCCACTAAACATTTGCGCCAGAATAAAAATCGTCGCAAAAATTATCGCAAAAATACCAAAATTTTTAAAATTATTCTGCAAAGCTTCCTCGAATTGTTCTTAGGTCTTAATATGTGCTCAATCTAGCACAAATAACCCAGAAAGGCTATCTAAGTATTAATCTAAACGGTATTGAATTCAGTTTCTTAATCCGTGTAGTTTTTGTAGCCTTCTATGTTCAGGTCTAGCTTAAGGAGATTTTGATGAGATTTCGTGTAAGCTTCTAAAGCTTTTTGGGCTTCTTCTAGCGTTTTTATGGGGTATAATTGCACAGCTATATTGTCGCTGGTACTCATGCTCGAAAATAGTGCTTGCAAATTTGTATCTAGGCCTTCCCTTTGCGTGTCATCAATAGCATTTATTGCTTGTTGCGCTAAATTCATGAAAGACGTGGTGCAAGTGATTTTATTTCTTATTTCTTCTTGAAACTGTTCACACGCAGTCCCTGCAAAAAGGTTACTAAAAAATAACACTGCTGATAAAAATATTTTAATCATAGTAAATTCCTTAATTAATTGTTTTTTAATTGTAGGAAAGCTATTTTTAAGCTGTCAAGAATTTGTTTGTAACTTCATCTAAGCTCAAATCCTCACGTTCACCAGTACGGCGATTCTTAATTTCTACCGTACCATTTGTTAGCGTTTTTCCACCAACAATGACGTGCCATGGTAGACCTATCAAATCCATGTCAGAAAATTTAACGCCTGCACGTTCACTACGATCATCGTATAAAATGCTAATACCAGCATTGGTGAAGCGTTCATGAAGCTGCGTGCTAATTTCTTGAGTTTGACTATCATTTTTTGCATCAATAAGTCCTACGCGAAAAGGGCTTACTTGCTCTGGCCAAATAATTCCATGCTCATCATGATTAGCTTCAATGATTGCTGCGACTAGTCTTGAAACGCCAATACCATAGGATCCCATTTCAGGATAAATTGGTTTACCGTCTGGACCTGCTACTTTTAAATTCATTGATTTTGAATATTTTGTTCCAAAGTAGAAAATATGACCCACTTCAATGCCTCGACGTGAAACGAGTTGATCTGGTGAAATAGGGCAGGTGGCTGGATCATGCTTTTCATCGCTAACAGCATAAAGCTTACCAAGTTTTTCCATTGAATAATCAGCTTCGGTAATAGCTTCAAAAGCTTTGTCGTAATAAATAGCGCTTTCTCCAGTGTCAGCAACCACATGAAATTCATGACTAAGATCTCCGCCAATTGCACCACTATCTGCGCGCATTGGAACAGCTTTTAACCCCATTCGTGCAAAAGTTCGAAGGTAAGCATTATACATTTTCTCATAGGAATGACGAGCGCCTTCCATATTAATATCAAATGAATACGCATCTTTCATGTAGAACTCACGTCCGCGCATTACACCAAAACGTGGGCGAATTTCATCGCGAAATTTCCAATGAATTTGATATAGGCACAAAGGTAACTGGCGATAACTATTCACATATTGACGCACTAAGTCAGTAATTACTTCTTCGTGAGTAGGCCCATAAAGCATTTCACGGTCATGACGATCTTTTATACGCAACATTTCTTTGCCGTAGTCCTCAAAGCGTCCGCTTTCCTGCCATAAATGTGCTGGTTGAATAGTCGGCATCGTAATGCGGTGGCAGCCAATACGATCTTGCTCTTCAGCAACAATCTGATCAATGCGCTTGAGAATACGTTCCCCCATTGGTAGCCAGGAATAAATACCAGAAGTTGTCTTGTTTATTAAGCCGGCTCTGAGCATCAATCGATGGGATGATATCTGCGCTTCAGCAGGGACTTCTTTTAAGGTTGGTAAAAAATACTGACTTAAACGCATAAAAAATTCTCCTTATTCTTTCCTTTTTAGGATATTTCGCTGTGGGTTGTCGAGATTCTAAACTAAAAATACATTGTGGCACCTTGATGCGTATGCTATATGTCATTTTTTTAATTTTATATAACATACTTTTAGCGCAAGAAAATTTTATGAAAAAAATTCTTTTTATTTTTTTAAGTGTATTTCAAATTAATGCAGCAATTGTTGACGCTTTGACTATAGAAGCTCCTATAAAACCTATAGCACAATATACGCAACTGGAAAAAGTTCACTACAGAACACCACAGATGGAGGAGTTTATAGAAGAAATAAAAATAAAACATCAAAAAGAAGTAGAGGATTATGAAAAAAAAGCAAAGAAGCATCGAGAAGAAATAGAGGCATTCTGGCGAAGAGCTTATAAAAAAGCAGAAGAATGGTGGGCTGAAATGCCAAATTGGCAAGATAGGTTCAACATTGATAACGGAAAAGCAACCATATGCCATGATAAAAATGGTATAAGAATTGTATCTAATTTAGTCCGCTCTTTTGATCAAGATGATGTTGATGAAAAAATTAGCCAATATCAAGAGCCATGCCCCGAAATATATTTGGTGCAGTGGCAAGATAAAACCTTCGATCAGCCCTTACGCCTCAAATGGAATTCTTCTCGTGATGATTTTGTTATTGAGCTTATACGCTCAGGTCTTTATAAAGGATCGGTAGAAGAACAAGCAATGTACAATAGATCACACATTTGGTCGGGTCATCATACGATAGTCAATCTTTTTTTTGAAAGTATTGATCGTTGGAGTGGACAAAAAAAAACTGTTAGGTGCCGATCAATAGAACATCAACCAGAAGGAATTTCTTTGAGGGATGATAAAGAGAATGGGCTAGGTAGAGTTTGCGCTAGTGTCGAATTATCTTATTTAAATGGTAGAAAAATCTACCTAAATCATAGGCAATCATATTATGAGTTTATGATGAGGCTAATTGAGACAGGCCACGTTAGTTTTATGGAATATCCCCCGTATACAATACAAGGGAGGTCAATAATTGGTGAGCGAGGCAGAGAGAAATGCTATTACGAATGCTATTACTACGGTGATATTCCAGTTACTGAAGATCCATTGTACAAAACAAAAAAATTAGCACAGGAGCGACAGGAACAAGAAAAGCTTCGTTATGAGGTTGAATTGAGAAAGCGTGAGATAAAAAAATGCCAACTGTTAGCAGAAGAAATTACAAATGCATCTATTGAAGCTGCATTATCAATTTATGAAAAAAAATATGAAAGCGAGCTTTTGCCAGACTCCTTAAGTGCTTCACTTATGCCAATTAATGTGATTGAAAAAACTGTTGAGAATGAGAATAACCTCTTAGGAAAATTTTTTGTGAAGAGAATTAGAGAGATGGTTAAATTATGGGGGGGCATTAAAAATTTTTAAATCAGCGCTTAATTTAACCCCTTTTTAAGAGGGATTGGTAGATAGTTAAAATGGGCGCCACTATAAACACAAACTGAATGTTGGTCTTCTTACTCTTGTTTTTGATAAATACCAGTTGTGGATTCAGTAAATCTCTTACTGGCCCGGAAAGCATTAATCCTAGCATGGAAGAAATTAGTCGTTGTGTACCAGAAACTATGCAGGAATCGGTCACACAGGCAATTAGGAAGCTACCTCAGGCTGCAAAAATAACTGAAGCATTATATAAAATTGTGTCAGGCTCTTTTGCTAAAAACTGCAAAATGCTAGCAAGGCAATTGCGTGCATTAGATATGGATGAGTTATTAAGCGAAGAAAATATAATCTCCAAATTTAAAGAAGAAGACAAGGAAGCCATTGTTAGTTTTCTAAAAGACGAAAATACAGGCTTAAAAAATTTCTTATACATCATAGAAAATCTTGAGTTACATCTTGCTGGTTACGTTAGCATTTTACATGGCATGCTAAACATGAAGTTAAAATTAGATATTATTGATCTCATTCATACCGTCGACCTAATTCAACGAGGATCCCTAGAGTTACAAGAGAATTTTCAGTTACTATCTTATCTTTCGTTTGCAAATGAAAATATTGAAGGTTATGGGACAATTCTTGAAGGCATAAGACATCAACTATCATTTAAAATTATCGCAATGGTAAATACCTTAAGTACAGTCACAGAGGATTTGAGAGCTACTTATTTGAGTCTTCTAGACAAAGGAGATTGTAATGGTGATCAAATTACTTTAGCTCTAGGGCTGAATCAAAAGAAAATTAGTGCTATTCAAAACGAAGATTGATTATTGCTCTGTCATTAGGGATGGCCTAAAATGACTCGGCAATTTTAAGAACTTTAGATGTGCTTATGAATTCTAAATTTTTCTCAGTTCTGACTATCTTGAATTTTATATTAGCTGCTAGCATTGCTTGGTGGGTGCACACGAAAGATGATTATAAAGTGGCTTCTCTGGAAAATGAGCTTGAAGAACTCTCCGAAAAAAAACCACATTTTTTAGTTTCATTATTAAATAAATCAGCAAATGTAATCGCAAAAAATGAAGAAAAAAGCATGACACAGCAAGCTTTTCAAAAACGCACAGAACTTTTAAAAGCGGGGTTTTGTATTAAAGATCATGCTGGCGCAGATTTAGTAATTTTTGCAGATATGACTGATGCTAATAGTTTATCTTATTTAAAAAATGTGAGAAAAGTTCTAGATAAGCTTAATTGTTCAGTGTACCTTATCCCCATCTCCATGTTCGGTGAAAAGTCGGGCATGCAAGCTCAGTTAGTATGGGCTGCAGCACTGCAAAATTCTCAAAAAGCATTTCAATTAGCGCTTACATATATCCCTGTGGAAGATATTGCAAATAATCCAATAAAAGAAGCAGCTGCATTAGGTTTAGACATTAAAAAGCTTGCCAATGATCGCGATAGCAATCAAGTTCAAAAAGAAATTTCGGACAAAACAAAACTGGCAGAAAGCCTTGGCGTTGGTGTGCCGGCCATCTTTTTGTTTAATGAGAAAGAAATGCATATTTTGCCACCAGCTGAAGCAGAAGACCTTCCAAAACTTATTGAAAATCCAGCTTTGGATTTAGCTGAGTAAATGTTTATTCTTCTTTTACTTATTGTTAACAAAACATTGTTATCATGATAGGTAACATAGTTTTATCATCATTCCTAGTTTGTGTCTTTATGTTAAAAAATCTAATTGTAATAGTAGTAATGCTTGCTTGCCGCATTCTCGCAGCCATTGATTTATCATCTGGCGATGATGTGTGCAGAAAATTAAGAACAGCAATTTCAAGAAAAACCTATGCAATAACTTTTCAAAAATTGGCTAAACAAGCTATACAAGAAGATGATGAAACAAGAATAACTTTGAATGATTCTTTAACAACTAACTTTGAAGAAATGCAGGCAACTTTAACTTCGAGTAAATTAATTATTTTGCACACAATCGAAACAGAAGAAAAAGCTATTCAGGCACTCCAATATTATACTCAAGCATTGAGTCAGATTGATATGTTTATTAGTCTTTTAGAAAAGCAATGGGCGAAATTATTAGAAGAGGATTATTCCTAAATATGTTGATCACAACGCTCGCAACATAGTAAATTATTGCATAAATTTAGATAAGACTGCTAAAGCATATGCCTGAAATTAGCTACATTAGAAGTAGCGCTTGCTCTTTTAGTAAAATTGCTCTTCGCATGTGCCTACCAGCAGAACAATCCAAAGCTGTTGTATTAATCCTGCATGGTGCAACATTGCCAAGTATTATTTTTGATCTGCCAGGCGCACCAAATCAGCCAACCATGATGTCTTATTTGGCGGCTCAAGGCTATGCTGTTTATTCGCTTGATTTTAGAGGATATGGGCAATCTTCAAAACCAGTGGAAATGGACGATCCACTTATGGCAGGTCCTCCGCTTATTGCACACCAAGATGCTGCGGTTGATGTATCTGATGTGGTTCAACTTATTAAAGAACATTATCAGGATATACCAATTATTTTATGCGGATTTTCTTGGGGAAGTAGCATCAGTGGATATATTGCGACGCACACGGATTGGGTTTCAAAGCTAATTTTACTAGGGCCAGTGTACAGCTATCCAAATCCTCAATGGCAAGAATTAGCAGATCCAAATGATTTCTCCAAACTTAACCCTGGTATTAAAAGCTATCGTATTGCTTCACGTGAGCGTTGGTGTGGTTTGTGGGAGCGTGAATTGAAAAGTCATAATGCATTTTCTTGGCGTGATCCTGGTACTTTAGAAGTGTTGCTTGATTATATGGAAAGTACCGATGCTGCTTGGGCTGAAAGAACTAGCAATAAAGGCTGCATCCGCATTCCCACCGGAGTGTTGGCAGATGCGTTGCAAACCTATAATCAAACCCCAATTTACGATGCATCAAAAATATTATGCCCAACACTTGTTCTTAGGGGAGAAAATGACACCGCAAGTTTAAGCGCTGATGCTGATGGTCTAATAAGCGCTTTGACATGCCCAAAACAGCGCATCGACATTGCAGATGCGACCCATTATGGCATTTTAGAAAAAGGAGCTGAACGCTTTTTTAAAAGTATTGCTGATTTTATTAAGGCTTAGAGCAAATTGAAGCGTGTTGCGAAAATTAAGAATACGAATTGAGAAAATTAATAGATTATTTGCTGTTTTTATGTTATTTTTAGGTTCTTAAATTCTTAAATTTTAACGTGAGGGAAATAATGAAAATTTCTAAAAGTCTAATTCTAGCGAGTTTTATGAGTTTGTTAGTATCAACAGCATATACAGCTCATGAAGAAAAAACTGCAGTTACAAGCCGTGCATCTGTGCATACACAAAACCGACAGACGATGACGTGGGAAGAAATTGATCGTTTGGAGACGAGTGATCAAAAACTTGCTAATCAATTGTTGTTAGCAAAGATAGAAGCTGAAGTAGAGCATCCACAGACGATGTCATGGGAAGCAATCGATCGTTTGGAGAGGGTTCCTGGTCAGCAAGAACGCGCTAATCAATTGTTGTTAGCAAAGATAGAAGCTGAAGTAGCTCATCCACAGACGATGTCATGGGAAGCAATCGATCGTTTGGGGAGGGTTCCTGGTCAGCAAGAACGCGCTAGTCAATTATTGTTAGTAAAGAACAAAGCTCAAACACACAATCATTAGTAGCTACTATAAATTTTAGCCACATACTAATCATCTGTGGCTATTTTTTTAAAGTATTGCTGATTTTATAAAACCTTAATTGCCCTCTTTATATGCTTCAAGAAATCTTGCTATAATTTCCATATAATATTTTGATTGTTTTACACTAGATGATTCGTTGTTGCTTTGCCGTTTTATTGTTCACTTTTAACCTTCATGCATTAAAAATAGAAATTACCAAAGGGGAAGTGAATCCTGACCCCATCGCCGTGGTTGATTTTTATAACCCTGATGGAATTGATAATTTAGGCGAAGACATTGTAAAAGTTTTAACCAATGATTTAGAAGCTTCAGGTCTGTTTACAGCTATTGGAAAATCAGCATTTTTACAAACTGCAGAGTCACTTTCACAAAGTGGCCCTAATATGAGTAATTGGCGTCCTCTAAAAGCTAGATTTCTCGTTTATGGCGAAGTTAAACAACTGAGTTCAGGTAAGATAACCATTAGCTTTAGGTTGTTTGATGTCTTAACAGGACAGCAAATGCTGGGCCTCTCATATAACGGCGAGCAAAAAAATTGGCGCCGAATGACCCATATTATGGCAGATAGTATTTATGGTCGTGCAACAGGTGAAACGGGTGTTTTTGATTCCAAAATCGTTTTTGTTGAGGATATGAATAACAACCGAAAAAACCCAAAAAAGCGCTTAATGATAATGGATTGGGATGGGTTTAATCCTCAACCTTTGACAGATGGTGAAAATTTAGTGTTAACGTCTCGTATTTCTCCAGATGCTAAAAAAGTAGCCTATCTTGCCTATGTCAATGATAAGCCGCGCGTCTATATTATGGATTTAAAAAGCAAATCCTCCAAAGAGCTTGGGCATTTCCCAGGCATGACCTATGCTCCAAGGTTTTCCCCTGATAGCAGTAAAGTCGTTTTAAGTTATGAGAAAGATGGAGCAAGCGCTGTTTATGTAATGGATCTAGCCTCTGGAAAATTAAATCAATTAACAGAGCATCGCTCTATCGATACATCTCCGTGCTTTTCATCCGATGGAAAGAAAATTGTGTTTGTATCCGACAGAGATGGTCCAAAACCCCAGTTGTTCATAATGGATGCAGACGGCGGAAATGTAAAACGCATTAGCTTTGGAAAATCTGGATCAAGATACTTCCAACCAGCTTGGTCACCTCGTGGTGATTTAATTGCTTTCACAAAGCAAGTAGAAGGAACTTTCTACATTGGGGTTATTTCTCCTGATGGAACTGGCGAACGTCTTATCGCCCAAGGGTACATGGTAGAAAGTCCAACGTGGTCTCCTAATGGTCGCTACATTATGTATTCAAGAGAAGGTAGTATTCGAGATAAAAGCCAAATTGATATGATTGATCTAACCGGTAGAAACCGCAGGAGAATACCAACCCAAAAAGGTGCAACAGATGGTTCTTGGTCACCACTGCTAACATCTATTATGTCGAATGACTAACGCTTCAATGGCTGCCCAAGAAAAATTTGTCCAAACGGGATCTATTAATCTTTGGACAGAAAATTTTGGCGACAGTAAAAACCCAGCAATTCTTTTAATTATGGGAGTTGCCGGGCAAGGCATCATGTGGAGTGATTCTTTTTGTCAGCAGCTGGCTCAAAATTTTTTTGTTATACGCTATGATCACCGCGATGTTGGGCAATCGTCCCACGTTAACTACCTCATGCATCCATATGGTCTGCAGGATTTAAGCGATGATGTCATACGTATTTTAGATGGCTACAACATAAAAAAGGCCCATTTGGTTGGTACTTCTATGGGAGGCTATTTAGCACAACTTTGCATGTACAAGTATGTTGATCGCCTATTAAGCGTTACTTTAATTATGAGTACCATTGATTTTTCATCAATGAGTAAAGCAATGCTTGGAACTCTTGCCGCTAATGATTTGCCACCACCAGAAAAAGAAGTTTTAGAAGGATTAAAGGCTATTGGGGCAATTGATCAATCAGACTTTGATTCTTGGCTTTTTAAAAGTCTTAAAATTTTAAAATTGTTTAACGGTAATGAAACTCCATTTGATGAAGCAGAGTGGGTGCCATTACTTGAAAAAGCCTATTTGCGTCGTAACAAAGGTGTGCTGCCAAATATTGCTCATAATCATATTATGGCCTGCGCACAGGGGCCAATGTGTTATTATCACGTTCAAGCATCTTGTCCAGTTCATGTTATTCATGGAAGTGCCGATCCCATGCTGCCTGAGGCTCATGCAAAAAAGACGGCAGGTCATTACAATGCAACCCTTACCATCATACAAGGCATGGGACATGCACGGCCTAAACTATTTGAAAATGAACTACTGTCATCAATGCGACAGTTTTATACTAATCTTGCATCATGAATAATCTAGAATTTAATAAGATCTTCGCAAGTATTTTAGTTGCACTTTTGTGTATGCAGATCTTCCATTTAATTGCTGATAATCTAATACATCCAATCTATTTAAAGGAAAATATTTTAGGTATTGATGCAGGAACTCAAATTTCTACAAGTTCAGAAAATGCAGGAAAACCATTTGAACCAATAGGGCCATTGCTGACTACAGCCAACATTGCAAACGGTGAGAAAATTGCCAAAAAATGTTTGCAGTGTCATACCTTCAATAAAGGCGGTCCTCATAAAACAGGCCCAAATCTTTGGGGTATTGTAATGAATAAGGTGGCGCATGCCTCTGATTATGCATATTCCCAAGCTATGAAATCTCATGGAGGGAAATGGGATTATGAAGCTCTTAGCGCTTATTTGCACAAGCCTAGGGAGTATATCAAAGGCACTAAAATGTCGTTTGTTGGCCTTTCAAATGCTCAAGAAAGAGCAGATTTAATAGCATACTTAAGAAATCAGGCAGACACCCCAGCATCTTTGCCTTAGTTAAAGATGCTTTTCGCCTAATTCTGTGGCCCAATGCTGTAAATACCAATTAATGGTTGCATCAAGCCCTTTGTTCAATGGTGTATCTGGGTGCCATCCAAGCTCACTTTGAACCTTTTCATTATGCGAACTATAGTGATGCGTAGCACTGGCCCCATCCTGAATTAACCGAATAAGTGATTCAAAAGAAGGAATATCTGGATGGGCAATCTTTTTCTCCAGAATTGTGCACATGGTTTTAATAAGGCTTAAGTTTGATTGTTCTTTCCCACCATCTATATGGTAATCTTCGCCTGGTGTTCCGTGCTCTGCAATAAGGCTGATAGCAGCAACTGCATCACCAACATATAACCAATCACGCATATTTTTTCCATTTCCATACACTTCCAGTTGTTGCCCTGATAAAGCTTGCTGCAAAAGAGTTGGAATAAGCTTCTCATTGTACTGCCGCGGCCCATAAATATTTCCTGAATGAATATTAATTGTTGGAAGGCCAAAGGCATGATGATACGTGTTTACAAAATGATCAGCACAAGCTTTGCTCGCTGCATAGGGAGTTCTGGGATCATAAGTAGAATGATTTGGCTCATAAACTTCATCAGTCGACAAATGAATAAGCTTGAAGGTTTCTTTGCTATCATTTGGTAATTTTTGCCAGTAAGCTAAAACCTCTTCTAATAAATTGAATGTACCAATTACATTATTAATAAGAAAATGCTCTGGTTTTTGAGTGGTGTTGGTTGTATTAGATTCTGCCGCAAAGTGAATAACGCAATCAGGCGTATGCAAAGCTAAAGCATTAGCCACTAATGAGCGATTATTAATATTACCATGTATGAACGTATACAAAGGGTTGTCTTCAATATCTTTTAAGTTAGCCAACTGACCAGCGTAGTTTAAGCAATCAATATTAACTAGTGATCTTTTTTTCTCACTAATCCATTCCAGAATAAAATTTGATCCAATAAAACCGCAACCACCGGTGGTGAATAATCGCATATTTATGCAAATAAAACATTTCAGAGTTGATTTTAATAGATAAGAGATTAAGGAAACGTAAAAGCTAATTTTCAAAAAGTAGAGATTCCTAGAAATCTCTACTTAAAAAATGGTATTAATTAATTCCTTCCATGTTAGCCACAAAATTTCGCTCATTCAGAAATCTTCGCGCTTCCTCAACATGACCGAATGAACTTGCTATGATTTGAAGCGCTAATGTATCGGATTGCATTGAAACTGTATCATCATTAAAAAATCCAAGTGTTGCTCTTTGTTCATCAGGTGACAATGCGCCAAAACAATTAATAAAAGCTAACATTTGTGGGCTTAACTCTGGTCCGCCATTTTTTGCTAAGTTGTTTGCCATGCGCATCATTGTATCTGCTTCAGGAATTATTGCAGAATGAGCTATAGCTACATGTACAGCGGCTTGTTGAACTAGCCTGCCATTTATATCTTCTTCATCTGCGTTTTCTCCTGCATCATTGCTAGCATATATGCTACTAAATATTGCCATAGCAATAAGTAGCTGAGTATATTGCAAATATTTATTATGTAATTTTTCCATTTCAAAGCCTATAAAATAATCTATAATTGTGAAATATATATCGATGTTATTTAATTAATAGTTAATTTAATTTTTAAATATTTAAAATGTTTATGTAAAAAATTATTAATAGGTTTTGTCACAGTATTTTAATCTTAAATTAATGATAAGGTTCTAAATTACTATATAAGTTTTATAGTAAGAGTAATTTATGAAACATTTGTTATTAGCTATTATGTTTTGTTGGTTGTTTAATATTATTGAAATATTTGCAGCAACAGAAACAAATGAAATAGCTGTAGTGAATGTTGCCTCTAGACATTTTTCTATTAAAAATCGCGAGGAATTTAGACGAACCGTATCTGAAGGGGTATTAGTATCAGAGCCAATTCAAAAACACTCTTATCATCTTTCAGAGCGTGAATTTAAAAGAGCAGAAAAGTTAGTATGTAATAGCAGTGAAGGGACAGTTGAAGATTGGGTCAAAGTAGGTCTTGCATATCGTTATGGCGTGCCAAAAATATTCTTACCAAAAATAAATGCAGAAGCTCTTCAAATTTTCCTAGAACCAGCAAAGATAGAACAAAATACCAGTGCAATTTTTCATATTGTGTGCATGGTAGCTGACGATGTTGTTACAGGACACTGGGATAAAATACGTTCAGTATTTATGGCTGCTGAAAATAAGGCAATCCAAGGTAATGCTGACCTTTTAACAGTTCTTCTGGAAATTGATCAACAAACAGACAATCCTGTTTTAAGCCCTATTGAATATAAAAAAGCATTGAAGCGTATTGTAGGCTTAGTTCCAAATGCACGTGCGTATATAGCACTTGCGCAGTGTACAGATGAAGAGCGTTTCACATGGGCTGTTCTTAAGTATTACCAACGTTCTTTGGAATTAGAGCCTGGAAATGTAGATGCGTTGCTCGGTGCTGGAATTCTTGTTTCAAATGAAAGTCGTAAAGGAACAATGCTTCCATACGAAACTCCTTCAGAAATAAGTTATTTTTCTGAGGCCTACAAATGTGATCCGCTATTAGCAGGCAATTATTATGGCTCAGTTCTTTATGAAAGAGCAGCTATTACAACAAATGCAGCACAAGCAAAAGAAGATTTTATTGTTGCCTTAAAAATACTTGAAGAAATTAAATCTCACGATCAAGATGCTCTCCTTAGTCTGGCTGACTATCACGCAACTCATCACGAAGCTAAACCTGCCAGTTTTGGTAATTCGTTTGAGTGCATAAAATCGTACATGAAATATGATTCTGTTGATATGTCAAAAGTTCTGGAAGTTCTCGAAAACCTTAAATCATCAATGGTACGATTAGAAAGAGAACACTCATCTCTTTTTGGTAAAATTATCGCATTTCAAGACAGATGGTTTCCTGATCATTGAAATGAGCGCAAGCACGGATGATCAAACTTCTTAAGCTATTGCTGCAATATGTTCGTGTAAGTGCGTTGGCTTGGAACGAGTCGGCCAAGGATCATGCAGATCACTAAGGTAAACTTCTAGTTTTTTTACTAGTAAGCGAATTTCATAATGTTTTGAAAACACCAGGTGCACCCAGGTGCTCTTAGTGTCTTCTTTTATTTCAATATGCAGCAAATTCAAAATGCGATCTTTTGAATGCTGCTCAAATCCTCTACGTTGCACCTTCTGTACATGGCAAAACAAAAGTCCAACATGTGAACGATAATGTAGTGGCTTATCATCACTTTTATCTGCATGATTCCAGCAAAAACGATTAACAAGTAGAGTAAAACTCTCGCGTTCATGCACCATTGTAAGTATCGGGCAAAGTCCATCACGCAGCTGTTCTGCAATGTGATGTAAATCGGTAGCATCTAAGGCACGCATTTTTATCATTTTATGCTTGGGTATCATCAGCGCTTTTTCCTTTGATTTTTGCACAACCTTCTTTAATATAGTCTGTAACTTAATTTAAAAATATACAAGTGATGGAAAACGCTGCTCGTTTAAACACTCAAGCCTCTCAAGAACTAGCAGAGCTGGCTGCTGAATCTTTTCAAACAAAGCGAGCAACAGTTCCTGCGTTAGAAGAAATTTTATATGAGCCTTTACCTGTACTTGACCATGGTTTTATTCGTGTGGTCGACTATATGGGGGACGATTCGGCAATTGTTCAAGCCGCACGCGTTTCTTACGGTAAGGGCACAAAAAAAGTTAGTGAAGACCGTGGTTTAATTAACTATTTAATGCGCCATTGGCATACCACACCTTTTGAAATGTGTGAGATTAAATTTCACATTAAAGTTCCTATTTTCATAGCACGTCAATGGATTCGCCATCGCACTGCTAATGTAAATGAATACTCAGCTCGTTATTCGATTTTGGATCGTGAATTTTACATGCCGGAAGCACGTCATCTAGCGGCGCAGTCGACAATTAATAATCAGGGTCGCGGTGAAGTGTTAGAAGGCGAATACGCGCAAAAAGTTCTTGAACTTTTAAAACGCGATGCAATGCAAGCTTACGATACGTACGAATATCTTCTCAATGAAAAAGAAGAAGAGGGCAGGCCAGGTTTAGCACGTGAATTAGCACGCATGAATTTACCGGTTAACTATTATACTCAATGGTATTGGAAAATTGATTTGCATAACCTGATGCACTTTCTAAGACTTCGTGCTGATGCTCACGCTCAATATGAAATTCAAGCTTATGCTAACGTGATGATTGATGTCCTAAAACGTTGGGTTCCTTTTGCTTATGATGCATTTATGGATTACCGCGCAGGAGCAGCTGTGTTTTCTTCAAAGATGCTTGAAGTTCTTCGTCGACGCCTAAAAGGTGAAGTTGTTACTAAAGAAAATAGTGGCCTGACTGCGCGTGAGTGGAGCGAGATGGAAAAAATTCTAGAAGGTTAACCTGTATTTTTGGTCTTTTGTTGCGATTCATTATGAATTATGAATTTTTAATTTTTGATATTTTTAAAAACGTTCTTTCAAAAAAGCGCTTGTAATTTTCCATAAAATCCTCTATTTAACTCAATAGTTTCTCTGACTCTTTGCTAGTCTGATGTTCACATTGAATCGTGGGGTGAGCTCCATCCTTTTTATGATAGTTCTCCAGGCATTTTGTTGCCCCAAATTGATTTGGCTTAACAGCCAGCTAAATACTCCAAGTTACTGCTTAGCTATGATGCTTATGTGGTTTTTGATAACCTGTTTTACAAGGAGTATAGGTTCGTATATTTTAGGAAAATCTGTTGAAATAAAAGGATTTTTGAAGGCCCAACAAACTTTAATTTTAGCTTATCTTTTTTCTGCTTTTTTGTTTTTTTTACTTTTTGTATGTCCAATCGATATGTATCAAAATAGGGTATTAGTATTTTTAATTGCTATTTTAAATACCTCCTTAATTCCAGCAACATTAATGGTTCCTGCCGTATATTTAATGATGGTTCATGACTCGTCAAGTTACGTAAAAATAAGTGCTTTAGTATGTTTTTCTTTTTTTCTGGGGCGTCGATTAGTAAAAGTTGCTTTTGCGGCGTATGATCCGCTGACAACAGTTATTTTGGTTCTGATATGCAATATTGTCTGCGGATTGATTTTTTATACTAATAAAAAAAATATTGAAAACCTAAAAAAAGAAACCAATAAAAAAATATTGGGTCCAACTCTAAGCTTGCCAGGATACCAGGCAAAAATTTTGGCAGTACTAATTGGTGGTATTTTTTGTGCTGCGCGTTCTTATCAAAAACTTTTTTTTAGTCCTTACCTCTCAAATGTGATGATTATTGAATTTAATGCAAATAAATTGTCTGTATTTTTGAACCTCACCCTTATATTTTCATTGTATATTTTTAGCAAAATTTGCGATTACATTGATTTTTCAAAAGTGATGCTTGGCTCACTGATTGGTGTTTTGTTTACTTTTTTTTGTCTCACTATTTTTGGTATATCTGGTTCTTATGAATCATTAATATATCTCTTTTTTCTTACTTTTTTTGCTGGCGGTTTTTTTGCTACCAGTCTCGCTCTGATCTTCTTACTTTTTAAAAATAATAGACCTTTTTTTAATAGTATACTTTGGTTTTCCATTGGTACTTGCATGAGCAATGTAGGTGGCCATTTTTTGAGCAATGAATTTGGACCATTTCAACATTACTTAGTAGTTGCCTCTCCTTTTGTTCTGATTGCTATCGCTTATCTAGCTTTTTGGGTCGCGGTTAAGAAGTCCCCACCTATGCTTTTAAGGCTGCGATCTAATGGGTGCTATAATTTTGAGGAGGCTTATAATACTGATCGTGCTTAGCCAACAATTGGGTGGCTTTAAATATTTTTTCTGAGGAGATGTAAGTTCCAATTACTACAACTCCTTGGTTTTCACGAAACAAGTCTGGCAGGCGACCATTGTACTGAACTTGTATAGTAGTGGTGTTATCGGTGACTACAAATTGATGTTGGTTGTTCTCTGATCTCAAGCTTCCTTTGACTACTAAGCCACCTAGTCGTAGCTTATTAGGCATATCTTGAATTTGCAAAAGTTCACTTGGGGTTTTGAAATAAACAATATTTTCTCGCAAAGCACCTGCTAAAAATAAACATACACCAATAAAAAAACTTAATATTAAAATGAGTTTTAAGAAACGTTGCTTTGCTTTAGTGGTCATGGGTTTCCGTATTATAGGAAAGAGCGCCTATTAATATTAAAAAAGTTCCTATATAAGCTAGTGCAACAAAAATATTGAGATGTGACTTAATAATAAGTGCAAAAATAGCCGTAAAAGTAGCTGCAGCACTAAATCGTAGTTTCATAATGTATCCGCTGAAAGCGTTCTATGTTTATGCTAAATCGATACGTAAACATCACCAAACTCCAGCTAAAAAAGGAAATAGCCATTAAAACCAGAGGTATCAACATTTCAAATGCAATAGCAGGTTTTTCAGTCAGAAAAAAAGAAGCTGGTTGATGCAGAGTAAACCACCAGTCTACTGACCACTTAATGATTGGCACATTGATAAGCCCCACTACATTTAAAACGCTTGCCGCTTTATTCATTGCGCCATCACAAAAATTTATATATCCAACATAAAAAAAGAAAAGGATAACAACTGACGTTAGCCTAGCATCCCACACCCACCAGGTTCCCCACGCAGGTTTTCCCCAAAGAGCTCCTGTCATCATGCAGATAATTGTTAAAATACACCCAGGAATTGCAAGACTTTGCGCGCATATACTATAAAAGGGAGCACGCAAAACAAGGCTTATAAAACTGCAAATTCCCATAGCGGTGTATATGCCTAGGGCAAACCATGCAGCTGGAACATGCACATATAGAATACGTACTAAATCTCCATGCAAATAATCAGGAGGAGAAATGTACAAAGCATATAGCAAAGAAATTGGAGAGGAAATCAGGAAAACCCACAATGCTACAGGTTTTATTCGATAAAATAGGCGTTTTAGCTGTGCAGGGTTCATGAGATATTAGGACTTATTTTCTGTCATCTCTAAGTTAATTGGCCTTTCAACAATGTTTGTTTTTGTGCGAATACCAATGCCTAAAAATATTCCAATTCCAATTAGAACAAGAGCGATAATTAATAAAATAGCATTTTTCATTGGGCGATCTTTCATTGATGGTTACAAGCGGCGCGGACACGCTCTAAGTCTGATAAAGTGTCAACTGATATAGGTGTTGAATCAACAATAGCAACGTCAACACGAAAGCCATGTTGTAAAAAGCGCAATTGTTCTAAGCGTTCTGTTTGTTCCAGATAACATGGTGGATAGCTTACATAAGCCTCAAGCACTTTTGGGCGATAAGCATAAATTCCAATATGATGATAATAAACAGAAGCATTAGCAGGAACAGCAAGCCTTGAAAAGTAAATAGCTCTGGCAATATTGCTCTCTGGTTTGTCCATGGCAATTTTTACAACATTTGGATTTGTGATTTCTTCAAGATCAGTAATGAGAACTCCAAGCGTTGCCACATCCACATTTGGATTTTTAAAAGGTTTTAAAATTTCTTGCAAAAGGTTTGGATCTAAAAGGGGCAAGTCTCCTTGCAAGCCAATAATAACATCAACTTCAGGTTTCCCCATAGCAACGTAGGCAGCCCAAACTCTATCAGTGCCAGAAGGAAGAGCAGGGTCCGTAATAATAGCTTTACCACCTGCTTTTTCAACAACATCAGTTATTTCATGTCCACAAGCTGCAACAACAACATCACCAACATTACTTTTTTTTGCTTGGTTAAATACCCGCTCAATCATAGGTTTTCCGGCTATCTCAGCCAAAGCTTTCTTTGCTAAGCGCGTAGATTCCAAGCGAGCCGGAATGACAACCAAAGCTTTCATAAACCCTCATACTAAAAGTAATGCCTTAGAAATGGCGCGTCCTAGAGGATTCGAACCTCTGACCTACGGCTTAGAAGGCCGCCGCTCTATCCAGCTGAGCTAAGGACGCACTGCTTTATAAGGTACTTAAACTTGGAGAGAATTTCAAGAGAGCCCTTGCGAAATTCCAAATAGCTCTTTGAATCCTTCAATAAGAAGGTCACGCGAATGACGATCTAAATCTTTTCCTGCATGATGCGCGAAAGGAAATAAAACAGGTAGTCCTTCTGAAGATATTAAGACAGCAAGCTTGTGAGAATCTTTCCCATCGTCATATACCGCCGTAAGACCTTTTGACGTTTGGCTGTTAACGAGGTTTTGTAAAAATCTAGCAATCCCATTTGACCGTACGGCTTTGTGTGCGGTGTCACAAATGTCATAAATGATCGCTATGCTTTTTTTATTAAGCCATTGATTTGGCTGTAAAGCAAAAATCTGATCTAATAATGAAAGTCTAGCAGGCTTGGAGGCAGCTTTATGTTTTTTTCTAGCTACGACTGTTATCTTTTCATTAACAATTGACTCACTTTCTTCTTCAAGGGGCTTTAAATCATTTTTCAAGATGATCTGCTCATGTATGAGAACAGTCTCTTCTTCTGCAGCTAGCTTAAGTAGTTCTACTACTTCATCTAGTTCCTGTGCGCTATTGCTCACATCAACAATACCACTTTCCTTTTGGTGTTTTGGTTCTTTTTGGGCTGATGTTTTTTTTCTACCTTTTTGAAGCTTTTTTGAAGGTGTGCTACTTGGTTGTATACTTTCATCTATAGGAAATTTCTCCTGCATTTTAAGTATCATCTCGCAGAGAGCATCTAAAGCTACAAGATATTCATCGTGAAATTTTTTGTTGGTTGAAAGACAAAGATTTCCCCAAAAACTTTCTAGTGTTTCTAATTTCTCTTTATCGCTCTTATTAATAGCTTTATTGCTTTTAAGAGCTAGCTTTGTTCTTGTGAACCCAAATCTCCTATCTATTTGTCCAAAAAAATTATCATACACATGCTCCAGATGAAACATAATCCCTGCACCGGTTGTAAGGCTTCTTTCTCGTGGGTTATTTTTAAGTTCTTCTCTGCTTCTTGTTCCTGCTATCAGTCTATGTTCTTCACCAAATTTTTGGTCTAGAAGTTTGGTGCAATCCATTTTTGGACCATAAATCGAATTTCTATAAATATTGTGAAGTTTGAGAGAATAAGCTGGTAATATTTTCTCAATGGTTTCCAGTGCATATTGTGCAATGCACCTTATCCAGGCAAGTTGAGCTGTTGAATTGAAAGGGTCTACTTTTTGTAGATGACTTTCCAGTTGTGTTTGAAGTTTATCAAGCATATCTTCTGAAGATGGAGTCATTTCAAAAAATAAAGCAAGTAGGTCTCCTCCCGTTTTAACGGGTGTGCTAAAGATCCTTTGGTGATAAGGAACTGAGGTATCAGAGATGACTTCATTTTTCATTTCTTGTTGCACGATACGCTCTTCTATTTCTTTAATAATTAGGCTGGGCTTAAGTTCAGGAGGTAGTTCTTCAGAGTAATTTTCTAGAGTTGTTCTTGCTGAAGTTTTATCCATTACTACTTCAAATTTTTCGGCTTCTTCAGTGTCTTTTTGAACAGATTTAATAAATACTTTATTTACACGCAGATATTCTTTGCGAATATTTTCAGCAATTTGAATATGCTCTGGTGAGAGGTCGCTCGTTAAAAAACGCTTAGCTTCACGAATTTCAGATACACTCATTGGAAATTCAGGAAGTGCTGCCAATAATTCTATAAAAATTACAGCAAAAATTAAAACACTAAGCTTTTTAAGTAACATTGCATAAAAACATTAATTTTCTTATTTTTATATAGTATGCAGATAATTAAATATCAATAATAAACTTTGCATTTATAATTTATAACTTTTCGCCATCAACTCAATCGGATGCATTGTGGTATACGTATTTGCCTTGTCATCTTGAATCTGCATTCCTTGTAAAATATGCTTGAGCGCCAATGGGCACTCAGATAGTACAAAAGGGTTATCTAAATTCAAAGCTTGCTTAGCTGTTGTCTTGCCAACTTTCAGAGCGGTTTGAAAGTGCTCCTTCATGATTCCCCACGTTCCCCCATGGCCTGAACAGCGCTCAATAATTTGTACATTAAGATCGGGAATTAGCCGCAGCATTTCCGCAGCTTTTGCCCCAATGTTTTGTGCTCGGCTATGGCACGCCAAATGCAAGGTTACGGCTTTGTTTTCCAACGGTTTTAGACCTTCTGCTAAAGAATATTTTTTATGCAAATGAATAACATATTCACTAATGTCCATTACTTTTTTGCTTAAGCTCTGCACGTGCTTATTTTTAGGCAATAACAATGGCCACTCAGACTTTAACATCAGGCTGCAAGAAGGAATAATCGAAATAACAGGAATATCTTTTTCAACATAAGTCTTAAGAGTTTCACTAATTTTCTCTGCTTGCTCTGCCACTGCTTTCAAATCACCTTTTTCAAACAAAGGCATGCCACAACATCCGGGGTAGACAACTTCTGCATCAACTCCCTGATATCTCAAAATCTTTAGGGCTGCAAGGCCAATAGCAGGATTGTTATAATTCCCAAAGCACGTGGCAAATAATACTGCTTTTTCACCATATGCGGGGCCCTCCGTATTAGTGGAGCAGGGGGTAATTTCGACTTGCTGACACAAAGTTTTATTTGAATACGTAGGTAAATCAACCTTGGCATCAATACCGGCTACTAATTCCATGGCTTTGCGTGCTGGTTTATTAGAGGTTGATGTTGCCCAATTAACCACAGGAGCTATTTTTGAAGCTACAGTTCCAACTTGATCAGTTTTGCTAATTTGTTTTTCTACAAACCCAATACCATTCTTCTTTGCCTGAACCGTACGATGACGCAGCATTAAATGAGGAAAATCAACATCAAATTCATGGGGAGGCACATACGGGCACTTATTAACAAAGCAAAGATCGCAAAGGGTGCACTCATCCACTACTTTTGGAAAATCTTCACTTTTAACCTCATCTAACTCTCCTGAGGGTGCGGCATCTATCAAGTCAAAAAGAGTCGGAAAGCTGTCGCATAAATTAAAACAACGCCTACATCCATGGCAAATATCAAAAACACGACGAAGCTCTGCATCTAGCTCAACCTCATCGTAAAAAGCATCATTTTCCCAATCAATGATATGACGAATTGGGGCGTCTAAACTGCCTTCTCTCAATTTTATGCAACACCTTGCTGCTTAGCTTTTGCTACAGACACCATAGCGGGTCTTAAAAGTCTGTCGTGAATTTTGTAACCATCTTGCACCACTTGCACAACCGTACCAGGAGCATGTTCTTCTGTTTCAAGCTCAAACACTGCTTGGTGCCAATGTGGATCGAATTGCTGACCTGCTGCTTCAATGCGCTGAATTCCATGACGCCCTAAAATACCTTCAAAATCTTTTAAAATAAGATCAACACCAGAAAATAGTGCGTCAGCAAGCTCAGCTGCATTTTCAGACTTATTTTCAAGGGCTCTTCTCAAGTTATCAGCTACCCCAACCATATCGCGAGCCATATTAGATACACCAAATTTCAGCGCATCTTCTTTATCTTTTTGTCCGCGTTTACGGGCATTTTCACTTTCTGCTAGCGCTCGAAGCAATTGATCTTTTAGTTCTAAAATTGTGCGTTCACTCTCAGAAAGTGTCTCTGTCTCTGTTTCAGTTGCTGAAATTTCTGTTTCAGCAGTTTTATCTTCGTTTTTCACATCCTGTGCGTCCATATCTCACCTTAACTTAATAATCGACTAACTAATTTGGCTGTGTAATCCACTAAGGGAATGATTTTTCCGTAATTCATTCTAGCAGGCCCAACCACACCAATAGCACCAACGACTTGCCGTTGTCCATTAGTGTAGGGTGATACTACCATGGAGCAGCCTGACAAAGAAAATAAATTATTTTCAGCACCTATAAAAATTTGCACTCCGTCTGCTTGAATAGATGCATTAAGAAGTTTGTGTAAACTTTCTTGTGTATCCATTACATCAAATAACCCACGAATTTTTTCTAAATCATGAATTTCTTGCACATTTTGCAATAAGTTACCCTGGCCTTTGATAATAAGGGATCCATTTTCCTTGTCACCGCTCCATACACCAATACCCGCCTCAATCACTTTTTGAGTTAATAGGTCAAGTTCATGCTTATTTTGATTCATTTGTGAATGAATACGTTGTAGGACTTCTTGCAAGGTAGAACCATGGAAATTACTATTAATATAATTAGATGCCTGGTTGAGCATAGAAATGGTAATTCCATCTGGTAAATCAACTAGACGATTTTCAATAATTCCATCTTGGCTAATAATCACCACTAGAGCTCGCTGATTGCCCAAATGAACAAATTCAATCTGCCTTAAAGCCGCTTGCGATTTTGGAGCCATCACAAGCCCTGCGCACTTTGACAAACCAGATAGCATACCTGTTGCTTGCTCTAAAACATCTTCAATACTTTTACCTTTTGATACACAATGCTTTTCAATTTCTAAGCGATCAGATTCAGTAACATCACCAACTTCTAATAATCCGTGCACAAAAAGTTTTAAGCCTTCAGTTGTTGGAAGGCGACCTGCAGAAGTGTGAGGCGCATATAATAATCCAGCCTCCTCTAAATCTGCCATTACATTTCGAATTGTAGCAGGAGATAATGGCGTTTTTATTCGACGTGAAAGCGTTCTAGAGCCAACGGGTTCGCCTGTTTCTACGTATGTATCAACAAGCTCACGAAAAATCTCTAAGGATCGTAGACTTAAATCAGCTACAGACATAATTTATTAACAATTTATCGTATACACTAGAAAGTACCACAAACGACTGTAAAAAAACAATTTTTTGTATGATTGCTATAATGCATAGAGTTATCAAGTTATTGCAAAATTCAAAAAACGTCATTGCGAGCTCATGCAATGAGCGTGGCAATCTAGTTAGTATATTATCACTTGCATTTCTCCTTTGTGCCAATCTTTATGCTGAAGTATCACCGGATAAAGAAAAAGCATCGTCCGAAGATAGCTACTTAGAAAAAATTCAGCGACGTTATATTCCTCGCCTGCCTTACTTGATGATCCCAGCTATAGTTGTTCCTGTTATCAAAAAAGGGGCATTAGCAGGACATCTTATCGTCATGGCTGAACTTAAAGGTGTGGGAACCGAAGAGTATAGAAAATTACAAACTGATATTGTAAAAGTTCGAGATGAGATTTTTTGTGATCTGTATTTGGCTATGTCACGGTTATGGATAGGACCTGAAGCCCCACAAGCTAGAACTTTAGAAAAGCGTATTGAAAAACGAATTAATACTTTTTATAAAAGTTCTATGGTTGAATCAGCAAGGCTACATGTGATGCAGTTATCATTGGTACAAAACTCTCAAGCTCCTATAGTTTCTTTATGAGAAAACTTAAGTAATTCGTGTTATTGCGAAGCCTGAAAGGCTGTGGCAATCTATTTTCCAATGTTATCAAACTACAAGAATTTTTAGTTTATGAAGAAATATGTTTATTTCTTGGTTTGCTTTATACTAATGGCATGCGAAACCATATCTGAAAACAAAACGTCCGTGGAAAATAAATTTTTTAAAATTTTAACACCTATTGAATGGCAAAATTTCCAAAAAGAAAAAGTCTTCCCAGGATCAAAGCTTGATCAGCAAGATGGTTTTATTCATTTGAGCTTAAATCATCAATGGGACAGAATTTGGCAGAAATTCTTTGATTCAGGTGAATGCTATCTACTGGAAATTGATGGCTCCAGTCTAATTTCTGAACTTTTGAAAATTGAAGCAAACCGCCCAGGTGGCGAGCAATACCCCCATTATTATGGAAACATATTATTAAGATCAGTAGTAGCAATTGAACACATTCACAAATAACTTCATCAAATTCTTGAAATATTTAAAAAAAAGACTATTATTTAAGGTGATGCTTTGCATCTACGGCGATAAACGGTTTATGAAATAAGCGGAGTGGACCCGGGGGCGGTACCCGGCGCCTCCACCATGTAATATGGGGGCGACATAGGATCGACACCTGTAATAAAGATAAATCTTTCGCTCGGCATGGTACCGTCGTTATCGGGCTAAATTTAATAAGTGTCGCATTTAACCGCACACGTAGAGAGAAGCTAGTTGCTAACAACAACCGTAACGTTGCTAACCGCAATCGTTTCGATGTTGCTGCAACAGCTGCAGTTGCTGCCTAAACAAACTCTGTTTGTTAAAGCGGTAGCCTCTTAGGGGCTCGGGGGATGGCCTTGCAACAGAATATCCCCCACTATTATGAGTGGACTTTATAAGGAGAAGCTGTCGTGGCAAAAGACCCATTAGATTATGAAGCAATGGTACAAACAGCCTTACGCGAGGTTGTATATAAATCCATATCTTATACAATCAAAAATGGTTTGCCAGGAAATCACCACTACTACATTACTTTTGCAACAGAATACCCCGGTGTCGAAGTTCCTGAATATTTAAAAGATCAATATGGTGACGAAATTACCATTGTCTTGCAGTATGAATTCTGGGATTTAAAAGCTGATGAAAATGGTTTTTCAGTAACTCTATGTTTTGACGATGCTCACGAGAAGCTTTATGTACCTTATGGTGCGCTCTTAAGCTTTGTGGATCCTTCCGTGAAATTTGGTCTGCAGTTTACGCCTGTTATTGAAGAAGTATCTGAAGTTAAGGAAAAAACTATCAAAGGCGATAAAGCACCTGTTGATGAAAAAGCTGAAATTCCAAAAGATGGCTCAAACGTTATTACGTTAGATAAATTCAGGAAGAAATAGTTCACCAGCAATAGTTGGACTTTTTACCCCAGTTGTTGTGGGAAAGCTTGAAGGAAGCTTTTCGAAAAAACGTGCCGCAAGATACCCCATTAACTGCGCTTCAATCGCATCCGAATCAAAACCAATATCACTAGCACTCACAAGATTTTTAAAATACTGTCGTAATCCATTCATTAACGTTGGATTATGGCAACCGCCTCCACAAATAATTAATTGATTAGGCTGTTCTGGTAGCATGTCTAATCCTTTAATGATTGCTTTAACGGTGAATTCAGTAAGTGTGGCTGCTCCATCTTCCAAAGTTAGTACTGAACACTCATCCAACATGTGATGAAATTTCAAACGATCCAAAGATTTCGGAAAGGTTTCAGTAAAAAACGGATGTTGTAACCATTTGTCTAAAAACTTTTGATTAATTGTTCCTTGTGCTGCATAACGACCATCCGTATCTTGAGGAATTCCTGTATGCCTTTCAACCCAATCATCAATTAGTGCATTCCCGGGCCCTGTATCACCAGCAATAAGCGTTTCATCAGCATTAATAAATGTTATGTTTGAAACACCACCAATGTTTAAAAACGCTGTTGGTTTCTTTAATTTTGCTGCTAACGCCAAATGATAAATAGGTACTAGTGGTGCTCCTTGACCACCATTTTTAACATCATTTTGGCGAACTTGCCCGACGACTTTTATGCCAGTTAAATTTGCCAGATGCTGACAATCTCCTAGTTGAACCGTTAGCTCGTTAGTTGGATCATGCCAAACTGCTTGCCCATGAAACCCAATTGCGTCAACTGTCAATTGATTCTGATGTATAAAATTTTTAATGTGGTGACTATGAAAATTAGCAATAGTTTTTGAAAGTTCTGCATCTGCAAAATGAGAAGGTACTCGCAGCAAAATACGCTCTAACAAAATTTTACGATATTTCGGTTCAAAAGGAATAATTTGAGAAGGCCCCATAGCCATAATATCTGTGCCATTGGTTTCAATGTAGGCCAAGTCCAGCCCATCACACGAGGTGCCTGTCATGCAACCAATGATGCGGTGTATTGTCATTTTTTAGAAAGTACTCACTGGACCATTTGGCTCATTATATAGGCTTCGCAATAACGAGAGAAGTACCATATCTCGAGTCTGCCATGAGACCGAGGAGTGTAACACATCGTCATGCCTTAAGCCTGCAAAGCAGGTGCGGATCCAGTGGGTATCATCATTTTATTTATTTTCTTTTCGAACTACCACATCCAAAGCAGCCACCACCTCCAGCAACATTCACACTTATAGTTTCAAGGTGTACGTTTTTCACGACCTCATGAGCTCTTTGATAACCGGTAAACAAAGCCGTAGAAATCATTGGTGCTGCCGTATCAGCTCCTAATACTGCTAGCTGTGTAATATCTTCTTCAGCATTCATGGCTTTTAATAAGGCAGGAATAACAACATTTATGGATTGTGTTACAAAAAGATTACAAGAATCTTGGCTAGCAAAAACTGTTGTTACAGTGGTTGTACCTAGTTTTATAGCTCCATTAATTTTCTCAAAAGCTTCATATACTGCATTTGTATTTGAAGAAGTATGAGTATTTAAAAATTCACTTACTTTGCCTAGGCTAGCTGGTTTTGCACGAGATTCAGCAGCAATACCTTCACACAATAGATACAAAACGTGTGGTACTGATAAAGAATCAGAGCCAGCAGCAAGAGTTAAAACAAGTTTGCTAGCAGAGAAAGCCTCTTTTTGTGGATTGGAAAAATCAAGCACGCAGGATGCAAAGGGTAATTTAGCAGTTGGCATATTTGCTGTAATTTCTCCTTCTATACTTATTAGTGCGGCTTCCGCTCCAAACATTTGCGTCGTATTAAAGCAAACAAACGCTAGCACGGAAGCTTTTATTAAAAATTTTCTCATATACTCTCCATTTAAAAGGGTTGAATAGAAGCGATTAAACCACCTCTACTAAAAGTCTACGAGGGTTTTGTGAAGATTGTAAACAGTAATAATACAATTAACGCATAATAAAAAAACCTGCCTTAAGGCAGGTTTTTATCTGAAACTAAACAGTACTAACCACCCCTACGCAAAAACGCCGGAATGTCAATTAAATCATCTTTTTTCTGATTTGCTGATTGCGGAAAATTTGTCTCTATTATTGGTCCAGTCTGTGACGTTTTTCGGCTTACGCCTGTGAAACGCTCAAAAAGGCTAGGGCCTTTCTTTTTCTCAGCTGGCTGTTCTGCTGGTTGTGTGGACTCAGCAAAATTAAGTTCTTCAGTAATTGGCTCTTCAGATGACCCAATAAAATTCTCATTCATATCGTTAATTTCTTCAAGCTCTTCACCAGTTTGAATTTGCTCTTCAGAAGTCGCCACAGTTTCACGAATTGTCTCTGCAAAACTTGTTGTTGGGCTTTGAGTAGCCGATTGATTAAATCCTGAGAACGAAGAAAAGATATTATTGTTCGTAACTGGTCTTGTAACGCCCAAGTTATCATTAGATTGAGTTGTTGTTGTGACAGTAGCAGTAGAGCGATGCTGTTGAGCATAACTTCCTGCTGTAATTGCGCCAATTCCTGTTGCAACAACAGATACACGCATACGACCATTTAAACGCTCATCAAATGTCGAGCCAAAAATAATGTTAGCTTCCGCATCAACATCTTCACGAATTCGGTTTGCTGCTTCGTCAACCTCATACAGTGTCATGTCATAACCACCAGTAATATTAATCAAAACACCACGTGCGCCTTTCATTGATACATCATCCAAAAGTGGATTAGAAATTGCTGCTTCTGCTGCGTCTAAAGCACGACGCTCACCTTCAGCTTCGCCTGTACCCATCATTGCTTTGCCCATCTCTGCCATTACAGCACGAATATCTGCAAAGTCCAGATTAATAAGACCTGGCATAATCATTAAGTCAGTTACGCCACGCACACCTGAATAAAGAACATCATCTGCCATTTTAAACGCATCAGCAAAAGTTGTACGTTCATTAGCTAGGCGGAATAAATTTTGATTTGGGATAATTATTAATGTGTCAACATATTGCTGAAGTTCATCAGTTGCACCTTCAGCAGTGCGCGAACGATGAGCACCTTCAAAATTAAAGGGTTTTGTTACAACGCCAACTGTTAAAATGCCCATTTCTCTAGCAGCGCGTGCAATAACAGGGGCAGCACCGCTACCCGTTCCTCCACCCATACCAGCTGTAATGAACAGCATATTACTGCCCTTAATAAGATCCAAAATTTCTTCAATTGATTCTTCAGCTGACGCTCTACCTACATCAGGTTTTGAACCAGCCCCAAGACCTTGTGTTACACTAAGCCCAAGTTGAATGCGTCTTTCTTTTGGAACAAGCGACTGAGTAAGCGCTTGTGCATCCGTATTTGCAATTAAAAACTCAACTCCTTCAAGTTTAGCTCTGATCATGTTGTTTACAGCATTTCCGCCGGCCCCACCAACACCGATCACGCTAATACGAGGGCGTAATTCTAATTCATCTTGGACTAAATTTGTTTTTGGCATATCTAAGCAGTTTCATTGACGACTACTTATAGTGTACATTGTCTTACAATTTCTACCAAGGGTGTTTTTTGAAAGAAGTCCAAATTTTTTTCATAAAAATACAAAAAAAGGAAATTTAAAAACCATTAAGCAGAAATAAAAAACAAAAATACACTCTTTCTATCTTTTGGTTTTTTACATTTTATTTTTAGAATTCGTTTGCAGAGTAATCATAATCACACAGTTACACACTTAAAGAGTAAACACTTTTTTAATAATTGCTCATGTATAGTGTTTATTAAGTATATTTGCTGAATTTATTTGATGGTAGTGCTTTTTTGCTTTTTCTTAGGATTTCTTTGCTTTGTAAGTGAAATGCATGCAGCAGATAATAGTGGTGACAATACAGAAGATAGTGCTGATGCACCGGTAGATGCTGGCGATGGTGATGCCCCAGCAGATAGTGGCGGTGATGATACCCCAGCAGATAGTGGCGGTGATGATACCCCAGCAGATAGTGGCGATGGTGATACCCCAGCAGATAGTGGTGATGGTGATGTCCCAGCAGATAGTGGCGATGGTGATACCCCAGCAGATAGTGGCGGTGATGATGCCCCAGCAGATAGTGGCGGTGATGATGCACCAGTAGGTGATAGCCCACCTGCTGCGGATGCTGGCGACTCACCAAAAGCAGATTCTAAAGCTGATAAGAAAGCAAAAAAGAAGGCAGATAAGAAAGCAAAAGCAGATTCCAAAGCTGATAAGAAAGCAAAAAAGAAGGCAAACAAGAAAGCAAAGGCAGAAGCTGCAAAAAATAAAAAAGCTACTGCTGGTTTGCAAAAAGTGCTGCAAAAACTTCAGGACGCAACAAAAAATGCAAATAAAGCAGCTAATGCAGCAGGAGTAGCAGCTAAAAAAGCAAACTCTATAAAAGACCCGGCAGCTGCAAAAAAGGAACTTTCTGTTATTAAAAAAGCTGCTAGTGAAGCTAAAAAGGCTGCTAAAGCATTAGACAAAAATATTAAAACGGCCAAAAAATCTGCTGGGCATAAAGCAGAGGCTGCAGCGCCAGAAGAAGCAAAAAAAGTAAAGGATGCTTTGGCAAAAGCTTTGAAGGCCAAAACTCAGGCGGAAGCATCAGCGAAAAAAGCTGAAGCTGCAGAAAAGAAATTAAAAGTAGTTTCTAAGAAAAAGTCTCAGAGTAAAAGCAAAAAAAATGGTAAACAAGCAAAAACGGGTAAACAAAGCGGAAGCAAAAAGCCAAGTAAAAAATAATCTAAAGCTTCTCAAGACTTTGTTAATGTGTGTTATAAAGAGCCAAGTTATGACTTGGCCTTTTTATTAACAATTAGGGTAACACAAGCATCTGACCAAATGTTAATAGCGCTTTCTAACATATCAAGCAGGGCATAAAAGGGAAGAATTACTCCCATCATTGTAATAGGAACTCCCATAGCCGTAAGAAGTGCGCAACTTAGAAAGAAACATCCCATGGGAACGCCTGCATTACCAATTGCTGCAATACTTGCCATGAAAATCCATAAAATGCGCTCAAAAAATGTAAAGTGCACACCATAATTTTCAGCAACAAATAAGACCGTAATTAATATAAAGGCCGCACATGCATTCATATTTATGCTAGTGCAAAGTGGAAAACTAAATTGACTGATCTTATTACTTACTCCGCAACGATGGCTGCACTGCATTGCTAAAGGCATAGCTGCTGCTGATGACTTTGAAAAAAATGCTAAAGATAGGGCAGGGAGCATCGTCTTAAATGCTTGCATGGGGTGAATACCATTCTTTTTAAGCATTATTGGTAAAGTAATGCCGGCTTGAATAAGATTTGCCGCAACAATAATTGCTAAATAGGAAGCAAGCTCCCCTATTTTTAGTCCTCTTTGAACTTCTTGTGTAAATTCCACAAGGAAAGCCCATACAGCAAAAGGCATTAACGTGGTAATCCATCTGATAATAACCATAATTGCAGAAAAAAGACTGTCAAAAAGACTATGTAAGGAATCACGTTTTTCAGTTGGCAATTGTATCACAGCAAGGCTTAAAACTATGGTGATGAACATCACACCCATAACATTATGTTCTAAAAAAGGTTGCAACAAATTGCTTGGAAAAATATTTAATAAAGCGCTTAAATACGTTGCGTCTTTTATTCCGGACATATCGTGATTAGCTGCTACTTGAATTGCTGCCTCTGGCTCAACAACGACATATAGTATCCAAGCGGTTATAGCAGATAACAATGTTGTAATTATGGTATAGCGAATGACATGCTGACCAAGATTCTTGATTTCAGACCATTTTCCCATACCAGTTAAAGTAGCAAGCAGTGAAAAACTAATAATAGGAAGGCTTACTAATTTTAAAAGGCGCATAAAAATATCGCTTAGTATGCGCGCAAATTCTAGTATGGCGGGCTGTTTTGAAACGCCAACCACTATACCAAGAAATACCATGAATAGTAAGAATTTGAAAGAACGTATTACTTGTATCATAAACTAAATTTGCAGCATATCTTCGTGTATCTTAAGCGCAGTCTAGCGAATTCACCGTGCTTTGGCAAAATCGCATATTTTGCCTAGACAAGGTGCTCTATTTCGGTATATAAACATCTTTATGTTGCCCAGATAGCTCAGTTGGTAGAGCAAGGGATTGAAAATCCCTGTGTCGCTGGTTCGATTCCGGCTCTGGGCACCATTTTTTTATCTTATCCCTAAAAAAATTTACTTTTTGTTAATTTTTTTGTTGAAATTTTTT
>CANKYV010000011.1 GCA_947487955.1 Alphaproteobacteria bacterium
TAGAATTCTTCAGCATAAAAGCGCTCAAGATGTTTCTCTTGTGGGGTTTATAAGTTCATTTATTGCTATTTCTAGCTGGTTGATTTATGGGCTAATGATGCGTGATAAGATTATTATTATATCCAATATAATTGGATGTCTTGGTGCTTCTTTAGTAATTATGGTGATTTTAATATATAGGTAACATTCAGGTATTTGTTGTTGTATCCTCCAAAGGTGTATCTGGAAGTTTACCCTTTAGAACTCCTGTATTATGAGATAAATTAATTTCCAAAACTCTTGATCTTTCTTCATTAGTAGTCAGGCGTGTTTCAAACTCTTTGGAAAAAGTTTGAAAAGAATTTTGCAGGTTCACGATATCATTTTCAATGACATCAAGTTTCCTCTTTTCTTCTTTTCTGCCTCTCCATTTTTCTATGATAAGAGGGGGTAATAGTCCTGAAAAAAAGCCAAGAAGTGCTGGTATCATAAATTTCCAATCAAAGTCCATAATTTTTCTCCTTATTTAACTTGTTCTTTATGCGCCTGAATTTTTTGTGTTGCAAGCCTATTGTTACGTCATACGCTTATTAAGCTAACAAAAACAGGTATATGAAAAAGAATGTTTTTTTTGTTATTTATATCAAAAAGTGATCTTCTTCACATTCAAGTTTATCAGCTAATACAACGCAACTGGTTAAGTGTATTGTGCCAGTTTTACCTGTTTGTGTTTTAACCTCACAAAAAGCACCGGCTCCAAAGTCAAAAACGCCAACAACAAAGCCTAATATTTTCTCGTTTGCTATTAGTGGTAGCCCTATCAGCTGTTCATAGTAGACTTCATCTTCTGAAGGAGGAGGGAGTTGATGGTCAAAAATAAATAGCTTTAAGCCTTTTAGAAGTTCTGCTTGATTTCTGGTTGTAACACCGTCAATTGAGACAATGGCTGTGTTTGGCGATTTTATTGTCAAGTTTGTAATTGGAATAGAATCTTGTTTTTCATTTACAAGTGGGCCGTATTTAATAAGATTTTCTGGGGTATTGGTGAAAATTTTAACTTTGACTTGTCCTTTAATACCAAAAGCGGCAGCAATTTGTCCAAGACAGATTAAGTTATTCATTGAAAGATACGCACTCTAGATTGCCACGCCCTTGGGCTCGCAATGACGGCTTTATTTTGGTCGTCATCACGAACCTTTGAGTGGGTGTGGTGATCCAGTGATTAATTGCATTTAAGCAGCTGGTTCAGAAGTCTCTGCGTCAGCAGGAGTTTCATCAGCTTCAGCTGGTGTTTCAGTAGCAGATTCTTCAGCAGGAGCATCTGTTGTTGTTTCTTCAACAGCAGGAATCTCCTCTGGAGCAGTTTCTTCTGCAACGGTCTCAGCTGGTGCTTCAGCAACAACGGCAACAGCTTCTTCAACTGGAGCAGCTGCAACTTCAGGAACAGTTTCAGCTGGAGCCGGAGCTGCTACTGGAGCAGCAGCCGCAGCTGCAACTGCAACTTCAGCAGCTTTTAAGCGCTCTTGTGCTTTTTTCTTGGGTTGTGATTTTTTGGGAGTAACACTATTAGCTGGTTTTTCAACTAAATTAATATTTGCTAAAAAGCCAACAACGCGATCAGTTGGTTGTGCACCTACAGAAAGCCAGTATTTTGCACGCTCAGCATCAATGATAATACGTTCCTTATGCCCATGCTCTAAAAATGGATTGTATGAACCAATACGTTCAACAAAACGACCATCTCTAGGGGCTGTTGCTTCAGCTACCACAATACGGTAGAAAGGACGCTTTTTCGCACCACCACGAGCTAAGCGAATTTTTAATGCCATGTGTATTACTCCTTAAACACTTTTTACATTCCACGCATCATTGCGCCTAAACCTTGGCGCATGAAACTTTTTTGTCCCATCTTGCCCATTCGTTTAAACATTGTTTGCATTTGTTCAAACTGCTTGAGCAAGCGGTTAACTTCCATTACTTGTACCCCAGCACCTAATGCAATACGCTTGCGGCGTGATCCATTCAGGATATTGGGGTTTCGTCGTTCTTTCTTGGTCATTGATCTAATAACAGCAAGTTGCCGACGAACTAGGCTGTCATCAAGACCAGCCCCTTCCAATTTATCTTGTATTTTGCCAATTCCAGGCAAAAAACCAAGCATGCTAGAGAGGCCGCCCATTTTTTGCATGCCTTCTAATTGCTTGGCCATATCACTCAGATCAAAATGCCCTTTTTCTAACTTTTTTGCAAGCTTTTCTTGATCTTCACTTTCAGCAAGTACTGAAGCCCTTTCAACCAAGGCTACAATGTCGCCCATATCAAGGATACGGCTAGCAACTCTGTGAGGATCAAATATTTCTAGCTGATCGACGCGTTCACCCATTCCAAGGAATTTAATAGGGCGTCCCGTAACATGACGCATGGAGAGAGCGGCACCGCCTCTGCCATCACCATCAGCACGTGTTAAGATAATGGATGTAATTTCTATAGTGTCATGAAAATTTTTAGCAATATTTACAGCATCTTGACCAGTAAGGCTGTCAGCAACCAAAAACGTTTCAATTGGATTTGATAGCGCTTTTATTTCTTTTAGTTCAGTCATTAGCTCGTCATCAATGTGCAAGCGGCCTGCTGTGTCTAAAATAATAACGTCAGTATTTTTAGTTTTTGCCGCGTTCATTGCGCGTTTAGTGATAGCTATTGGTTTTTCACCATCAACAATAGGTAAGCTTGCAATTTCCATTTGCTTTGCAAGCGTTTCTAATTGTAACTGAGCAGCGGGACGGTAAACGTCTAAGGATGCTAAAAGAACATTTTTGCGAAATTTGGTAGTGAGTAATTTAGCTAGTTTTGCAGATGTGGTGGTTTTACCTGATCCTTGCAGACCTACCATAAGAATAACCATAGGGGATGGTGCCGCTAAATTAATGGCTTCTGGTTCATCACCCAAGGCATGAATCAATTGATCATTAACAATCTTAATAACCATTTGCGCCGGGTTAATACTCTTAACCAATTCTTGCCCAACAGCCTGTGCTTTGGCTTGTTCGATGAATTCTTTCACAACAGGTAGAGCGACATCAGCTTCAAGAAGAGCGATGCGAATTTCACGCATTGCTGCGTTTACATCATCTTCTGAAAGAGTTCCTCTACCCTTTAAACGATCAAAGATTCCCGATAGGCGATCAGATAGTGATTTGTACATAACGCTCCGTAAACATAACCTTAAAATAAGGAATATCAAGGAGAATTACAAGGATTACGTATTCAATAACTGTTGTAAAATCGTTATTATTTGAATTAGGTAAAATATTTGATAGATAGCGTAGTGCTTCCGCTTAAACCTTTTTATTTTATTCGCCATGGCGAAACCGACTGGAACAAGAAAAATATTATCATGGGAAGTATTGATATTCCTTTAAATGCAGTGGGAATTGAGCAAGCGCAAAAAGCTGCTGCAATTTTAGTAAATGAAAATTTTGATAGTATTGTTTCAAGTCCACGTATACGTGCGCTGAAAACCGCTGAGATAATTGCGGCTGCGGTTGGAAAAACAGTGATCCTTGATGCTGGTTTTGTAGAGCGAGAGTGGGGGGAGGCCGAGGGCAAACCTCATGATCCAACAAAATCTTTATTTAGTGAAAATGATACACCGATTGGAGCTGAGCCATTTCTCGCGTTTCAAAAACGTGCTACCAGTTCAATTGGTCAGGTACTACGTGAATATGAACGCCCACTTATTGTTTCGCATGGAGGCGTTTTTAAAGCATTAGCTCACCACTTGGGATATCCAAATATTGCTAGTTCTAATTGCGTACCTTATGTGTTTAGCCCTCCAAGCCAAGAAACGTATCCGTGGCAGATTTTGGCTTTAGAAAACTAGCTTTTCAGTTCGATGGCTGGTTAGTCAAATGCTGCTGAGCGGAGTTAAAATAAGAGCCAAAATCGGCGGAGGTGTGGCTTCCAGCTTTTGAAGATTCTTTGAGGCTTGTTAGGGCGTTTCTAATCATGCTTCTTGCTTTTTTACCACTTTGTGGAATAGGTACTGCAAAAGCAGAAGAAGGTTTTATGCCATTGGAAAAAGAAACTTTTTGTGCTGGCGTTTGTACTTTTACTGGTGCTAGTGGTATTTCTTCCTTTTTCATAGGAGGAGGTAATATGAAGTTATCTTTGGGTGCTGTATTTTCCATAGTAATTTGTAAAGCAAAAGGTGCGCTTATTTTAGGTGTAAGTGTATCCATTAGTGAAAAAGTGAAAACGGTATAAATTGGCTTTCTTGATTTGTTAGGAGCACAAGATTTTAGCCATTTTGCTAGAGCAGGGTACTGACATTTGAACCATTTTTCATAATTTAAAGAAGATAATCCGAGCGCTATAGCTATAATTTTACGCATTTCTAAATTAAGCACTGTATCTGCTTCTTCCACATTTAAAGAATTACATAGATGCGAAAAAACTCGTACAAAAGTTTGGGTTTTCCATTCATATCCTTTAGCTCTATTGGGATCTGGTGTGCTGATAATTCTTAAGAAAGAATATAAAACTTCATGTAGGATATTTTGATCGTAAAGGTAAATCAGGTTAAAGCTTGGAGAGAAATTATCTGGGTTTTTTGATGCGTAGATTTTCAGAAGTTGATTTGATAACTGCGTTATATTTTCACTGATAGGTTTATCTGAAAGAATTTTCTTAAAGTGCTGATCTAGTAAAGTGCTGTCTGGAGTTTGCAAAAGAAGTCTAGGGTAGCTTATCACTATTGCATTGGGATTAAGTGGTACTTTTGATGTCCAAAAGAGTGAGTTATGAAAATAATCATTAAAACGGCGGAATGTATCAGGGGTTACAAAAATTTCATAAACTTTATCTGATAAAAAACCTGGGTTTGTCTTGGTTTTACGTATTGTCACAACGCAATTTTCATCTTCACTTACATCGCTACTAACTTCATCAGCACCATGCACAGCTAGTATACTGATACACAAAAAACCTAAAATAAATAACTTAGCCATCCAGAAATGTATATTTGAATTAAAATTGCTTTAGGGATTCTAATGGCTGATGCAATTTTGGTAAACGAAAATTTTCTGAAAATTAAGAATCGATATCATCGACTACAGACTCTTTTGAATTTTGTCGTAAATCAAAAGGACTTGGTCCAAGTTTGGGTATTGTGCTGCTGAAAGCTTGCAGACCAACAGAAGGAGGCGATCTTGGGATAATTGTTTTTCCAGTATGATCAAAACTCTTTCTTCTTTCTCTGCCAGAATTGGTATGTGTAAGTGTTTTTCTTTTTTCTGCTTCTTTTTCTGCTAGCCATTCTTTGAGAGTGGGTTTTTTTTGTGTGGTAAAGTTGGGTGAGCAAGTGCCTTTGTTTTGTGCTAAAGCTGATCCTTCGTTCCAGCTACCAGATATTTTAAAAGTAACCGGAGCAATAGCTTGTATTGCTATTGGCATATCTGAAAAAAATCTTACTTTTACTGTAAGAGCGTGCATTAAAGAAAAGGTTAACACCGTAGCAATAGGCTTTCCTGATCTTTTTGGTATATGAAATTTTACACAGGTTTCTGCCCAATTAGCTAAGTTAGGATAAAAATTGGAAAACGAGTCTTCGCACTGAAAATCTGGGTTTAGGCCCACAGCAGTAGCTATACTTTTACGAAGGACAACATTGAATTCTATGTCTTCTTCTGTTCCATTTAAAGCTGTCCATAAGTGTGAGAAAGCTCTAATAAAAGTTTGGGCTTTCCATTCATGGCCTTGAGCTCTATTCGGGTCTGGAGTACTGATAATTCTTAAAAATGAGGATAACGCTTCATGAAGGATATTTTTGTCATTAAAGAAAATTGGATTAAAGTTTAAAATAGGAGTGCTGTTATTTTTAATGGCATAAATCTGTAGAATTTCTTTTGATAACTTTGTTAAGTCATCAAGCACATGCTCGTTTGAAAGAGCGCTATTTATCACTGTGTTAAATATCTCTGTTATACAAAAGCTTCCGAGTGGAATTTTTGGGTAGCTCTGCAATAATGTTTTAAAAATATCTGGATTGAGAGTTCTTTTTGTGGTCCAAAACAATTCACTTTGGAAAAAATTGTGAAAGTTACTTAATTCACAAGGTCTTACAGGCCTTACAATTAGCTGTTGCTCGTTAAGTGTTTCAGCCTCTTTTTGTTCATCGGCGCTGTATATTGCAAAGCATACTGCTATGTTTAGGCATAAAAAATTCAAAATGAATTGTCGAATCATACCTAGTGTACAATTGAATTTGTTTCTTTTTATAAGTGTAAAAGTAAAAGTTTAAAAACAAAACAATTTAAGAGGTATAGTTGCAGAAATTTCACCTCCTATTGCTTTTTAAAAAAAATGTGAGCTAGCATTAATCAATGGTCCCAAAAAGGTGATTTATGCTTAATGTCGTTGCGGCAATATTTGTTGTTTTTGGTTTGATTGGCTTATTTGCATTAGCGCTTCGATACTTTCAGCAATCGGGGCGTTTGGCAAGTTTATCATTTTTCAATGCTAAGCAGCAGGGAGTGATTATTGAGCCACCTATTGTGATTGATAACAAAAGACGTATCGTCAATATTACGCATCGTGGGCAACGTTACGTGTTGTTATTAGGGCCTAATAACGACGTATTGCTTGAAACATCGTCAGCAGCTCGTTCTATTGAAGTTGCAGATCTTGATCGTCAGCATGTCTAATTTTTTTAAGAATTTTCGTTCAAAGCGTTTTAACATCAATAATTTATGTTGCATTGGGGCATTGTTGTTGCTTGTTATGCAAACGCCACTTTGCGCTGACAGTTTCACCTTAAACTTGGGTGACACAGGTGGTAGCCTCATTGGGCGCATGATTCAATTAAGTGCGCTGATGGCACTATTAACGCTAGCACCATCAATTATTGTGGTGGTGACTTCGTTTACACGTATTGTGGTTGTGTTTGCATTTTTACGCAATGCATTGGGAACTCAGCAATCTCCACCAAATATGATTTTAATCAGTCTTGCGTTATTTTTAACAATGTTCATTATGGGGCCAGTGCTTAATAAGTCTTATCAAGAGGGTGTTGCGCCATTGATGGATAACAAAATTTCATATGAAATGGCTTATGAGAAAATCTGCGCACCTCTGCATGTATTTATGCGAAAAAATGTGCGTGAAAAAGATTTAGAGTTATTTATGAACTTAAGCAAAGAAACGAACATTAAATCTGCAAAAGATTTGCCAATGCGCATTTTGGTGCCAGCTTTTGTGATTAGTGAACTGCGGCGTGGCTTTGAAATTGGCTTTTTAATTTATTTGCCCTTTGTGGTTATTGATATGGTTATTGCTAGTATTCTTATGAGCATGGGAATGATGATGCTGCCACCTATGTTGATTTCCATGCCTTTTAAAATTGTTTTCTTTGTGCTGATTGATGGGTGGAATATGCTGTGTGGCAGCTTAGTGAATAGTTTTAGTATGTGATTTACTTTTGATTTTATTCCCATAAAATAAGATTTGACCATTCCATTTTAAGATTTGGAAATGGCGAGGCGTCAGTGAGCCAATCGTGTGCAAATTCTGGTAAGGGGGCAATACGCGCATCTTTTATAATGTGGTTTTCACTGCAATCAAGTGCATCTAAGCTTTTTAAAAAACAATGAGCTTTTGTAATTGTACAAAGGCCTTTTTTGTACTCTCCATAACGGGTAAATAGACCGCCAGTATTTCCTAGCTGTGCATCGCTTACTATGGTTTCAAAGTCTGTAAAAGGATCAATTTTTTCCTCTAATATGGCTGCCTGCAATATGCTATCAATAGCTTCGGCAATTTCATTTGCGTGAATTAAAGAATCTGGATAAATCGTAATAAATTTACCGCGTTGTGTAGGCTGAGCAAGCAAATGTTTTAAACCGAAAGAGGATGTGTATTTAAAATGAGGATCATATTTCTGTAAAACTGGCTTAACAATTTCTAAAATTTTCTCCAGGCTAGTTGGTTTGGCAGAAACATGTAATTTCCATCCTTGAAAAATTTCTGTAGTGCCAACACTTATAAACACTTCGCTACTACTCACAGGAAATCCTGCTGCTTCTGCTTCTCCATAATTTGCGAAAGCAGCAGCTTCTGTGGTGGTGTGCCCATTGCTTATGAAAACGTTAAACATAAACACTATAAGTAATTTTGTATTTCTAACCAAAATTTTATTCTATTTTTGCGTTCTGATTTGATACTTACATAATGTATTAAATAAACAGTTAAGGGGGGGTAGAGAAAGCAATGATTTCTGAATTTTTCAGACAGTATGAATAAGCTTAGGTAATTCTCGCATATCATAAAATACCTTTAGAGCACCTGCTTTTAAGAGTTTTGTTTCTTCTGTAGGTAAAGGTTTTTCAGAATTAATAAACCCTAGAACTTTCATACCTGCACTTTTGGCGGCGTGTATGCCTGTTATACTATCTTCAATAACTAAGCATTCTTTCTCAGACACTAGCATTTTGCGTGCTGCATGAAGATACAAATCAGGGGCTGGTTTTGGACGTGATACCATATCTGCACTGAAAACGTAACCATTGAAAAAATGCATAAGATTTCTTGATGTGAGGAGTTTTGATAAACGGTCAAAATTACTATTCGATGCTACAGCCTTTGTAAGCTCTATTTGTTGTAGGGCTTCATAAACATGAGGAATAATTTTTACTTCCTTCTCCAGGGTTTGTAACAATTTTTTTTCTACATTTGCTAAAAATTGAGCTGATATATTGATTCCGGATTCGTGGGCAATTTGTTGAAATACATTTTCTGTGGTAATTCCTGCAAATCGTTCTTGATATTCTTCTTCGTTGATGTAGATGTGCAGTGTTTTTAAAGCCTCTAGCTCGACCCGGTTACCTATTGCGCTTGAATCAAGTAAAACACCATCACAGTCAAAAATAAGGAGCTTGATTTTTTGTGAAACTGTTTGTGATTGAGACATCACTACTTCTCCTTATGTAAAAGGTACAAATTTTACAGGTAATAATGTTCGTTGGGTTATTTCTCCTTTTGTATTTTTATGCACTATAGTGAGAAACTGATTGTTGTCAGTACCTAAAGGGATCACCAAGATGCCATCTTTGGCTAGTTGTTTGAGTAGGAGAGGTGGAATAGTTTGTGATGCTGCTGCAACGATGATTTTATTATATGGAGCATGTCCATACCATCCTTGGGTTCCATCTCTTTTTGATACGTGTACATTTTTGTATCCTAACTGAGTAAGCTTTTTTTGTGTCGCTTGGGCCAAAGAGGAAATAGTTTCAACAGAATAAACCTTTTCAGCCAAGTGGCTAAGAATGGCCGCTTGATATCCAGAACCTGTACCTATCTCAAGTACTTTGTCATGAGGCTGAATATCTAAAAGTTCTGTCATTATTGCTACAATGAAGGGTTGTGATATGGTTTGTCCTTCACCAATGGAGCGTGGTTCATTAATGTATGCCTTGCTTTCGTCTTCAGGAAGCACAAACAAGTGACGGGGTACTTGCTCCAGCGCCTGTAAGACTTTAGGAGAAAGATGGCTTATCCCTGTGTATTTAGCTGTTTCATGAACTTCAAGCTCTATTTCTTTTATCATTCTCTTCTGAGATTCATGGTAGTGCTTAAGTGATAAGTTCATTACAATCATCCCTGCCTTTAAATTTGCAATTCTTTCTGACAAGCAATTCTTAAAATGAAAACCGGTGAGAAAACTCAGATTTAGTAAACATAATAAAATAATAAATTTTTTCATGTTTACCTCCCTTATATTGAGATTTAAAATTCAGGGCCATGGTCTAGATCCGTGTAAGGCTACTTGATTTGCCTTACTCACAAAACGTGATATTTAATGAAATTTTAACGTTTTTATTATGGCGTTTGAGGTTCAACGTTTTCGTGGAAAATCTTTTAAGTAGGAGGGGAGTATGGATCTACATTCACTAATACCTTTTTGGAAAAGTATGTCTCAGCCCTATGGTTCTCAGCAGGAATGACAAAAGTACGTCATTCCCTGGCAAGGCGCGAATTAAGCGCCGCAGTCCGGGATCCAGTTAAACTTAGCATTGTTAAGCAGCAGTGCGTAGTTTAACAAAACTAGTTTTAGTGTGATTGAACTCTAATTTCTCAAAATGCCTTACACTCATGAGAAAGCCTATGGTAGCTGGAATAAATACAACCCACAGTCCCCAAGCACCAAACCAATCGGTGAGATAGATTAAGCCAAAGGATGTCACTATATACATACCTGCACGTGAAAAAGCATAAGTAAGGCTTGCGTAGGTGTACCTTTTCAATATTGGTAAATGTTCCAAGAAAACGGGTATTCCTGGCGTGCTATCCATTGCTAAAGAAACACTCAACGCTTGAATGAGAAATACCTGAAGAGTACTTTGGGCATGCATTAGCCAAAAAGGCATCAGCATAAGGAATATTAGAAAAAATAATGCTTTTACTTTTAAGATTTTTAAAGGATGAACTTGATAGCTTAAGTATGATACAAAACAAAGGCTTGCTAACTGCACAAGGGTTACAGCCAAATTTTGGTGGATGACTTGTTCGGCTGTGCAACCTAGGGATTTAAGTATATTACCGCAATAGACATAAGAGAAATAAAAACAAATTGGCCAGCTACACTGTAGAAGAAAAAAGAAAAATGCAGATTTTTGATAATGGCTTTTGTGTCCTGACAAAATTGTACTTCGGATAATCTTTTTAGCTTTAAGGGCTTCTATTTTATCTTCTATTGAAGTAATTTCTTTTATGCGTCGTTTCATATCAGCAAATTCTGGGGTTTCGCGTAGACGAGTGCGCGCAATTGAACCAACTGCTGCAATACCTGACCCAATCCAAAAAACAATACGCCAATCCATTTTAAATGAGGTGAAGGCTGAAGCAATAATAAGTGCCATGACTGTTCCTGCAACAGAGGCTACCGTGATAAGAGCAACAATGGGATAACGTGCAGGTTTTTCTATTGTTTCTGTTAAATATACTTCAGCACCGACAATTTCTCCAAGTGATGCAACGCCTTGAACCATACGGCAAATGGTCATTATCCACGCTGCGGTAATGCCAATTTGAGCGTATGTAGGGAGGTTGGCCATAACTATAGAAGACAATGACATCAGCATAGTTGTAATGATTACGGTCGATTTTCTGCCAATATGATCTCCGAGATACCCAAAAATTAATGCTCCAAATGGTCGTAAAACAAAGGTGGAGCAAAAAGCAAAAGCTGAAAGAAGTGCTGCGGTATGAGGGTCTGTTTTTGGAAAAAATAATTCATTGAGAAACACTGCCATATGCACATAAAGCATTAAATCAAAATATTCGAGAAAAGTTCCAATTTGTAAAAGTCCAATTGATTCGCGTTGATTTTTAGTGAGTGAGGAAAAAAGATTCATTTCAACAGGATTGCTAAGAATGATGCATAACCAGTACGAGGTTTTGTGAAAGTTATCTAGCGTGAAAAATAGTTTTTATTGACCGTTAGAGCAAGCAGGAAGGGTTGCTTTTAGCGCTTAGTATTATATGGTAGTGTAATCAAGTTAAATACTAAAGAAGTATATCGCTGATGATTCATTTCCCAGCTATTGATCCAGTGGCAATTACGCTTGGTCCTTTAAAAGTGCACTGGTATGGCATTGCTTATGTGGTGGGTATTATCTTGGCATGTCACTGGGCGCATGGGTTGATTCGGCGTTTTCAATTTAACATTACCCCTAAATTATTTGATGATCTGTTGCCTTATGTTGTTATTGGAATTGTTGTAGGGGGGAGGCTTGGGCATACCATGTTGTATGATCCAGGATATTACTTAAGTAATCCTTTGGAGATTTTACAGGTATGGCGAGGAGGGATGTCATTTCACGGTGGTCTACTTGGGGTTGTGGTTATGGCAGTGATTTACACCAAGCGTCATCAGTTAGATTTTTATAGTCTTGGTGATTTAATGGCCCTTATTTCACCTATTGGTTTATTTTTTGGACGTTTAGCCAATTTCATTAATGCTGAATTATGTGGAATAGAAACAAAAATGCCTTGGGGGGTGATGTTTCCAAGCCAAATGGTTGCAAGGCATCCCACACAAATATATGAAGCTATTTTAGAAGGATTGGTTTTATTTTGTGTGTTAAATTTTGTTTATAAAAATGCTCCAAAATTAAGGGCTTGTAAGGGGTTAACCGGCTGTTTGTTTTTAAGTTTATATGCACTCTTTCGTTTAAGCGTTGAAGCGTTTAAAGTACAAGAAACGGTTGTGCAATTAGGCACTTATAAGCTAGGGGTTGGTGTTATATTATGTACGCTCATGCTTTTGCTAAGCATCATGTTGATAATGGCGCGCCTTCGTGCATTCAAGACTATATCAGAAAGAACGGTTCTGTCACGGTAGAGGAAGCTCAAAAGCTTGGGCTTTATCATCCAGAGTTTGGGTATTACATTCACAACAGCGTGATTGGTTCTCAGGGTGACTTTATAACAGCGCCTGAAATTTCTCAGCTGTTTGGTGAAATGCTTGCTTTTTGGTGCATTGCTCAATGGCAGGAAGCGGGTATGCCAAAGTCTTTGCATCTTATTGAATTAGGTCCTGGCAGAGGTACGTTGATGCAAGATATTCTGCGTATAGGTGGACGCCAAGAAGGTTTTTTAGAGAGCTTAACTGTTAGTTGTGTTGAAATTTGTGCGCCTTTGCGTGAGCAACAGCGGCAGGTACTGGGTGAATTTCCTTTTGTTTATTGGCATACAAGCCTTTCAGAGGTGCCAAAAGGTGCTGATTTTACAATTGTTATTGCGAATGAATTTTTTGATACGTTACCTGTTCGCCAATTTATAGGGCATGAAGAAAGAATGGTGCGTTATAGCGAAAAAGAAAATACATTAATTTTTTCTCCGCCAGGAAATCCAAAAACTGTTAAAGAAACATGCCCTGCTGGTGAAGAAATTATGCATGAAATTATGCGCCACCTTACACCAGGAGTGGCCTTAATTATTGATTACGGAGATGATACAACGCCTGAGTCACGCTTTGGTGACACACTACAGGCTTTATTCCAGCACAAGCCAGTTAATGTACTGCAAAGTTTAAGTTTTGCAGATTTGTCGCATCAAGTTGATTTTCATAAACTATGTGGTATTGCTACGAATTTTCGCTTCCAACCGCAAGGAAATTTTTTGCTAAGGCTTGGGATTGAGCATCGTTTGGAAAAGCTTATCAATATTGCTTCACCTGAGCAGCGATTTGGCTTAACAACTGGTGCTACGCGTTTGGTGGCGCCTACCGAAATGGGGCAACGCTTTAAAGTTTTAGAGGTTTTTCAATGGTAAATCCTCCTTTTCAAACAGCTAAAGAGCTTGAGCACAAAGGGATTGTTCACGGGTTTTTTGGGCGTCTTGGAGGGGTTAGCCAAGGAATTTATACAAGTTTGAATGCAGGTTTTCATAAAGATGATCATGATGAAAATATTATTGAAAATCGCAAGCGCATATGTAATGCCATGGGAATTGATCACATGGTCACCTTACGGCAAGTTCATAAAAGTGACGTTTTGATTGTGGATAGCAATACAGAAAACGGTTATCAAATGGATGCCATGGTTAGTAAAACGCCGGGGCGGTTACTTGCTATTCAAACGGCGGATTGTGCGCCGGTTTTATTGGCAGATCCTGTTGCACGTGTGGTCGGTGGAATTCATGCCGGCTGGCGTAGCGCTGTGACTGGTATTGTGCAAAAAACAATTGATGCGATGCAAGCTTTGGGCGCTGAAAAAGAGCGTATTACTGCTGTTATTGGTCCGTGTATTCACCAAAAAAGTTATGAAGTTGGCCAAGAAGTTTTTGATGCTGCTAAAAAAGCAGAGTTTTTTGCTCCTTCTAATCGTGTTGGGCATTATCTTTTTGATTTAGGTGGGTATGTGTTGAATGAGCTTAAAACACAAGGTATTAAAAACACGGAAGTGTTGCCTTTGGATACGTACACTTTGGAAGATCAATACTTTAGTTGTAGGCGCTCTGCTCATCGTGGGGAGTCTTTTTATGGTAATCAGTTATCAACAATTGGGTTATTGTAGAAACTGTTGTTGTTCTAAAAATAAAAATTCCAAAAATGTTTCTTGTATTGTAATATCTCTTCTTAAATATCTTAATTTAAGAAATGTTTGTATGAGAAAACTCAGTAAAATTGTATTGTTACTGGTTGCATTATGCTTGCCATGTGTGCAGGCAACTGACGAATTATACTTGGTTGTTGGTAGCAATAGAATCGAAGGTGAAATCTCAAATCCGTATCTTGAATCTTATCGTTATAATTCCGAAACTGATTTTTCTCACCAAGATACATTTGATGGCAAAGCAACAACCTTAGATTTGTATCCTGATGTTGGTGTGCCAAATCACATTCCTGCCACTGATGCTTGTGCATATGTCCCAAGTAAACCTATTGCAGAAGTGTTTATGGAAAATTTTCCTAGCTGGGGAGCAAGGGATGTTATGAATTTACAAAGGCTGAATGTAACTATGCATCCTGAATTGAGCGTAGAAATTCATAAAGAGTTTCAAAAGCAAACGAGCATGTGCCCACCAATTGTTCAAGCAATAATCCAAACCCGTATGTTTATTGATTTAAATACTCCTTGTACAATAGATCCTTTGCTTATGCCTCGCGCAATTAAGAATTTAAGAAAGCATATGAGGTCGGGCGCAAAGCTTTATATAGAGCACATGCCATTGTTTTCTTTACCCGCAGAAAAAAAAGGAAAAAATCCCTTTAGCCTTTATGTATATCCTTTATTTCCTGATTTATTAAAAGCAGTGACGGTCACAGATGCTGAGCAAGTGTGGTATGACGCAGGAGAGCGGTTGTATCGTTTGGATATTCCATTAGAAAGTATCAGATCGATAATTTTGGAAGGTAAAGAAAAGCAAGAATTATGTAAAAAAGCTATTGAGTTGGTGCAGGTCGCTATGGCTAATGCCACAGGGAAATTTTATTTTGAGAGAAATACTTATTTTGAGCAACTGAATAAAGAAATTAATTCATTTAGTACTAATTTTTTGGGCAAGCAAGCACAGTTCCAGCAGTCACTCAGTGTTGTAATCGCACTTGAATTAGAAAGACTTGAGCAGTCTCGGGCTGATTCTTCAATTAATCAATTTTTGCAAAGCCAGGGTTTTACAAATATTCAACAAGAACGAGTTGATAGAAATCCTTTCAATGGACGTAGTAACTCATGGATGATAACGGCGATTAAAGCTTGAAGATATGTTGAAATTAGCAATATAATATTATATATTCTTCGTTTGAATTAATTAATGAATAATATTATGCAAAAAAATATTTTAAAAATTAGCATCATCTGTCTTTTTATACTAAATTTTGTAAATTTTTCTTATGCGATGGAAGGGCCTGTGCATCATCCTGATTATTATGCAGGAATTACTCTTCACATATTGACCAATAGAGATTTCTCTAAACACCATCAGCAGAATATCGAAGATGCAATTTCATACATTGCAGACCCTATGGTTTCTCTTGCTATTAAGAAAAATCTGGAACAAGTTTTGATTTTTATTTCAAGGCAGAATCGTGCTTTGGCTGAAAAAAGTCTAGTTGAATGCTCTCAATATCCTTTTGAATGTTCCCCTGAATTTCCTTTTGAATTTTTCCAAAAAAGCGAGGAGGATATATTGTCATGTCTTAAAAATCCAAGAGCTTCGCCTGTTACTAAAGTAGGTTTTATAGAGCAGATTTTTCTAAAAAAAAAGCTAGAAAAATTTCGTGTGCAAGCAGCGTCTGTTGTTGTTGATCTTCTCACTGAAGAGGATCTTCCTGCTGAAAAAAAGGCTTTTCTTGCTTTACAACTTTTTACAAATAAGTCTTTAGGAAAATATTACGAACATGAAGCAGCGATAAGCGCATGGAAAGAATTCTCGAATGATAAAAGTGTTCATTCGTCAATTTCTCTGGCGAAAGAAGTTATTGCTTGTAAACTTTTAAGTGACGATAAGTTTTATAAGCATCACAAGCAAGCAATTTCAGTTTGGAAAAATCTTGAAATTTCAGCAAAAGCATTCACCGCTTGTGATATTTTGCAAAATGATTCTTTATCGCGTCATTATCCTTATGCAGAAAAAGACCTTAAAAATTCTTTCTCTTCAGAAGATGAAATTGTTCCTTGGTATACAAAGGCAAGGTTGTCAAAGATAATAAGGAAAACTAGAAGTAAAAAATTAAGTAAAGCACGTGATATTGCTTTGGATTATTTTAACTCTTTGGAAGATGATTCCACAACAAATGAAGGTGAGTCGTCTTCTGTTTCTGCCCAAGAAGAACCACAGAGAAAGGAAAGAAAAAAATCTGCTTCTACAGTTTCTGCCCAAGAAGAACCGAAGAGAAAGGAAAGAAAAAAATCTATTATGAATCCTGATTTTGTTTATTAATTTCAAAATTATTTTTAATGAAGATTTTTGGTCTTTTATATTCTACGCTCGTTAAGGAACTAGAATATTTTTCTTATGACTAAACTTATTATTGGCAGTAATAGTCGAAAACTTGGAGAGCGCCTTAGTGAATTTCTTAATTTAGATTGTATAGAAGCTTACATAAATTATTTTGCTGATGGAGAGCTTCGAGTACAGCTGGCAGAAAGCTTAAGTGGAGAAGATGTCATTATTGTGCAGTCTACTTCACGACCAGTGAACGATACATTGATGGAGTTGTTATTACTGGTTGATGCTGCTAAGCGAGCTGGGGCTGGTCGAGTGATTACTTTAGTACCGTACCTTGGCTATAGCCGGCAAAATAAATCTAAGCATTTAAATGAACCGGTATCAGCACAGTTAGTTGCAAAATTTTTGGAAGCTGCAGGGGTTGATCAACTAATAACGGTTGATTTGCATTCGCTAACTATTGAAGATTTTTTTAATATTGAGGTGCAAAATATTGAAACAAATTCTTTATTTGCAGATGCTTTAAAAAATAAATCTAATTTAATGATTGTTTCTCCTGATGCTGGTGGTACAGAGCGAGCACAAAAACTTAGCCAAGTGCTTGGTACGCCGTTTGTTGTAATGAATAAAATTAGAAATTTTGATAGCACATGTAGCATGGGCAGTATTAGTGAAAACGTGGGCGGTTATAATTGCATTTTGGTAGATGATATTGTAGATACGGGAAATACTTTATGCGGGGCTGCTGAATTATTGATGCAACACGGGGCTTTATCCGTTGAAGCATTTGTAACCCATGGTGTGTTATCGGGGCTGGCGGTGGAGCGTATCGAAAAATCCGCTTTAGAGCGTATAACGATTACGGAAACTATCGGTCAAAAAGTATTACCCTCTAAGTTTAAGGTATTGGATGTGGTATTTTTATTAGGCAATAGAATGAAAATTCATCTTGAAAAGAATAAAAAGTAGCAGGAAAAAAAGTACTTTATTTTTTGGTTTTCAGGTCTACACTAATTAGGTAAGTATCATTTTTTTCAGGAGTATCTAAATGAAGTCATCCCTAAAATTTACGGCCATCGCTTTGCTACTGGGTGGTGTTTTACACGTTCAAAGTCTAAATGCTGCAAATGTAGTGTACTCTTTAGATGGGATTAATCAAGAAATTAGGCAGTCCACAGGATGCTTTTCAGACTCAACTCAGGGACCAAAAGTATTTGCTACCTATGTAGCAAAGCTAGTGGAACAAGGAATAAATCAAGATACTCTTGAGCAAGAGTTAACAACAACAATTCTTGGTTCCTCTCTGACTGCAAGCTTTTTTAAAGACGCACAGAAAGAGGCAAAAGGTAGCTTGAAAGGCTTAATGCGATATTATGAAGGAATGAAATTAGGCAGTATTGAAGAAGATAAGCTTAGAGAACAAATTTCTTCATTACAAGGTACAATAAACGAGTTGAGCGAAGAAATTGATCCGTTACAGCGCGATGTAAATAAGCTAAGTGAACAACTTCGAAGCCCTGGTGTGCATGCATTTTCGGTACTTTCAGAACAAAGTGAAGTTGTGCCTATAGAAACTCTTTCAACATACACTGTAATCAAACCAGATACTTCTAAGCTGTCTGTTGCTGAACAAGTTTATCTTTTAAAAGTTCGCAGTAAATTAGCGTTACGTGATGAGCTTACGGCATCACTAACTGATTTAGAGACACTTTTAAGATTCCGTCAGATGATAGCGATAACAAGTCCAACGACTGAAAATCTCGAAAGAGCTGCTTTTTTGGTGGATGTTATACCGCAAGTGCGTGCAATTGCTCCTATAATTGGCAGATATTTGCAATCAATTACAGGTGATATCTTAAAAACTAATGCAACAGCTACTTCCTCTGGCTGGTTTTCTGCTCCTCAGCTTGGTCCAGTGCAAACTTTACAACTTAAAGAACTTGAGTCCAGGAAGAATCTAGCTTACGCAACTTTTGATGCACTTTTTGGTACTATGGTAAAGCCGTCAACTGTTCCTTCGGCAGTTGCATTCACAACTGATCCAGGTGCTGCTAACGTTTTAGCTAGTAAAGTCCATGCTTTGCATGCAACTTTGCCAGCAACAGTACCATCACAAAAGTTAATTGTTAAAAATGATGGTCTGATTTCTGTTGTCGGTGCTGCTGATTATGCAACAGAGGTGAATTTAGAATTGCCATTTATGATAGATCTTCAACAATTAACGGTCGATTTTCTAAAACAAACTCTTGGCGCGCAAGCATTACTTCAAAATACTTTTGCTACTTCTGCGCTAATAGAATCTGCTGATTTGACACAAGCAAAAACATTGTTGTCTCCTCAACCATCCTCAGTTTCAATTGAACATGATGATCTAGATGATTCTGAACACGATGACACTTTGCCTAAAGTATCTGGAGAAGGAGTAAATGCTACTACCACTGAAGTTATTCCAACAGTTTTAACTGATAGCAACGTTACAGAAGAAGTCTAATTCATCTGCCTAAACTGGGCCCTCATAAAAGTGAGGGCTCATCTTTTTAAGTGCGAACTTTAAATTACCGGCACATTTATTAAAATTTTACATTAATAATTAATGAGTTTCTATAATATTTGATCGCTGATAATAAAATCTTGAATTTATTACTTGTTTCTTCCTATTATAAAATCAGAATCTAAGCAAAGGAACATCAAATGTCTGAGAATCATAGTCCGTATGTTGTTGTATTAGGCAACGAAAAAGGCGGAACAGGCAAATCAACTGCAGCGATGCATATTATCACATCCCTTTTACGCCAAGGGTATACGGTGGGTAGTATTGATGTGGACGCGCGACAGGGGACTTTGTCTCGGTATGTTGAAAATAGGCGTTTACGCAGTGAAGCAAATCCTGATGAACATTTGCCTTTGCCTGAGCATTTCCCTGTTTTTCGTTCTGAAAAGCCTATTGTAGAAGAAGCACAAGCTGAAGATGAAAAAAATTTCAAAGAAACACTAGAAAAATTAAAAGATAGTGACTATATCGTTATTGATACTCCTGGGAGTGATATGTACTTGTCACGTTTGGCGCATAGCTTTGCGAACACGCTTATCACTCCATTAAATGATAGCTTTATTGATCTTGATATGCTGGCACGATTGAATCCTGAAACTTTAGAAGTTGTGCGTCCTAGCACCTATTCAGAAATGGTATGGGAGCAGAAAAAACAACGTGCAATGCGAGGTGATAGAAGGGCTATTGACTGGATTGTGCTACGTAATCGTTTAACGGCTGTAAATTCACGTAACAAAGAAGAAATGCGCAAAGCGCTTGAGAATCTTTCAAAGCGTATAGGGTTTCGTTTGGTTGCAGGTTTTGGTGAGCGTGTGATTTTTAGAGAATTATTTTTAAATGGGATTACGCTTCTTGATTTGCGTGAAGCAAGAGTTGCAATGAATATTTCTCATGTGGCGGCTCGCCAAGAATTGAATCAGCTGCTAGAAATGATTCAAATTCCTAAGCAAACAAAGAAAGTTGCCTGATGATAAAAACTGCTGTTTTTCCAGTAGCTGGTCTTGGAAGTCGGTTTTTGCCTGCGACAAAAGCTATTCCAAAGGAGATGTTGGTGGTGGTAGACAAGCCGCTGATTCAATATGCAGTGGAAGAAGCAAAAGCAGCAGGCATTGAGAAATTTATTTTTATTACTTCCCAAGGTAAAGAGGCGATTGAAGATCACTTTGATAGCCACAGTGGCCTTGAATCAATTTTACAAAGTCGTGGAAAAAATGAGGATCTGGCAAAAATTCGCTCTATTCGTATTCCAGAGGGGCAAGCGTTATTTGTGCGTCAGCATGAACCGTTGGGATTGGGGCATGCAGTTTGGTGCGCACGCCATTTTATTCAAGAAGATGCGTTTGCGCTTTTACTTGCAGATGATTTAATTCAATCAAAAGTTCCTTGCTTAAAGCAAATGGTTGATTCTTATACTAAAGACGATGGGAACATGGTGGCTGTGATTGATGTTCCAAAAAACGAGGTTAATCGTTATGGTGTGCTTGATATTTCCTCGCAATCAGGTTCTAAAGTGCAGGCTAAAGCGGTGGTTGAAAAACCAGATATAGCATCTGCCCCTTCATCAACGGCTATTATTGGTCGCTACATTCTTAGCAAATCAATTTTTGAACCATTGGGTTTTAAAAAAGCTGGCGCTGGTGGAGAAATTCAACTAACCGATGGGCTGCAATCTATGCTTGGGGCGAACGTTCCTTTGACAGGGTTTCGCTTTAACGGAGAGCGTTATGATTGCGGCACTAAAATTGGATGGTTGCAGGCTAATTTGGCATTAGCGGCGAGCGATCCTGAGCTTCGTCCCTATTTGGAGTCAGTACTTACAAATCTTAAAATGCCTTTATCAGTCTAGATTGTTCTTAATAGATTTCCTTAAAAACCTATGTTCTAAATTTTCTTTGCGTCTTTCCAGCAGGCATAGCCTGCGTGGAAACCAGGAGCTTTTATCCGGACGCTTGATTAATTTTCAGGTTCGAAAGAAGCCTTGTATTACAAGTTTTTGCAGAGAGGCAATGGGTTATCTTCACTATTGATGCTTTTTATGAGTTAACAACAGTAAATTAAAGCGCGTTGACAAGTTTTTAAGATTTAATAAGCATGATAAGTAGTAGAAAATTTTTTCAACAGTTGTTATGCGCATTTTTATACAAATTTGTTTTGCACTAAGTATAAGTTTAGCAATAGAAGGGTTTTGTGCAATGGAAGGGGAAGTGGAAGAAACCTCAGTGTCCTATTCTCCCCCAGCTGATGTTTCTTTTTCAAAAAATAATAAACCTACTTTCTTTTCCAATGGTCTCTCTCTTCCCATAATTCACTCAGGTAGTTTTTCTGCTTATGTTGAAGGAGATTTTATATGTTTATCAGATTCTTCTTCAGAAAATAATAAACCTACGTTGAGCGAGGTGTTAGCTAAAATGACGCCTGAAAATAGAGAAATCTTTGAAACTGCTTTCACGCGTTTGGCACATGATATACCTGAACGGCATCACCCTACTTTGCTTGAATCATTATCTAAGGTATCCATAGAACAGATGGAAAGATTTGCGGATATTGCACAGGACCTTACCCAGGGTATGGGAGTGCATAAAGTATGGGCGATTCTGGCATTAACCAAGGTGCCACCAGCGCGATTAACAGATCATTTTAAAGAGGTAGCGATACACTTTATCCAAAATACAATCGAGCCCGAGAAAGTTCAGGTATTGGGGGCATTGGTTGATGTAGCACTAGAACGCTTAACGAACGAGTTTGAGGTTTTCGTCAATCGTCCTACTCCGGGTATGGAATGGCAGCAGGCCTGGGTGATTAGGGCATTGGCTAAGATAGAGCACTTAGATACTCTCTTTCATCAATTCATGGATCCTATCATGCGACAGCAATTACAAAGCTTTGTTCCTAAGTATGCACAAGCAGATTTGATTTGCCGTTTGAGTACAATGCAGCCAGAGCAGTATCAGGCAGAGATTACGCGAACGATTAATGAGGGCCGTTTTAATACGATTGTTAACCGTCTTACCGAAAATATGAATAGCTTCAATAAAGCTGAGGCAATTAGGGCATTAAGTAAGGTAGAACCAGGGCAGATGGAAAATTTTGAAGCTGCTGTTAATCGTTTTACCCAGGGCATGTATAGGGATGAAAAGACTTGGGTGATTCAGGCATTAGCTGAGGTATCTCCAGATCATTTGACAGATGAGTTCGAGGCTGATGTCAATCGTTTCTCCGAAGGTATGGATGGGTACCATAAATCCTTGGTAATTTCGGCATTAAGTAAGGTAGAACCAGGGCAGATGGAAAATTTTAAAACTACTGTCAATCGTTTTACCCAGGGCATGTACAAAAATGAAAAGACTTGGGTGATTCAGGCATTAGCTGCAAGGACGGCTGAAGAAAGTTTTCAAACTACTGTCAATTGTTTAGCACAAGGTATAGTTGGGCGCTCTAATACTGCTGTGATTAAGGCATTTGCTGAGATAGTACCAGAACGTTTGACGAACGAGTTTGGGGCTGCTGCTGATCGTCTTGCCCAATGGATGTGTGAAATGGATAAACTTCGGGTGATTGAGGCATTAGGTGAGGTATCTCCAGAACGCTTAACGAACAAGTTCGAGGCTGATGTCAATCGCTTTGCTCAAGGTATGGGTGGCTTCAATAAAGCTAAGGTAATTAGGGCATTGGCTAAAATAAAGCCAGAGCAGGTGGAAAACTTTGAAATTGCTGTTAATCGCTTTGCTCAAGGTATGGATGTGGACAATAAGGCCGTGGTGATTAAGGCATTAACTGAGGTGGCACCAGAAGATATAGAAAGTTTTGAAGCTGCCGTTAATCATTTTGCTCAAAGTATGGAGGCGTTTCGAGCCTGGGTGATTAATGCATTGGCTAAGGTGACACCAGAGCATATGGAAAACTTTAAAACTGCTGTCAATCGCCTTACTCAGGGTATATATGGATTCTATAAGCTTTGGGTGATTGAGTCATTAGCTAAGATGGCACCAGAACGCTTAGACCTTTTTATGCAGCAATTCACGGATTCTATCGTACAACAATTACACACAGTTGTTCCTATGAATGAACAAGTGAGTTTAATACGACGTTTAGCCCCAATGCAGCCAGAGCGGTATCAGGCAGAGATTATCAGAGTGATTGATAGCTATAAAACAGAAACTAAGATTAGTGCCGATGCTTTCCCTAGCTCAGCTACACCAATAGAGTTGTCACCAGAGCTGAAACCATCAGCAGATGAAAATCGTGCTGCTTAAGGGGATGGGGGAATAATGATAAATTAAAGCGCATTGACAAGTTTTTGTTGCTTAGGGTAGATATTAAAAATTATTTTAAACTTTGTTATGCGTGTGTTTTTGCATATTTATTTTACATTAAGTATAATTTTAATAATAAAAGGTTTGTGTGCAACAGAAGGGGAAGAACGAGTATTAAATTCACCTTCCTATTCTTTCGCTTCTTTTACAAGTGAAGCGAACCTACCCTTAGATAATTTTACCCAAAGAATGGATTGGCAAAAACGGCAATTACCTACACAGGTAGAGATTGAGGAAACTTCTATAGAGAGCGAAAATGCTGTATTCAAACGCCTTATTCATAGTATGAGTACACAGCGTGCGAATGAGCTAGCATTGAAGTTAGTTAAGCAGCCAGAAAACTTAACGAAGGCTTTTGAGACTATTGTTTCTTGTCTTACTCGAGATACAGATGGGCATGTTATGGATGAGGAAGGTAAGTATCAAGTAATTACGGCATTAACTAATGTGGCGCCAGAACATTTGAGCATTTTTGTTTTCACGGTTCGTGAAATACCATTGAATGTGCGAGCGCAATGGATGCGCTATTTAAGTACAAGACACCCAAAGCAGTATCAAGAAGAAATTAACAGAGTGCTTTCACAGAAAACAACAGTTAAGCAAAGGAAAAATGATACTAGAAAGCTGCATTATGAACCGGGTTATGATTATGAACAGGTGAAACGCATATGGCTTAGTGGTAGCGGGGCATAACTATAAATTAAAACGAATTGACGGATTTTTGTAGATTGAGCACGTTTTAACATACTAAATTTTCCACAAATGGAGTTTTAGTGCAGGGGGAATTGCTAGTATTACATCATAACAGTTGAATAATACAATAACATCTGCTTAACTCCTTTTTACTCAATTGATTTTTTAAGATTTTAAGATGATAAAAGCTATCAAAATGTTTCTACGCTTTTCAAATTTTGCAGTATTTTTTACTTTGATGAGCGCACTCAACTGCGCAGTCGATGATTATAATCAACTAGATGGAATGGGGATGTCTCCACTACATCATGCATGTTGCCAGTAGAGGACTTGACCTTGCTCGTACTCAGATAAATCTGGAGTCTCTTTCTATAGACACTAGCACTACGAAAATAGTAAAAATGGAAGATCGTTTAAAGGTAATAAATTTCCTATTAGATAACGGTGCTAATATAGATATTCAAGCTACCAATGAAAAAACAGCTTTGCATTTTGCTTGTTTCAATGGCTACCTAGAAATTATAGATCTGCTGCTTAGCAGAGGGGCAGATACTACGATAACGTGTCCTGAACCATTTTATGATGATTGGGGAATACTTCATACGACCTTTGATTTGCCTGCTCAAGGTTTGGGTGTGGCTTATGGTCACGGTGGGATTTTGGATATTTTTAAAAAATACGGCAAATTAAATACAGGAGCTGCTGTGGGAAGGTAGATCCCACGCAGGCTACGCCTGCTGGGAAGACCCAAAGAAAATAGAATGCCCAAAGCATAGGTTTCGAAAGAAGTTTATTAGTGGAGTCTGGCACCTATGGGCTATTTTTCAAGCTAATTCTGCGAGCGATCCTAAGGTCGCTCGCATTTAGAGTCTGTATTGACGACACTTAAGATGCCTTTATCAGCTTAAATCATTTTCTATGTCACATGCTCGTGGTAGTGTAGCCATTTGTTGCATCAGTTGCTGATATTGCTGTAATGCCAGATTTCTTTGTTCTTCATTAATCATGCAGCTTATCATTGCGGATACTATTTTATTGTTGTTTTCAATATAACGTGCTTTTTGCACAAGATTGTAGCTTCTGTAGTCTTCACTGTGTTGTTCAAAGCTTACGCTTAATTGTTTTTCTGTGACTTCTGGTAAGGCTAGCTCTTCCTGTGTGAGTTGAGTAACTAGAAAAGTTTTATATGGAACGTAATAACCTTCTTCATCAATAAAATTCTCATTTGTGAAGATTACATTCATACGTAAGCGCCCTAAGGCATCTACATCGTAGGGAATATTGGTAAAACCTTCTTCAAGAAATCTTAATTCAGTTGTGTGTGAGTGGGGGGCAGTCAAAAATTGTCGCAAAATCTCTTGATTATCTTCTTTGGTAAGGCTCCATTCTCTTCCATTAATATCTACAGATCCGGCAAGGGCTGTGACAAAATCTCCTATTGTTATATCTTCAATTGTTGGGAGAGAAATGCTGGGTGTTTTCTTGATCTCTTCTTTTTGCTCTTCTGCACTGAAGATGTGAGAGGTTAAACATAAAATCATTATCAATAAATATTTAGTCATAATTAACTCATTAAAAAACTTATATTTATTATTTAGTAATAATTATAATTTTTTGCAATATATATTTTTTTTATAAAATTTTAAGCTGGATAATTGGTTGCTATTTTTTTTGTGAATGATCTAGAATATCCCATATTTTTAACAAAGATAGAGCATGTATCAGCCTAATCCGGTTATTTTGCGCGAGTATGATATAAGAGGGACTTACGGTAATAATCTTTTTAATGCAGATGCTACATGGCTTGGGGAATGTTTCGGTAGTTTATTGTGTGGTAATGGTGGGGAAACTGTTGTTGTGTGTCGCGATGGGCGTGACAGTTCTCCAGCACTTCATGCTGCTTTGTGTAAGGCGTTGATCGATTGTGGTCTTGAGGTTCTAGATATCGGTATTGGCCCCACACCTATGAGCTATTTTGCAGGTTTTGAACTAAATGCTGATGCAACCTTAATGATTACGGGGTCTCATAATCCAAAAGATGATAATGGCATCAAAATTATGATGGGGAATAAGCCTTTTTTTGGAGAGCAAATCCAAAAACTTATTCATCAAGCAGTTACAAAAAAGCCTGGTGGTACTCGCACATCGTGCAAAGACATATTCACTAAATACGTTCAGCGAATATTGCAGTGTCATGAATTCAAAAAACCCTTAAGAATTGTTTGGGATGCTGGAAATGGTGCTGCAGGACCGATTGTTGAAGCGTTTTGTGAAGCATTGCCCGAGCATTTTCATATAGCTTTATTTACAGATATTGATAGTAGTTTTCCTAATCATCATCCTGACCCTAGTGTACCTAAGAATTTGAGCCATCTTATTGCGGCTGTTAAAGAACATAAGTGCGATATCGGTTTTGCTTTTGATGGAGATGCAGACCGTATTGGCGTTGTTGATGCTAGCGGGCGTATCGTTGCTGGTGATGAATTGGTTGCCATTATAAGCCAAGCCGTTTTGCAAGAAGCGAAAGGTGGTACGGTCATTGCTGATGTAAAATGTAGTAACCATACGTTTAATGCAATTGCGCAGGCTGGTGGGAAGCCAGTGATGGAGCGCACGGGTCATTCTTGGATTAAACAAGCGATGGTTCAGCATAATGCTGTGTTTGCAGGTGAGATGAGTGGTCATATGTTTTTCAAACATCAGTACTACGGTTTTGATGATGGGCTATATGCAGCTATTTTTCTGCTGAATTATATTCAAAAACTTGATGGAAGTTTTTCTGATTTAGTATTAAAACTTCCCAAGGCTTATAGTACCCCGGAAATACGTCTTAATTGTGATGAAGATGAGAAAGTACAAATTATTTGTGATTTGAAAAAAAAACTAACTCAGGCTGGAAAAGTTTTTAAAGACATTGACGGTGTGCGTGTTGAAGAAGCTTATGGTTGGTGGTTGGTGCGTGCATCTAATACGCAAAGTGCTTTGATTGTAAGGGCAGAAGGTAGTACTGAAAAAGATTTGCAAAGAATTCTTGGGGAGTTACACGCTTTTGGAGTAAGCATTGCTGGGTAATTTTTTCCTACTGAGCAGGAGGGGGTAAATCAACCCAAAAATCTTCCATTGCTTTTAAATTGAGGACTATTTTTTCGTATACTTCTTTGTTGCGTTTGACTACGTACTGATTAATGACCTTATGTAAATTATCAAAATGTAGCTGTAAATCTTTAAGGCCTTCTATTACCTCCGGTTTATTTTTATGTTTTGCTGCTGCTTGATTGATATATCCTTCCATAATATTAGATAAAGCAATTGATTTATAAACAGCTTTTTCACCGGTTTCTATGCTTGCAGCTAACTTATAGCTTCTAAACAAACGTTCGCTTTCTTGTATTTTCATGTTGATATCTTTTAAGACGGTCGCAATTTGCTGATTAATTGTTAAGCCTTGTATGGAAGTTTGTTTATATCGGTTATACATATTTAGATCCTAGTTTCTTCTACTGTGGGCCATGCTCATGTTTTCTAATTGTCTTGAAAAGTCTGCATAACGGGCTTTCATTGCATCATAACGAGCAGCTTGCGTTATCCATCTTTTTTCTTCTCTTTCTGCCTGTTTTTCAATTCTTTTAACTTGTTTTTCAAGTTTTTCATTTTTTTGTTGAACTTTTTTTACTTCAGTTGCAAAGTCCCCTGTATCGCTTTTTAATGATTGATTAAAAGATCTAGCCGATACAACCCCAAGGCCTTGCGTTGCAGTCATTGTAAAAGTTATAGAGCTACCTTCTGAAATTGGTGCTCCTTTATAATCAATAACCATTTTATCGAAAACACTATCTTTTTTGCCTACTAAACGATAAGGGCCTTTTTGTTCAACGTTTCCTGTATCATTGTTTCCAGATACAAATCGTGAATAATAAGTACCACCGATATTGCTGAGTGTGATAGTTATTGGTTGTCCAGCTAGCATAGAATCAAAATCTGGTCCAAGGTCTGAGACATGAAAATTACTGTTTGAAACGACAGCATAATTTCCAAATAATTTTTTGACTTTGTCAAAATTATTATTAATTGCTTCTAAAACTTTTTGGGCATCGGCTATTGTAAAGATACCGGTTTGAAATCCAGTAGCTGCTTCATCGCGCACAATTCCAATATCTCGATAAGACCTATAATCGCCATCTTTAGCACCCCTTAGGGTGAAACGTGCAATGTCTCTCAATTGTTCATCAAGTTTTCTAATAAGTGGTGATCGTACCATTACAGCTTCTGGATCTAGAGGGGCACCATCTTCGTCGGTCATCAAATTTCTATTAAGAATTTCACGTACATCATTATAGTGTTGAAAAAATGCAAGGATTTTGTCACATGCTTCTTTGTTATTATGGCTAATATTAATGTTTAAGTCGTCATAGCTACCAGCACTATTTTTTGTGGTATTAAGGAGTTTTAATGTTATTCCAGGAATTAAATCTTTAATGATATTAGAATCAAACGAGTATGTTTTTGTGACTATACCATTTGCGCCGTCAACTACGTCACACTCAATTTTTGCTTGCAATTTACTTACATCAGTTGGGGTGGCTGTATTGATGCCAAAATAGGTTGTTAGTAAATTCCCGTCATCTGAAAAGATAAGGGGTTTTGCAAGACTTGTTCCATTTAACCTTAGTTCATAATTTGAACCATTTTGGGTAAAACTAGCTTGTACATTTGAATTGGAATTATTAATGGCTGAGGTAATTGAATATAAAGTATCAGTTTCTTTTACGGTAATTGTATCGCCACCATTAATTGTAAAACTTCCTGCTATGCCTAATGCATTATGAATTGAGGTAATGGGTGCATGGCTTGAATTTATAATTGTATCTGCTGTGATACGTGAATCTACAACAGCTAACTGCACAACACGAACTGCTATTGCGCCGGTAGTTGCTTGAGCAACGGTATTATCTATAGTGACTTCTACGTAAGACGTTGTTGAAAATTCTCCTGATTTTGCAATAGATGCTTGAAGATTTTTAAAGCTATTTTCAATGCCAGGGCGATCATCACCAAGATAATTGCTTAATGCTATTGCATCAGCTTGTAATGCTTGAACCTTTGATTGTAGGGCGCTGATGGCTGGAAGAACGGTGGTCTTGTTTCTATCAATAGTGTCGCTTTGTTTTTTTGCGCCAGCAAGAGTTGCTTCTTTGATTTGTTCACCGGTAGCTTGCATATCAAGGCCACCATTGTTTAGTCCAATACGTACGGGCTTTTTGCCGCTTGGATCTACAATGGCTTTGCCCATGCTTACTTCATTTGGCACTCAGCTACCTTTTCGCTATATAATAGTATGCTTTTATATACAAAAATCATGCCAGTAAGGCATGACATAGGATGGCTAAATAATTTTGAAGATGGCCTAGTTAAATAGAATATTTTATCTAAACCATCTTCAATTTTTTATATTGAGGTTCCTAATAATTCTTGAATATCACTAAGTGTAATCATTTGATGGATATTTAAGAGAGGATGATTTATCCTTTCTGGTAAAGAAGATAATAACAGTTTTGCTGATTCTTTATCCTTAGATTTTATCGCTTGTGCGAATAAATCTTCGATAGCTTTTGTGGCTATATTTTTATGAGCAGAACTTACAATGCCAATGAGTTCGTGATTTTCATTATAGACACCGCTACCGCTTAATCCATTTACAATCATTGCTTGAATACGTGGGTCTGTTCTTGTAGGATCCCAGATTTCATCGCTAATTATACCTGATTGGGTATTTTTTGTGCTTGCGCAAACTGCTTCTACAATAAGCATGTCTTCTAAGGGCTTAGCAACTTGAGAAAAGTAAGTTGTGCCCAAAGGTAACGTAGTTTTGAATTGTTGAGTTTTTCCAGGCAAAATAGCTCTTACTTGATGTTCCAAATCAGGTTTTCTGAGTTCTTCAGTTAAACGATGATTGCTGCCATCATGTAGTTTGGTAGCTAAACTATGCCCTAAAACATATATAATTGTTTCTGCTTCAATTGCAGAAGAGACAACTTTAGCAATCGGATGAGTTTCTGCAAATGGGTCAATTTCCAATATACAATAATCAGAACCAACAATAGAAAAATCTTTTCCTGTAAGAGGAGCTTTTGCTGCTTCGGTAACATATTCTTCATAATTCGCTACAAATGGTAAACTGTTTGGAAGATTGATTATATCTAGTGTACGTCTTACTTCTTCTCTTGCAACTTCTTGACGATTGGAAGGATAAATTATATTGCGTACTTCTCGACAGCTTTGTCTATTTCTTTTGAGTTGTTCGTTTATATCTGCTTGAAAAAAGGTAATCTCTCCTTTGTATCCAAAACCAATAGCATAAGAAAGCTCTGAACATAGAAATGAAGAGATAACCCAAGTGTTACCGGGAACCATTTTTTCATGAGAATGGGTCAGTACTTTTCCTGGTGCTACGTATGTACCATTAAAAATATTTGTTTGCCCATCAGGCTTTTCTGTGAGAATTATTACTGCAGCACTACAGCCTGGTACATTTCTAGCAGCTCCAATACTCTCTTCATGGTCTCCTTGTGTTCGGAAAGAGCCTTCAGCAATAGATAGAAACCATAATAAGCTTAGGAGAAATTTCTTTGTCATTGTTTAAATCAAATACTATTGTTTTTCTAGTTTGTAATATAGAAACTATTTTTGGGCATTTCTAGAAAATTCTACTTAAGCCACCTTATATCGATGCGTTAAAGCCGTAGATAACGTGCCATCATCTAGATAATCTAGCTCGCCTCCAACAGGTACACCGTGTGCAAGGCTTGAAATATTTTTCACAAAAGAAGAAATACGCTCACGTACGTAGTGCATGGTAGTTTGTCCATCAAGAGTAGCACTTAAGGCAAAGATTACCTCTTGAAAAGGAGTATTTTGTACCTTTTCAAGTAAGGGCTGCAAGTTCAATTGTTCAGGGCCGATACCTTGCATTGCAGATAAATTTCCTCCAAGTACGAAATACTGACCTCTGTAAGTATTTGAACGCTCCATTGCCCATAGATCACTGACTGATTCTACGATGCATAGAGTATATGGATCACGCTTGGGATCACGACACAAACTGCATGTTGTATTACTGTCGAGATTAAAACAACTTTGACAAATTTGGATAGTCTCATAAGCATGTGCAATCGCCTCAATAAGCGGCGCCATATGAGATTCTTTTTTTTGTAGCAGATGCAATGCTGCTCTTCGGCCCGATCTGGGGCCGAGGCCAGGGAGCCGGCTCAAAAGCTGTATCAGCCGTTGAATTTCGGCGCTGTTCATTGTAGAGTTTCCAGATGCATATAACACTTAAGTAGCATGGTTTTGTGATAACGCCTAGTCCCATTCGTATAGGAACGCGAAAATCTGCCCTAGCAATTGTGCAGACTAGGCAAGTACTGACTGCTATGGGGATTAACGCTAATTGTGAGCTGGTTCCTATGGTTAGTTCTGGGGATAAAATAGCAGGGCCATTGCATGAGTGTGGGGGTAAATCTCTCTTTACGAAAGAGCTTGATGCTATTTTGCTACGGGGTGAAATTGATTTGGCTGTGCATTCAATGAAAGATGTAGAAACACCTTTGCCTGAAGGGCTTGAGCTTGCTGCGGTACCTCTTCGTCTGGATCCTAAAGATGTGCTAATTACAAATCCGAATGTGCAACTTGAAAATCATGAAGCAAATATAACGATTGGAACTTCATCGTTGCGTCGTGCGCGTCAGTTAACACTTCACTATCCTAATGTTTCCATTATGCCATGCCGAGGTAACATTCAAACTCGTTTGCAAAAATATATTAATGGAGATTTTGATGGGATTATTCTTGCATTAGCTGGATTAATGCGTATGGGAATTTTTAATAAAAATAGTATTGATGGGGTGAGTGCCAATGTGCAAGTTCTTGATGCTAATTTTTGTGTGCCAGCACCTGGGCAAGGTGCGCTAGCTGTTGTAAAACGGTGTGGTGATACTCGTTTTGATTCGATATTACAAAAAGTTAATCATCCAGATAGCTTTCTGGCCATTCAAATTGAGCGAACTATTACTGATTCACTTAACCTTTCGTGTCATGATGCAGTTGGAGTGTATGCACAGATTGAGGGTAGTACGTTTTCAGTGAGCGCTATACTATTTAGTAGCCAAGGTCTTATTGAGAAAAAAGTAAATGGATTATTGAAGGGGCATGATAAAATTGTTCAGGGATTTATTGAAGAAATTAAACAGGCGATGTAATAATTTCTTTCTATCTTTGATCTAACTTAAATTCAATGCGACGATTGCGATCAAGATTTGCTTCTTCTGTACTAAGTGGCTGAAATTCTCCAAAACCAGCTGCTACTAAATGTTTTCCATCAATGCCTTTTTTAATCATGTATTGCACAACTGCAATTGCACGAGCAGATGACAATTCCCAGTTTGAAGGAAATTGTGTGCTTTTTATAGGGCGCTTGTCAGTATGACCATCTACGCGAAGGATCCAATTAATTTCAGAAGGGATTTTGCTGCCAATTTCTTTTAGAGCGGTTACAAGTTCATTTAACTGTTTTTTTCCTTCTTCACCAAGATCAGCAGAACCTACTTCAAAAAGTACTTCAGATTGAAAAACGAATCTATCATCAACAACGCGGACATCGCTTCGATCTCCCAAAATTTTTTTTAACTGCGCAAAAAATTGTGAACGAAATTGCCCAACTTTGATTGAGTCTTTGTGTTTTTCTTGTTCTTTTTCTAGGGCTTGCAAGTCAAGTTGAAGTTTTTTAACATTTGCTTCTTTTTGTGCTGAATCAGTTTGCGCTTGATTGAGTAGATCTTGTAGCTGCTTTAGGCGTTCTTCCAGCTTTTCTAAGTCTATTTTTAAACGTTCATTCGCTGTACGTTGATCGGTATGTTGATTTTTTTCAAGATCTAAATCTTGGGAAAGCTTTGCTAATTGCATATTAAGGTTTGTAATGAGTTCTTCCAGAGATGTTACTTTTGCTGATGCTTCTTCGTGTTGGCTTTTTGCTTTAACTAAATTTTGCTCAAATAATCTTAATTGAGCTTGCAGTCTAGCAACCTCAGAATCTTTTGTATTAATTGTTTCGACTAAGAAAACTTGAGCTACAAGAAATGTCATTAAAACAAAGATAATTGCCATTAATACTGTAGATAATGCATCTACAAAAGTTGGCCATACTTCAAGGCGAGTGGGAGTGCGTGGTCGTGCAAAAAACATCTAAACAATCCTTGAAAGCGAGAACACTTAAATTCTTACTTACTTTTTAAAAATCTCCAAAAGGTTTTTGCATATTGTAGTCCGGATGCAAGGGTGAATAAGCTGGTTAATGCAATTAAAACAGTTTCACTAAACAAAAGAAGTGAGCTAACGCTTGTGGTTTGTAGTCGATAAGTAACAACTAAAATACATAGTATTTGTAAAAATGTATTAATTTTGCTGGCTTTGGTTGGTGATAAATTGTTTTTACGAATTGTTTGCATCATTGAAAGACCTCCAATGGTGATCAACACGTCTCGAGAGAGACATAAAATTACGAAAGCTAGCGGTAGGGCCTTTAAATAGCCAAGCGTTGCAAATATTGCAATCATCAGAGTTTTATCAGCTATAGGATCGAATATCTTACCAAATAGTGATTCTTGATTAAATTTGCGAGCAAAAAAACCATCTAACCAGTCGGTAGCACCTAAAGTCAGCATAACCCAGAAAGCTAAAAGGTAGTCATGAGTAAAATACAGATAAATAAGTACCGGCGTGCCAAAAAAGCGAACGCCGGTAAGGGTATTTGGAAGATTAACTAACAATTTCCATTTCGCTAAAGAAAAAAGCAATTTCTCTAGCTGCATTTTCCAATGAGTCAGAACCATGTACAGAGTTTGCTTCAATAGATTCTGCAAATTCTTGACGGATAGTTCCTTCTTTTGCATTAGCAGGATTTGTAGCCCCCATAATATCACGGTATTTAGCTATAGCATCGTCGCCTTCGAGGACTTGTACAACAACAGGGCCACTGATCATGAATTGGCAAAGTTCACCAAAAAACGAACGTTCTGCGTGCACAGCATAAAATGCTTGAGCTTGTGATAAACTCAGGTGTAAACGTTTTTGGGCAATAATGCGTAAACCACTAGTTTCAATTTTTGCATTAATTTTTCCTGTAATGTTACGACGAGTCGCATCAGGCTTTAAAATAGAAAGAGTTCTTTGTTTTTCCATACAACTTTATACATATACTTTAGGGTGACTATTCTATGGTATCCGGCTATGGTTTTCAAGGCTGTATAATTGTTGCAAATGGTATGATTAAGATTTTAGGGCTTGATCCAGGGCTTCAATGCACGGGGTGGGGGATAGTACAGAAAAAAGAAAACTCGCTGAGTTATCTTGCCCATGGCGTAATACAAACTAATGCAAAAGCTCCATTAGCTGAAAGATTGAATACACTATATCAAGGAATAATTGAGGTATTAGAGCAATTTCAACCTCATGAAGCAGCTGTTGAAGAAACCTTTGTAAATCAAAATCCAGCATCTACTTTAAAATTGGGTATGGCAAGAGGTGTGGTTTTATTTACTCCAGCATCATTTGGTCTGAATGTTTTTGAATACTCAGCTAATAAAGTAAAAAAATCCGTCGTGGGGTCAGGCCATGCGCAGAAATCTCAAGTTTCTCAAATGGTTTCATGGCTTTTACCCACAATGCCAAAAAATGTTGTTGATGATGCAGCAGACGCTTTAGCTGTTGCGATTTGCCATGCGCATCATAGAGAGTTAAATCAAAAGCTAATGAATATAAAATAACTCAGTTTCTGGCTTGGCATTAGCATAATTCTCGCTTACTGTTAATAAATTTAAGAAAAATCAACACTAGGAGCGTCTATGTCTTTTGCGGTGAAAGAATTATCAATTCAGGGTGAGGATCCTTTATCTAACCCTATGCAAACTGATGGATTTGAATTTGTAGAATTTGCAAGTCCTCATGATGATAATAGTTTAGAAAATACTTTTGAGTCCCTTGGATTTTCACTTGTTGCAAAGCATCGTTCAAAAAACGTGTTTTTATATCGCCAAGGACATATTAATTTTGTTGTGAATAAACAGCCAGGGTCTTTTGCGGCAGATTTTGCTGCAGTTCATGGACCATCGGCTTGTGCAATGGCAATACGTGTTAAAGATTCCGAACTCGCATTAAATAGAGCTATTTCTTTAGGGGCAAGGCCTTACAAATCAGAAATTAAACAAGGAGAATTGGCTATCCCAGCAATTTATGGAGTAGGGGATAGTTTAATTTTTTTCGTCGATCGTTATGATTCAAAAACAATTTATGACTATGACTTTGAGTTTTTTCCAGGCGCTCAGAAGCATCCAAAAGGCTATGGATTAGAAATTATTGACCATTTGACCAATAATGTTCATCAAGGGCAAATGACTAAATGGGCTGGATTTTATGAGAAAATATTCAACTTCCGCGAAATAAAATACTTCCATATTACTGGGCAAAAAACTGGTTTGCTAAGCCGTGCGATGACAAGTCCTTGTGGAAAAATTCGCATACCTATTAATGAGCCAACAGAAGATTCTTCGCAAATAGCAGAATATCTTCGTGAATATAAAGGTGAAGGTATTCAACATATTGCTTTGACAACAAAAAGTATCAGTAAGACCGTTGATTCAATTGGGCAAAAAGGCATTAATTTCCTAGATATTAGTAATACATACTATGATGTGGTGCGTGAGCGTTTCCCAACGTTAGAGCTTGACTATGAAACCTTATCAAAATATAAAATTTTGATTGATGGTGAAGTTGATGGAGACCGTAAAGAGTTACTGTATCAAATTTTTACTGAAACAGTGATTGGGCCTATCTTCTTTGAAATTATTCAGCGTGAAGGCCACGATGGTTTTGGTGAAGGTAATTTCTCGGCATTGTTTGAAACAATGGAGCGTGATCAAGAAAAACGGGGCGTTTTGTAAAATATTTTTTGTGTAGAAATTGAAAAACCCACCATAAGGTGGGTTTTTTGTTGTTCTATTAGTGTACTGAAATAGGGTACTGTGCAAAGACTTGTTGAGCTGTTCTTGCTCCATTAACAATACATTGCAATGCTGCTCTTTCTAAATAGAGAGAAGCGTAATATTCTTGAATGGGTATTATTTTGTACTTTTCAATAGCTGCTTTTAAGGCTGGGTTAATCTCTAAAACAGGAATGCTTTTAGCACGCAGTTTAATTACTTCTTCGTCTTTCTCACTTAGTTGATGCGCTTGTAAAACAGTTATTACTTGGCGATTGCCAGAAGATGTTATTTTCTGTAGTTCTTTATTTAGCTTTTCAATAGCTTCTTGAAGGTCTTGAATTTTTGCAAAAGGTGAATGCATATGGGCTAAAAAAGCTGCTTCTGGTTCGCTTATTTTGTCTAAAAACTTTGTAGCATTTGATACGTTATCAATACTCCATTTTACACGCCCAGAACCATAAAATGGAAGGTCAGGAGTTGTTGGTGGTAGTAGCGCTAATATAAAAGCATCTAGATTATTAAAGCAATAATTTATAAACGCTTGTATATTAAAATCTACGATACCAGCATCAAGGATTGCTCCCTTTACCTCTGGTGACATAGGATAATCTATTACTGAATTATATTCCCCTGCTATGACTAGTTCTTTCATTAATTTTAGCCCTTCTCTTCCTTTGAAAAGATCACTATAGAAATTTAGGAAAGATGGAGGCAATCCACCTGGGATGATTCCTTCTAGTGTTACTTGAGAATGTCTAATATCTAGGGGAGGAACTTGAGTTTGGTTTCTATTTTCTTCAAGAATATTTTCTAACTGAGTATTTGTAATTCTAAGTTTTTCAGAAACAGAAAAAGGTAGTTTTTCTGTTAAGAGCTTGTTGTCTTTTGTAATTCTAAAAATTTGGCAGAAAATTTCATCCAAAAAACGAGTCATTACGTCACGTTCAGGATGGCTTACTATCATGCCAGATATTCTTTTCTCCAAGTAGTCTGTTACACCAGGGATGCTATCAATTTCCCAACGAAAGGAGCGACCTTCAGCATTACAAGAGAAATAATGCTTATGTTCTTTTGCATCTAAAAATTGCTGAGGATTATTCAAAACATACCTAATAATATTTCGACATGGATCTGTCATTTCTCCTGCATAAAAATCAGCTACTGTTCTGTCGTGTGCTTGGGCGTAGCTTTCATGCTGAGCACAAAATAACAGCGAGTGCGACAAAATGATGCCTAAAATAAGCATTTTTAAATTCTTTTTCATAAAATTTTCCTAAATATTTAATAGTCTTAAATAACGAGCTTTACTAACCAATGTCAATCACTTGCTGTGAAATATTTTTAACGGATTAATCCTTTACAGGCTGTGACTTTGCCTTAGAAGGAGCTGCATGAAAGGGGTGTTTTTTAGGGGTCGATTCAACGTATTCTGAGTCAGTATATTTTTTTACTTCGTCAATTATTAAATCATTCCATAGTGTTTGGGCTTGTTTAATCGCTTTTGCTAAAAATCTGGCAACAACTGGAATATCTTCAGGCTTTAAAAGAACAACGGCAAGCAGAGCTAAAAGTATCCATTCAGAATTAGGCAGCATTGCACAATCCCATGATTCCGTAATCTTCTTCGATAAGAGGATAATCTCTTGGTGAAAATAGCTGATAATGCCACCACTCGTTATTATAAAAATCCCAGCCTGCGCTCATCATGATACCTAGTAGCATGTAACGGTTGCGTGCGATTTCTGGGGGTAAAACTGCACTATGGTGAGAATCATCCGTGAAATCATCAAATGGTGTGCCCATATCGAGCTCATAGTTTTTCATATTGAGTTCTTGTCCACTTGCTTTATCAACTAATGTTAAATCAATCGCAACACCACGAGTGTGGTTTGAACCTTTCTGAGGATCTGCTACGTACATAGGGTTAGGGCAAAAATCCCATAAAGCTTGGGCTGCTTGTTTTGGCCTAAAGGTGTCAAAAATTTTAAGTTGATACCCTTGTCGATCAGCAAGAAGAATAGCTTTTTCAAATAAGGGCATAGCCTTTTCATGCAAAAAACAACGCGCATTTTTATAAATGACTTTGCCGGTAAAATTTTTATCTGTTGCGTAAAGCAGTTCCAAAATAACAGGGTGTGATGTTTGAGTAATTTCGATTAGGGACATTTTAATTGTTCCTTTACAAATACTAGCTTAGACTATCAGAAAACAAAGACAGAGTTTAGTGAAAAATGTCTGATTTTTTATGGCAATCGTTTGTTACATTATTGGTGATTATTGACCCATTTGTGGTTGTGCCTATTTTTATTGGTTTAACGCGAACTGACTCGTTGCTGCAGCGTGAAAAAATTGCCAGAAAAACGTGTATTATTGCCATAATTTTACTGATTTTCTTTGCTATAGCTGGGGATCGCTTACTGGATGTGATGGGGATTTCTCAGCCGGCGTTTCGTATTGCTGGTGGATTTTTGCTGCTACTAGCCGGTATTGAAATGGTTATGGCTAAATCAACAGGTTCGCGTACTCCTACAAATGATGAGGAAAAAGAAGCGACTGATCGTGAAGATATTTCAGTGTTTCCTTTGGCGATTCCTCTTATTGCAGGTCCTGGCGCTATGACATCCATGGTAGTGCTTATGCGTGAGGCTGAACATCATGGTTTTACAGCGGAAATCAGCGTGATTTTCATTGCTGTTTTTGTGCTTCTTCTTACCTATATAGCGATGCGTATGGGAGAAAAATTGATGAAATTACTAGGTGTTACTGGCATGAACGTGCTAACTCGTGTGTTTGGCGTTATTGTGGCGGCACTTGCGACGCAGCACATTGTACATGGAGTAACAGCTGTAGTGAAGGGGATGCGGTAGGCAATTTTTGCGCCTGTAAGTCTCAGTTTTTAACGGTTTTTTGAGTAATGACTAAATTTAGTCAATGACCATTGACCAAATTTAAAAAATTGCTTGAACTTATTTCTGTATAAGGGATTCTGGGGTTCATAGTTGTATAAAAAAGAGTTACTTAAAAGGAAAAAAGCCCTAACCCTGCTTTCTCATCGACAATGCGTAAACCCCCAAGCACTGAACACCAAGGCATAAAATGATTGAAGGGCCAGAGGGTAGGTCAACGTGATATGATAATAGTAGCCCAACATAGCATCCTAAAAATCCAAGCAATGAGCTTACTTTAAAAATCTGCCGATAATGCCTACATAACATTCTGCCTGTTATAGCTGGTAGCATCATCAATCCTAGGGCCAAAAGTGTTCCTATAGCTTGATAACTTGCAACAAGGTTGCTAACGACAAGGGTTAGAAAGCTGAACATTAACAGCTTATGGTGATAACCGGCGACCTGGAAAAGCAAAGGGTCAAAACAATACATTAACAGTAATTTTCGAAAATGAGCAAGGAATGCAATTGTGATTAGGCATACCAAAGCTATTAGAGAAAGAGTCGTTGAATCCACGCTCAAAACGCTGCCAAATAACAAATGTAACACGTTAGTATTTGTTCCATGATGGAACAAAATAAGAACGCCCAGAGCAAGTGACAAGCTATAAATTACAGTGAAGCTAGCATCTTCAGGAATAATAGAGCGAGCGCTTAACCTATTGGAAATGAATGCCACTATTAAGCCAGCAATGATTCCTCCTATAAATAGAGGAACAGGGCTCATTCCAAAGAAAATAGCTGCTACTGCAATGCCTGGTAATATGCCATGAGCAAGGCTATCGCCTACAAGGCTTAACCCGCGTAATAGTAAAAAAACGCCCAATGGAACGGCTGACAAAGACAACAAAAAACAGCTTAATAATGCTTTTTGCATAAAAATGTATTCAGTAAAGGGAGCAACGAAAAAATTCCATAAAAATTGCATGAATATCATTGCTCCTTCTCTATCAAGTTTTGATTGCGATAGAGATTAAACAGGCCATTTTTGCCTTCAATGATTATTGGTACGTTGGTATTAACAAAGTGCCAATCATGAATAGCGATTAGAATGGTTTTTCCTTTTTCATGTAAATCATTCAAAACGTTAGCAAGATCATAAATTGTTTCTTCATCGATGCCATTGAAAGGTTCATCAAGTAGTAGTAAATCAGGATTTTGCAATAGAAGCCTGGCAAATAATACGCGTTGAAACTGTCCTCCGCTAAGGTCTTGAATGGGGCAATCTAGTGGAGTGGAAAGCTTCACCGAATTAAGTGCTTTTTGTAAGTCATTAGCGTTAGTAATTTTTGAATTAACATATCGGCTCATCTTTAGAACATCGCCAATAGAAATGGGAAAAGCTCTGTTAAAGGAGCCATTTTGCGGAAGATAGGCAACACTTTTGAAGGGCTGATGGACGCTCCCTTTTGAAGGAGATATAAGACCGGCCACTAGCTTTAAAAGAGTCGATTTACCAGAACCATTTTCTCCTATGATGGCACAATAAGAGCCAGTAGGGATGGTAAAGTTTACATCTTTTAAAACAGGTTTCCCTGGGTGGTACTCAGCTTCGAGATGCTCAAATATTAAATAGGAATGTCTCATGATTTGTACAATAGCATGAGTTATCAAATTGCACACGGAACAAATTTTCTTTATTTTAGGAAATATAATTTCTTGTTCATGAAATATTAATACTTTTAATAGATTCTAAAAGTACTGATGTAATATTGGTGCTCTCAGATGAGATTTTTAATTTTCAGTCTTTTAAGCATCGTTCTTAATTTATATGCTGTCTATTCTGATCCAGAGCTTTTGAACTTAGATATAGCTTCGAATAGAGTAAGTGGAATTCAGGCATCAGCAAGGCCTTCAGCGTTGTTATGGAAAAAATTTGATGATTTTTTAAAAGATCCTGATTTTTCACAAAGAAGTGTGCCTTATTGCTTAGATGACAAATTTCCAGAAGTTTCACAATTTCTACCTTGGATGAATAGTCAAAAACTGATTCAAACGGCGTGTCACTTGAAACACTTACATTATTTAACAAACACATTAAAAGAAGCATTTGAAAATCTCTTTTTTTTGTTGGAACTTTCCATTAATGAGTTGAATCCTGAAGAAATAGGCCGACTATGGGGATGTATTTCTGGATGTGGTTACGGTTTACCAAAAAGTTTTCTTGAAAAACTTGAACAACATACGATACTGAGAAGCAATCATTTTAATGATTCTTTGATATTATCTACGCTTCCGCACATATCAGCATTACCAGAAGGAAGAGCTTTTAATCGTTTCGTGCAGCTTTTTTCAGCAATTGAAGATTTATCAAACCCTAATGATATTCACAACTATATATTTTTAAAAACCTATCTTACAGAGGTGAGAGATGCATCTATTGTGCCGTCAAGGGAAATGCGATCTGCTCTTAAGCGTTACCGAAATAATGCTGAATACGCAGTGAAAACTAGCGCTGCACAACGCCAAGTTACTCGTTTTTTGCAGAGATTCGATTCAGATTTTTCTAGTGAAGTTCTTTATATGGATTTGGATATGTGCTTAGACATTGCTCATATTGACGAAAAAATAGCAGTTGATATGGATGGTCAGCATCATTACAAAGAAAATGTTTCATCGACAACATATATCAGAAGGCCTTTAGATTTGATGCGTGATGCGCTTTTGCTAAAGCGAGGATGGAAAGTGTATCGTATAAGGCCAGATGAATGGGATAGTTTTAAGGCGGATTTTTCTTCAAAAATGCATGAGCAAAATACTCTTGATACCTTTTATAGGCTGTATGCTGTTAATTTTTGACAAAGGTCGTCTAGGCAGCGTAAAATGGGATTTATGATTACAGAAAAAACAATGAGTGTCGAACGTATTAGCTTTCATGAAGATAAGCTATTGTGTGCTGTTTTTTTATTCTTTTTTCGATTTCGCCCTTTCGGGTGGATGGTGAATTTTTCTTAAATAATTATTGTTAAATTATTTGATCCGCATTTTTTAAAACAGCGATCTTAGTTTATGTATTACCAATTCTCAAAATGTTTGGAGAAAATTTATGAAATTATTAGGTTGTATTTGCTTGGTCGCCGGCACTGCTATTGGTGCTGGTATGATTGCGCTTCCTATTACTCTTGCAAAATTTGGCTTACTTTTTAGTGCAGTTTTAATGGTGGGAACCTGGGCTGTGTGCTATTTGTCAGCGTTGCTGAATTTAGAGCTTAATTTGCGTGCAGGAAAGGGATTGCCTCTTGGCGCACTGAGTTTGCATTTTAGTGGCAAAAAATCTTGTGTGGCGGGTTCTGTAAGTCTTTTATTGCTATGCTATTCATTACTATGCGCTTACATTTATGGGGGCGCGTCAACGCTTGTGAGTCTTGAAGGTTTTCCCTTGTCGTTGGGGCAATCCATTTGCGTGTATGCTACTTTCATTGGCTTAATAATGCTATGTTCCCTGCAAAAAGTTGATGTTTTTAATCGCTTCTTATTTTTGGGAAAAATTTCAATCACCGGGGTTATTTTAGTTGGTGTGTTGTGGCAGCTTGATTTTTTGAGTTTGCCAGTGGTGCCACAAATGAATTTGGATTTTAAAAATATGCACACAGCTTTGCCGGTGTTGTTTACTTCTTTTGGGTTTCAAGTCATTTTTCACACTCTAACAAATTACACAAATAACGATTCTGTAATGTTGAAGCGGGCTTTCTTTTGGGGAAGTTTAGTGCCTGTAGTGATATACCTTGCATGGACTACGGCTGTGTGTGGTTTGATACATTCTTACAATGCAGAAATGTTTCAAAAAATGGTTTTTTCTGGAGTTGAAGTAGGAGAGGTATTGCAAGCTCTTTGCCATATTAGTGGATCATCAATTATGCATCACTTAACGTGGGCGATTGGGTTTCTTGCTATATTAACTTCAGCTATTGGAGTATCTCTTGGGTTAATTGACGCTTTAAAAACTAAGCATTCAAGTTTGGATAATCACTTCGTAGCTGTTACAGCTACATTAATTCCTGCTTTGGGTGTGGCGCTACTTGTGCCTAATGCATTTATTAAAGCTCTTGGTTTCGCAGGCATGATTTTAAGCTTTATGGCGTTGTTGTTGCCAATGTATTTGTTAATTTGTGCAAACCGAGGTGTGGCTAAACCAAAGTATTGGTATCCTGTTTTGAAAAATCCATTTGTGTTAGTGGTTATTGTTGGATACGGACTGTGGGTTATTGTAAGCGAGCTGTGCAATATGTTTGGTGGGTGAGGAATACCATGTGAATTTTCGAATTGAATTCGGAAATTTACATGGATGATTTTTGATGTAATAAAGAAAGTCTATTGCTTAATTCTGGAAGCTCTTTTCTGGGCGTCACCCATCTCACATATGGAGTACGGTCTATTTTTCTAGTAGTAACAATTAATTCACTTGGTCTGTTAAGCCAGATATATACATCAATTTCTTTTTTGAGATCACTAATTCTTCCTTCTGAAATTTTTTTATAAATAGGGTGAATAGATCCATCTGTAGCATAAAAGTTACCAGTATAAGTGCTTTCAAAATCTTCAATGTCACAGCTTGTTTCATAGTTAACAAATGTCAATATTCTAGGAAATTGGTGATTAGGATCGTAACTTTTAAATTGTTTAGCTGCTTTTTTCATATCGTCGCTTAAACGATTAAAAGTGGAATCTTTGCCTCCAAAAATAAAAGCCTGAGAATTATTTTTATTTGCTTGGTTTAAAAAAGAGCAGTATTCGACTGCTTTTACTTCACACAAAGCTACTTGTCGATTTTCTTTGTATACTTTAAAATCTGGCGTTTTAAAATTGGATTTTGGAATTTTTTCGCAGCTTAATTCTATAGTTGAAAAGAGGCTCTTTATTTCATTTTCTGCTAGCTTCATTTATTTGAAATGTATATTATATACTTTTTTTAACATGAATTTTATTTTAGAAAAAGCTTTAATTAGAGTATTGCGTGATAAGATCAACGAACGATATGGTTTGGCTAAATTAATTAGAAGATTTTTATGTATGAATGAAAAAGAAAAAAATGAATACTTAGCCATTTTTGAAGCAGAGGCAAAGGATCATGAGGCTGAGAGAAAGAAGTATCAGGAAGAGAAGATAAAACCTTTTGATGAGAAATATTACAAAGATCCAATGGATAACATAAAAAAGCTCTTAGAATGACCGCATTTTCTCATCCACCAACGCTTGCAATTGGTCTTTTACGATTGCAAGTTTTTTCGCATCGCGCGATCGGGCAACAAGATTTGTGCCTTTAATGTGGCCTTCTTCATCAAAAGGGTAGCTGCCAATAGAAACATCAGGAACTGTTGCTTGCAAAGTCGTTAGTTCATCGGCCAAGTCATTCTCAAAAACATATGCTTTAACGGTGACCGATAGTATAGGGTCTTCATGATTTAGTACGGGTAAAATCGCCTCTAACATGCCTTGCATAACTGTTGGAATTCCAGCCATTACAAACACGTTTTCAATTTGAAAAACCATTTTTGCATGAAGAATAGCTCCTTCTGCTGCACGTGCCATGCGTCGTCTGGTATCGTTAATATGGGAGCCATAATACTCCTCTAATAATTTTAAGGCTTCTGAGTGCGTGATTAATGGCTTATCAAACGCTTTTGCAATGCTGGCTTGGGTGATATCGTCATGGGTGCTGCCAATGCCACCTGTGGTAAATACATAAGTATTTTTTGTGCTTAATGCTTTGACAGCTTCGACAATCATTTCTTCTATATCAGGTACAACTCTGCATTCCTGAAGAACAATACCACGCTCTACGAGCTTATTAGCGATATAGTTTAAGTTCAAATCTTGGGTGCGGCCTGATAATAACTCGTCACCAATAAGAAGTACTGCTGCTGTAATCACTTAAACCATTTGGAAAAATAGCTGATGACTTGTTTATAAACATCTATTTTAAAGGGCACAAGCCGCTTTATGACTTCATCGATATAAATCCACTCCCATGCACAAAATTCTGGTGTGTGTTGCTCTAGATTGATCTCACTGTCTAATCCTGTAAACTTCATGAGAAACCATTTTTGGCGCTGCCCCTTAAAGCGACCATTCCAGCTTTTAAGTGCGATGTGCTTGGGTAAGTCGTAATAAAGCCATTGTGGCATTTCATCAAGTATTTCTACTGTTTGAATGCCTGTTTCTTCTTTTAGTTCTCGAAGAACGGCATCTCTTATATTTTCACTTTCATTAATTCCTCCTTGAGGAAATTGCCAACTATTTGGCGACTCGCAGTCTTGCATATCAAGACGTTTTGCAACAAAAACTTTAAAATCTTTATTTAAAACAACCATTCCAACACAAGGGCGATAATCATCGGTTTTGTGCATTATTTTGACCAATTGTTTAATTGAATATGGTCACAGTTTTCTTGCAGCCAATTTATAAGAGAATCGACATGATGCAATGCTGGTTCTACCAATAATAATCCTCGATTTTTGAGTTGTGCTTGATTTAGAACAAAATTGGCCTGCTCTGTAACATGGGCACTTTCATCTGTTGCTCTAGTAAAGCCATCTGGCATGAAAATTCCTACGGGTACATCTGGATTTGGCAAGATATTATTAGTATTTGCATACACCATCCAAATTTCTCTGGTGTTTAGCCAATCTTTCACTTTGGGTAAAAATTCAGCTAGCTTTAAATCGGATGCTACCGACCAAATAACTAATCCCTTAATCCATGGATATTTTTCAATAATTTCTTGAAGCTTTCTCCATTGGTGCTCATTTAAATAATCAATGCTGAGGCTTAAGTTGAAATTGAACTTCTGAGCTTGTTCAATAAGATTTTCTCTTAAAATACAATGAGCTGGGATACATAGAATGACATTTGCAGAGAGTTGTTCTAATAATTTCTTTGAGATATCTTCTCGCATACAAAATTGATCAACAATGATTGTAATCTGGGGCTTCTTATGTTTTGCCTGAAAAGAAGTTTGATCGGTAATGACTGAGCTAACAATTGCTGTTTGAGCTTCAATACTTGTTGGTTGTTCTGCTGATAAAAAATTTATAAAAAAAAGTGCTAAAAGCAAAGCATGGGGCGAGTGACCGGTCTCGAACCGGCGACCTCCAGGACCACAACCTGGCGCTCTAACCAACTGAGCTACACCCGCCATAGATCTTTTATACCTATGTCCAAATCCTTTGGTCAATGAAAAAGTAATATTTTTAAGGTGTAATAAATTCATCTAGTGATAATTTAGGAGCTGAAAGCTCATTCCATGGTGATTTTGTACTGCATATTGCAATGCCACTTGTAGGTAATTGGCGCACTGAGCGCCCATTAACATCTGCTATCCATTGCACGGCTTGAGATAGTCCAGGATTATGTGCGATTAAAATAATGCCTTTATACTTACTGTCAACGGCACTAATCATATCCCATATAGTTTCTTGTTTGCTTTGGTATAAATTATCATCAAATATGATTTCAATATTAGCCGGTAGAAGAGGTTTTATCCCTTCTAAGGTTTGGCGTGTGCGTTTTGCGTTTGAGCATACGACATAGTCAACACCCGTAAGTTTTCCATGCAGTTTTAGCCTTAGTACGTCAAGCTGCTGCATTCCCTCCATAGTGATGGACCGATCCTTGTCGGTTTTTCCGTATTGAGGCATCTGCGCTTCAGCGTGACGCATGAAAATTAATCGACGCAACATATTAAAACTTCGTTAGGAAAATAGGTGTAAACTAACTTAGTTAATCGTAAGCTAGTTTTTCTTACTTTGGCAATCACGCATCTACAAAAACAAGCAATTATTCACCAAATCCTTAAAATTCAAGGAGTTGGTCCTATGAGTTTTTGGAAAGAATATAATAAAAACGCAGTGTGCGAGTTTTTAAGAGAAGATTAGATCGAACTGCAAAGACTTTTTGATAAAGAAAGCAGCAGTGTGAGCAAGAATTTTACGAGATAGTTTTGCAGTTAAATGCCACACGTCTTTCACCCGAATTTTTTGAACATTAAA
>CANKYV010000012.1 GCA_947487955.1 Alphaproteobacteria bacterium
TGATTAAAAAGGACTTTCAAATTTCTCACACTCGCCATCGATCTCCCATTAATGGCTTTATTCACATCTTTTCAACCCTTGTCGCTTATACCTTGAAATCAAAAAAACCTTGTATCAAATTTAACCATCTAATCCCGAATTAGGGTTAATAGGAACCTTCTGTTATTGCCCCATTAATGTAATCTTTTGCCTTTTGGACAGCAGCTAAAATATCTTCGCCTCGTGCTAGATAACTAGTAATCGCAGCAGAAAACGAACACCCTGTTCCATGAACATGACGCGTGTTAATTGCCGGACCTCTAATCCATATAGGATCAGAAATTCCTTGTACCACTAAGCAATCATTACCTGGTGAGCATTGCCCTCCTTTAACAATCACTGCCTGAGGTCCTAATGCTAACAGCTGAAATGCTGCGTCTTGCATTTCTTCTTCATTATTAATAGAACGAATTCCCAAAAGTTTAGCGGCTTCATGAGTGTTTGGTGTAAGAATTGTTGCAAGAGGTACAATCAATTGTTTTAAAACCTCTATAGCATCCTCATCAAGAAGAGGGTGTCCTGTTTTTGAGAACATGACCGGATCTATAACGATATTCTTTACACTTTGAATGCCACGTAAAAATGTTGCTACAGCCTCTATAATTTCTTTTCTTTCTAACATGCCAATTTTTACGGCATTTACTTTAATATCACCAAAAACTGATTGCATTTGAGTTTGAATAAATTCAGCAGATAAAGATTGGATACCTTGAACACCTCTAGTATTCTGCGCTGTTAATGCTGTAATCACGCTCATTCCATAGCATCTTAAAGCAGAAAATGTTTTTAAATCAGCTTGTATTCCCGCGCCGCCACTTGGATCTGACCCTGCTATTGTTAATGTTGTTGTGTGTTGCTCTGTGAAACCTTCTTCAACTTCATCAACAGGATACACAGCATGCAAAAGAGAAAAAGAATGAAAACACAAAAATATTATAAGGAAAGCAATTTTTGGTAAGCACATAAGCAGCGCTCTAGAATTAAAGTTATTAAATAAGGATCTTATCTAAAAAAATGTAAAAATTGAATAAAAATCTTTATTATTTTATAGTTTTATTGGCCTAATGCGCCTAATCCCTATAAACCGTCGCCACCTCTTTTAGCATCGTAAGTGCTTCTTCATAAGGGCGTTGGAAACAGTTACGTCCAATAATTGATCCAAAACCACCACCTTTAGATATGGCTTTAGCATCGCTTACGACTTCATTAGCGTTTTTCATTTCAAGCCCTGAAAATATCACAATCCTTCTGCCATTAAAGCATCCGCGCACAATAACCTTTACGCGGTCTTCCAACGTTTTAATCGGTATTTTATTTGCTTCAAAAGCCTTCTTATTTTCTGGATGCTCTAAATGCTCAGTTGGAAGTTTTACCTTTATGATATGAGCTCCCAAAAGGGCTGCCATGTGTGCGCCATAAGAAACTATATCAACCGCACGTTCACCATCTTTAGAAAGGTTGCCCCTAGGGTATGACCACACAACAACCGCAAGCCCAGCTGCTTTTGCTTGCGCAGCCAAATCACTCAATTCTTCAAATTGGTCTAGGCTTGCATCAGAACCTGGATAAATTGTAAATCCAATCGCACTACATCCAAGGCGCAGTGCATCATCAACACTTGCTGTAATTGCTTGGTCAGGCGCCAGGTCTTTGTTCAACAAACTGTTTGCGCTATTAATTTTTAAAATCAGTGGAACTTGTCCACAATAAGTATCCGCTCCAGCCTCTAACCAGCCCAAAGGCCCTGCGTAAGCAGACATTCCCGCATTAATTGCTAATTTGTATAAATAATGCGGATCATACGCAGCAGGATACGATGCAAAAGACCTGTCTGGTCCATGTTCAAATCCTTGATCAACCGCTAGCACTAAAAGTTTGCCTGTGCCTCCTACGCGACCATTCATCAACATCCTTGCCAGATTTGCTTTTGACCCTGGATTATCTGTTTCATAAAAACTTAGGATTTTTTGAACTTTTCGAGATACGCGCATGAAAACTAAATATTGTAACTATCGAAGAAATTCTACACGAAAAAAACGTCAGTAGAAAGTGTGAGGTAGATAGGTATTTCCGTCATCCCAGCAGGCAAAGCCTGCGTGGGATCCAGTGAATTTTATCTGTATTACGTTAATATACTAGGATTTGTGCTTAAAGTAGTAGCTAGAGTGTTTATCATGTTTCTTAGTTCTTCTGCTTCGCTACCTTTTACAAGCTGCTTAAAGATATCTTTTATTTTTTCTTTCTTAATAGTTCCTATAAATAATTTTAATAGGTCCTTATTTCTCAGGAGATCATTTTGTAGATCAGGAATGCCCAGGGCATTTTTAAAACGATTAAGAGCATCCTCTGACAATGTAGGCACTAACTGCGGTAGAATATCTTTAAATTTTTCACCGTAAATAGAATAAGCTATATCAACAAAGTCATCTCGATAGTGTACCATATAGTTGAGAACGGGCTCAGAACGCATTATAGCTGGTATATTGCCGCGAATTACAGCAAAAGCTTCACGAACTGCTGAATTTTCCACGTTGCTGCCCTTTATTTCGAACAATTTTAAAATTTCAGTGGTAAGTGTTGGGCATTCATTGCACATGTATTCTAAAGCTTCTTGCATCATCTGTGAGGTGGGAATCTCTGATCCTCTATAAGATTCTAGGGGAACATAGGCACTTGTAGGGGCTTGAGGTCCGATTCTCCCTGGTTCTTTATTCGTAATGCGATCAAATATATCCTTTAATTTTATAGATACTGATTCGGGAAGTTGAGAATCAGCCTCTATTGCCTGTATTTCATAATATGGAATAAGTTCACCAGCTACTTCTCTAAAAATATTGGCAAGACTTGCGTTTCTGTTGATTTTCATTTGGTATAAAAATATATCGATTCTCTTAATCATCGTTTTAACGGCGTTTCTATCGCCAGTAATTCCTAATGTGGTTCTTTTTTTATCGCCTTCGATATTTTTATCACCGTCGATAAGTGCATCTAATGCTAATTGATAAGTATGTTCATTATTGATTCTTTCTAATGATTCAAAAAATTTTTCTTTTCTTGTCATAATTGCGTCAAAAACACTGTCTGCAATTCTGTACTTAAACATTTCAGTAAAGTGGAATAAAGCAAAGTGACATCGTGTGCGTCTTCCTTCCTCATCAAGCTCAGTAACGACTTTTCCAAAACCTCGTTCATTATCAATGCTTTTTATTCTACCTTGTGAAAATAGTAAATTGCGTGCTCCTCCATCTTCTGGAACAGTAAGCCAACTATAAATTACTAACCTTTGGAATTCACTTAAACTAAAATTACATACTGCTTCAGAAGAGGATGCACTCCTTAAAACGTCTTCAAAAGATTCACCTTCCATAAATTGTGATACCAAAAAAGGCATTTTATTTATCAATATAACTTCAGCAGCTGGCATAGGTGTGCTTTCATTATCAGTTCCAAAAACTCCTTTAAATACCTCATGGGTCAAAATTTCAATGTTTGGTGCTTCTGGCCATTGTTTAAAACAAAGTTTATTATCTGTATGTTCGTAGATACCTACCGCTCGTGTACCACCATTCGCTCTTGTTACTTTTATTTCGCGACCTTGGATCGTATCGCCTTTATTTAAAATAGCTGGTAGAAATTCGTTATCTCTAAAAAAAAGCTGCTCACTATCATATACCTTCTGGGTGATTACTCCCCCTCTGCCATCACTAAAATAAATCTCTACTAAACTTCCTTCTGAGGTATCTTGTAAAAAAAATGTTGGATTCCGTGTGTAATCACCATTTAATCGGCGTTTTATACCTTCGAAAAAATCACCAACGCTGATTATCTTATCGCTGTCATTTACAATAATGCTTCCATCAGCAGCTATTCCTTCAGACTTGAAAAAAAGCGCCAAGAAAAAAACCGATAAAATCTTTAATACGAAAAGATTTTTGCCTACTTCTCTCATGAATTCTCCTTAAAAATTACGGTTAAAAAGTAGTTAATCAGAGAGTAGTGTACTAAAAGGTTCAAGAATAAAAATTGTCTATTTTTTCTTCTAGATTTTTTGGTATTTTCGGGTTAGAAATTAAATCTTTTATCTGAGAATTTTTCAAAAGTCTGAATATAACAGCACGAATCACATAACATTTTTCATAAATATCCATTTTTTGTGAAAGGTTCTGGACTATTGTTATAAATTCTTCCGTTAAATATTCTTGGGTCGCTGGGGCTAGCGCAATTTGTATCCGTAACTTTTTATTACAAAACAACCCTCGAGAAAGTTTATCTGCACATCTTGGTGAGTCATGAAAGAGGATGCTCGTTTAGGTGGGGGTGGCTCTTTGAAAACTTCTTCTAGTTCCTCACTTGCCCACAGGGAATTTTGTCCTAATAACGCTGCAACCAACGCCCAAAGAAAAAGCAAACGTGTTTTCATAATGTACTTAAAATAACGTTCCTAAATTTATTATCACCGCTTTCTACTTAACATAAAATTAAGCCTATCTCTAAAATTCTGCTGTGTTCTTTACCATTTTATTCATAAATTATGATATAATAAAAGACTATAAATTATTATTTTTTACGATTAAATATATGTTTTTAGTAATATTACTGCTTTGTGTAATAAAAAACGAAGCGTGTTGGGCTACAGAATCAGACGATGACTTCGAATCCGAATCTGAAGGAGAGAGCGTCTGGACCATTAGCGATGAAGATTACAACGATATATCAAAATTTAAAAAAAATTTTACTAAAATTGAAGATGATTTTGAGGAGCCAACACATCAAATAGAACAATTTCTCACCCATGCCTATGATTTTCCTGAAAGTGAAAGAGCCTTCTTAAAACAAAAAGTACAGGAAACGCAACTGGAACAATTACAACTTGTAGTACAAATAACAGCCACCTACAAAACAATTTTTCCTTTTGCTCCGCCACAGCGAATTTTTTTGTGGTACCTTACTTCAGAAGGTTTTGGGTCTTCTATTAAATCGTTTATCCCATCTCTTAGAAATTTTCCAGATGAGCAGCTTATTCACATTGATCGTTCTTTACGTTCCTTACCAACCTTCTTTTCAAAACACGCCTTTAACCAAGTAAATGATGGTTATTTGGAAGGAAGTGAAAAACCCCTTCAAAAATGGGTAAATGTAGCAAATACATGTCGTGCAGTAAAAAAAGAAACAAACTCTATGGTTGATGTTAGAGAACGTTTTGAAGTTGCTTCTCATCTTATGCTTTTTATGCAGTATCGCTCAATTGATCTTATTCCGTATTACGCAGAGGCTTTGTTACAAAATGTTAAAAAAATTGAAGATCGCTACTATCCTTTCTATTGCCTTAGTCGCAGATTAAAAGGCCATGATGATTTGCAAAATTACCTTCTATATACTCTTAAAGAAAAATACTCCAAAGACTTTGATGGTTTATTTTCTAAGTCAGCTGAACTTCTTAAAATAATCCAAACCAAGGGATATGTTGCCACAACAGCTGTGATGTTTATTGGGCAATTTGTCAAGCAGGCTAATAACCCTGAATCAATTTCAAGCTCAAAAAATCTTGACTATTGTCCCGAAATGGGATAATAATAACTATGCGAGTTGTAGCAAAGAAAAAATTAAGAGATTTTTGGGAAGTTTACCCTGAAAGTAAAATATCTCTGCAAGATTGGTATGCAGAAGCAGAAGGTGCTATATGGAAAACACCGAAATGCATTAAAACCAGGTATCATTCGGCAAGCTTTTTAAAAGATAACCGTGTGGTTTTTAATATTGGTGGTAATAAGTTTCGATTAATTGTGAAGATTAACTATACCTACGGAGTTGTTTATCTTCGCTTTATTGGTACCCATAATGAATATAACCGCATTAATGCGGAAACTATTTAAAAAGGAAACAAGAAAATGATGAACATCCGCGCCATCCATACTCAGCAAGATTATGAATGGGCCTTGCAAGAATTAGAAACCCTCATGGATGCACAAGCTAATTCTCCAGAAGGCGATCGTTTGGATATTTTGGCTACCTTAGTAGATGTTTATGAAAAACAGCATTTTCCTATTGAGGATCCAGATCCAATTGCTGCTATTAAATTTAGAATGGAGCAGCAAGGTCTTACACCAAAGGACCTTGTCCCTTATATTGGCCAACGCAGCCATGTATATGAAGTGCTAAACCGCAAACGACCACTGTCGATGAAAATGGCTAAAAAATTGCACAAACACCTGAGTATTCCCGCTCGTATTTTTTTACAAGAGATTGCCTAAGCCGTAATTCATCCAGCCGAACTATTCCCTTATCTGAAGTTCAAACTAATAGCACTTTAACACATTCGAAAATTTTTCCTTCTGCTGACTTAATAATTCTCCTATAATATTACGTACACACAGTAGGATCTTTATGTCACTTCCTCTTATCGCTATTCCACTCGATTATGTCGATACAGAAATCGAACCTAAAGCAGTGTGGTATTCAGATTACCCATGGTATGCAATTCGTTATCGCTACCATGATTCTCTAGCAAGACTTGGCGCTATCGCTTGTTTTATTGGCTATGATCATCGCTTAATTTCTGAATACGCTAACAAGTTTGATGCGCTTATTATTGCAGGCGGGCATTTTGACCATGATCCGGAACTATATGGGCAACATAAAATTCACCCCACAATTAAGCGTAAAAGTAAGCGCAGTCAGTTTGAAAAAGAATTATTAGAAGCATTTTTGCCCACTCAAAAACCAGTACTTGGTATATGTGGTGGCCATCAGTTGATCAACATTTTATATGGAGGAACGCTACATCAAGATATTGCAAGTCATTACAAAAGCGATATCAAGCATACGCAAACGGTACCTCCAACCCAAGCAGCTCACGGTGTTGAAATTATTCAAGGCACAAAATTGCATGAGTGGTACAATCAAACGCATGCACAAATTAATTCATCTCATCATCAAGGAATTGACCAATTAGGGAAGGGACTTGTCGCCAACGCCGTTAGCGAAGATGATCTTATTGAAGGTATAGAAGACCCCAATCATCATTTTTGCCTAGGCGTACAATGGCATCCGGAATATCTTTTAGGTCCATTAGATCGCATCATTTTAGAGAAATTTATAGCAGCGTGTTAGAAAAAATTCGATTAAACAAATACCTAGCACTTTGCGGAGTTTGCTCACGAAGAGATGCAGAAAAATATATTGAGCAAGGTCGTGTAAGTGTTAACGGCAAGATGGTATCGCAACCAGCTCCATTGGTAGATGGCACTGAAGCCATTGCGGTTGATGGCAAATCTATTCAAGCCGCAAGTGAAGTCAAAGTTTGGGCTTTTTACAAACCAGCAGGGCTTGTCACCACTCATAAAGATGAGCAAGGTCGAGAAACAGTTTTTGATTACGTTAAATCACAAGGCTTATCAGAACGCGTCATCTCAGTTGGTAGGCTAGATTTAAACTCCGAAGGACTATTACTGCTTACCAATAATGGCGAATTTGCGCAGTTTGCTGAATCTCCTAAAACGGAATGGAAACGCGTTTATCGCGTGCGCGTTTACGGAGATGTCTCAAAGCTTGATATCGACCAACTTCAACAGGGCATCACTATTGATGGCGTGCAATACCGCCAAGTAGATGTCGAACTTGAAAAAGACTTTTCTCACAAAGGTCAGAACGCTTGGCTACAAGTAACGCTGACTGAAGGCAAAAACCGAGAAATTCGCAAAATCATGGAATATTTTGACCTGCAAGTGAACCGTCTTATCCGCCTAAGCTACGGCCCTTACACTCTTGGCAATCTCAAAATTGGCGAAATGCGAGAAGAAAAAGTTTTTGCCAAATAGTCAAAGTGTTCATCCAGCATTATCAATAATTATTCTGCAAGCATTAACAAATCCTGTCGCTAAAGATTCCTTTCTCTCAGGATAATCTGAGAAGAAAGTAGATATCGTTTTTTCTTTGAGTTCAGCAAGAATTGCTTCTTTTGTTACATCATTTACATGACTTTGTAAAAAGTGAACAAAATTTGGTGCTTCTTCTTCTAGGTTTGTGAATAGGGTTCCTATAGGTTGATTAGAAAAATATCCATAATAACGTTTGGAAAAATATTCATCAGAGCACATTCTCGCTGCTACTTCTGCACATAATTTTGCACCGCGAAGGGTATGAAGAAATGAAGTAAGTTTTACTCTTAACAAAATTGGGCCGTCTCTTAAAAAATCCCTTATTTGCTCTGTATTAAAAAAATCAGCCCCACTTTGCTGAATGGTTTCTATCTGATCTTTCTTACCATATGGTTGCTGAAGGTGATTAAAGGATACTCCTAATAGATCATTATCGACTATGAATGTAAGAAATTCCTTATCACCGTATCTATAGTCTATAGTTCTATAGTCTTTGAGTAATGAAAGAATTTCAGATTTTATGTTGTTATTCATTGAACCTTTTTCTTGAATTTTTCGAAATAGCTCCATGGCTATTGATTGTATTCTGTTATCTTGCCCATACAAACGCATGGCATCATGAAATAGTTCAACAAGTGTAACGGTTCTTTGGGGTTTAATATGGACTTGTTTAGGCCCATCAAATGCTATGACTTGGTTAACTGTAAATGGAATGAGTAAGTTTTCACGACCATTGATTAGTTTCTCTACTACCGTAGCTGCGGATGCCCAGCGATCATTTAGCGCTCGTGTTAATTCTGTCTGATAAAATCTGCGAAAATCGTTACATAGATCATTTTTTGTAGTAGCTTGAAGAAATCGGGTTAAAAGTTGAGAGGCACCTTCTGGTACCTCGCAAGGTTGAAATTCACCAGGAGTAGCTACCTTTGGGGCAGCGCTTAATGTGTTGCTTGTGACTTTTAATTTTCGAGAAGGCTCTGGTAAATTTACACCAAGCATGCCAAGTCTTTCAGCATCACTTTGTTCTGCGATTGGTTGTGAAGATAATTCACCAGGCGCCTCTGAAAAAACTCTATCAGGTAGTGATGTATTAATAGTGAGCGCTGCTCTTTTTGCTAATTCTTCAGGTGCTGGCCTATTTGTTCTTTTTCTGAACTTTCTTTGAATTTTTTCTGCTTGTCGTTGCTGCTCAACATGTACATTTTGTAACATAGTTTCGCGCAATTCGTGTGCAGACATTGCAGGGTTAGCTACTTTCAAATCTGCATATAATAATGCGTTTTTAATGTTTAAAATACCCTTGCCCCAAAATGCCGGATTATAACTAATGGCTTGTGGGGAACTAGGCTGACCTTCAGTAACATGTAAGGCTCTATGTCCTGAGCCAAATTCTTGAAAAATATCACGATCAGCTGATTCTAGTAGAATTTCTTTTATGTGAATTGCAGGCAGCATAGGATATTTTGATAGTATTAGCGCAGCAGCCCCTGATAGTATAGCTGCAGCGTTTGAAGTACCAGTTCCTGGTGAATATTGAGTTGATCCATCTGGTCCAGAGGCAGTTAACACATCATCAGCAACAGCCCATAAAAAGCTTTCTTGAAACTGTGGATTGTCACCGGGAAAACCTGAAGAGGTCCTTCCTTTATAGTCTTGGCGTAAGTTGCCAACAAAAATAGTAAATGGCAATAGCGTACTACAACCTTGCGTGTGAGGATGTATTGATAAATTTTCTCGATTATTACCCGCTGATTTTGTAATTAATATATTGCTATCAGTTGTTATTCCCTCAAAAGTTTTTTGAAACCCTTCAACTTCTTCATCACTAAACGAAGCATTAATAATCCTAACGTTTTTAAGTGAAGAAAATACCTGCTGAATTGGTCTTACACGAATAGTTGATGCAGGGGCGATAGCGTGAATCAAACTTGCCATTGCAGAACCATGATCAACCTTATGCTTAAAACCATCCACGGCTCCTTCTAAAGATCCTTCCTCTACAAATCCCTTTATATCAGCATGATTAATGCCCGAATCTTCTAATAATAAAACAGTTACTCCACTGCCCAATATTCCAGCTTTATGAACCCATTCAGCACCAGATGCAGCAAAAGCTGACGTACCCTTTAAAAATTTGTAATCTTGTCGGCTAATGCCATTTTTTTCTTCGCGAGCTGCTTTTAAGAGAGCTTGTAAATTAGGCTTTTCTCCAGCAGGTGTCATTCGACTTAAATGCTTTTGGTAATCAAGTCGTGAATCAGTTGTATTCGCTGCTTGAAGAACACTGATGGCAATAATTGCAAATGAAATTAGCGTGTTCATGATGTTTAACTGCAAAACATAGAGATTAAGAACATTATACGGGATATTTAATTAACAAATTGTAAACACTTTTAATGGTTAACTGTTTTTATCATTCTCACGTTGAGCTTTTAGAAAGGATTCTAATTCATCTGCACTAAACAAATCTTTACCTCTCATTTTTCTAATTTCTAAATTATGCATATCAGTTTCCTCGTCATATTTTACTTCAAATGCTTTAAAAGACACTCTCAGCAAATCATTTTGAACAACAAAAGGTAAAATTGTTGTATCGTCTTCTTGCTGATTATCTTTCAATAAAGCAAGGATTTCAGCTTTTACAAAATTATTCATTACGTTTCGCTCTTGGATTCCTTTAAATAAATGCATCGCTATTTGTGCTACCACGCGCTTATCTACATTGTCTCTGTTTCTTACGCTATCGTGAATTAAACCAATAATTGTAACTGGTTCATGAGTGTATTTGCTAACGTAAGACACATCAAGTTCTGACCAATCTCTATATAAATATATCACTCGATTAACTTCGAATGGGGTTGTTAGTAATTTTTCATATGTACTAATAATCCTTCCTGCTATAGCTTCTGGTGTTTCGAATTGAAGAGAAAACTCACTAAGGAAAAAATCATAAAAAGTTTTTTCCAACTTATATTTATCAGCTCGTATAAATGCGGCTAGTTTTTCTGAAGCATTTTTTGGTACTTTGCAAGGTTGCCATTCACTAAGAGTAAGAGTTTGAGCGTAGGTGTAGCTCGTACTTCTAATGTTGCGCGTATCTTTAGGTAATGTTATTCCTAACTTTTCTAGTCTTTCATCATCGGTTAATTCTCTAATAGGTTTTGAAAATGATTTTCTTGGTATATAGTTTGACGCTTCTTCAAATTTTCTACTTGGTAAAGCTACATTAAGTGTAAGGGTAGGGCGCATTAATATTTCTTCAGCTGTTAATGTATTTCTGCTTCTAAAAACTCTTTGAATTTTTTCTGCTTTTACTTGTTGTTTAATATTTAAAAATCTCAGCATGCGTTCTCTTAAATCATTAATAGACATTTCAGGATGGGCTATCTTTAATCGTGCATATAACAAAGCATTCTTAATATTTAAGATGCCCTTACCCCAAAACTTGGGATTATAAGCAACTATTGGAGTATGCTCTTTCTGTATAGTGGAAAGCGAATCAACTCCTTTTCTTGCTTGGCTCTGCTGACGATAATAAGCAACAGAAGTATCTGGAATATGTAAGGCTCTATAACCAGATCCATACTCTTGAAAAATATCACGGTCCGCTGATTCAAGTAAAATCTCCTTTACTTCTTTTATGTTTAAGGTAGGGTGCTTTGATAGTATTAGTGCAGCCGCTGCTGATAGTATAGCTGCAGAATTTGAAGTCCCTGATGTTGGTGAATACTCGGTTGATTCATCGGGACCTGTGGCTGTTAATACCTTATTACCTACAACCCATAAAAAACTTTGCTGAAATTTTGAACTTTCACCTGGAAACCCAGAAGATGTTCTCGTTTTATAATCTTGGCGTAAGTTACCAGCAAAAATTGTGAAAGCAAGTAGCCTGTCACAATTTCGCGTATAAGGATGCGTCGATAAATCTTCTTGATCATTTCCCGAGGCGTTTACAATGAGTACATTATCGTTAGTAGCTATGTTTGAAAAACAGTGGCTAAATCCTTCTAGCTCTTCACTACCAAAAGAAGCATTAATCACGCGTACGCCAGAAAGAGATATATCTACCTCATCAATAGGCCGTACTCGAATAATGGCTTCAGGTGCAACAGCATGAATTAAACTCGCCATTGCAGAACCATGATCAGCCATTTCATAGGGGTGTGAAATTGGCGTTTCTGGAGATCCTGCTTCTACAATTTTTCTCATGTCTGAGTGATTAATACCAGAATTTTCCAACAACAAAACAGTTACGCCATTACCTCGTATACCATCTTCATGAGCCCACGCTGTGCCAGGTGCAGCACAAGCAGATGTACCTTTTAAAAATTGGTAATCCTGCCAACTTATTCCATTTTCGTCATTTCGTGCAGCCTCTAAAAGATCCGGGCGATAAGGCTTGTTCGAAAAAGAACCCATTCCACTTAAATGCTTTTGATAATCAAGAAATGGATCGATCGTAGATGCGTGCAAAGCACTAAAAATAAACAACCATAAAATCAACACGACCATAGCTGTTTTGAAAAAGATTTGATAAGTAAATTATGAAATCAATAAGTTAAAAAAAAATTAAATGGTGATGATGCCCTAAATATTAATAGCTTCATCAGCCATTTTTACCGTCTCATCCATCGCGTGCTGAAGCGACTCTCTTAGTTGTTCAAGATCCTTTGATGGCGCAACCGGCGTTCCTATCACAAACACACCTTTACAAAATGGTTTTGCAAAACGAAAATGATCCCAAGTGCGCAAACGTTTCATAGGTTTACAGCTATATGCTAAAGGAAGAATATCAACCTGAGCCAGACGCGCTATTTGCAAAACACCATCAGATACTTGTTCTCTAGGCCCTCTGGGTCCATCAGGCGTTATGCCAATTATGGAATTTTGTTTTAAGGCTTGAAGTATTTGGCGTACTGCTTCAAAACCTTGTTTATTCGTTGATCCTGCAATCGTTTGAATACCAAAATGTTTCACCGTTTTTGAAATAATTTTTCCATCTCGATGATTTGAAATCAGCATATAGACAGAAATTTTCCACTGCAAAGCACACGCCAACATTAATAAGTGCCCATGCCAGAACGACACAATAAAAGGCTTGTTTTGTGCCACGTACCTATCAATAATTTCGGAATTTTTAAATTCCCAGCGACTTGTTGCAAACACAAGTTTAATGTAAAGAGAAGCAATAAACGCAAGCATATCTTGAACAAACATACTTCGTAAAACTTTGGTAAGAAGTGATTTCATGTCACTTTTCAAGCAATGCTAATAATTGAAAAAAGGTTAGCATAATTGCTATGTAATTACAGCTTAATTGCGTTTTTGTTGCGCCTGGATTTCTTTTTTGCAAGCATTAAAAAAGGAGATACGTAAAACGGTACTATATGAACATTTTGTTATGCATTATTTCAGTGGTTTTTTTTAAAGTTTTCGCTATGGATCAAGAGAGCAATGGATGGATTCATATTGATGAAGAAATTCAACCTCCCGCAGAGCAAGAATTTAAAATGGGGTATCAGCGCTTTACTGCTGAAAATCCAGGACCTCAACTAAATCAAAAATTTTCAAAGTTGCTACATGATTCACGTGTAAAAATTATTAGCTCTCACTTGCAAGGTGTTATTCCTATTTTATTAAAAGGTCTTGGAGAATCATATGCAACCTCGCAAGAACAACAGGTTATTGCTATGTATTTTTTAAATCGCAAAAAAGAAGGCGAAGAAGCGTATTATTTAAAGGATGAGCAGCGCCGACAAATAGCTGCTGTTATTATGAGGCGCCTTCAAAACCCCTCCATACATATGTCACAGAAAATTCTAGAAGCTATGCTGATTCTTGATACAGAAGCTCTTCGCAAAAAGAAGGGTGAATATGTTTTTAAAACAGAAGATGATGAAAAAGGTACTGCAATTTCTCTCAATTGTTGCCCACATCTTTTGAGCTACGATGATTTTAATGAAATAGCGGGATCTCTCGTGGCGTACATTTTTAAAGAACCTCTGACCGAATCAGAACGTTATGCACGCTATATGCAGTGTAGCATGTGGCGATATACTGGCATTTATTTTGAAGAGCGGTAGTGTGATTGAGGTTTTTCTGAGTATTTATTCAAACACATACAATTGCGAGCCCAAGGGACGTGGCAACTCAGTAAACTAGAATTACACAACGCGCACATAGAACAGAAAATCACTATTAGTCATGCCTATCAATTTTTATAGGTTGTCTTTTTATGCTTTTGTTATTATCTGTGAACAATAAATTTATTTTGTGTTGAGGAACTCGTGTCAGTCTGAGTCTTCAAATAAGGCGCGAGAATCCAGTTCTATAGCATCAATAGTAATAAAATTTTTGGAGATTAACTTTATGAAAAAGCGATTTTTTGCCTGTGCATTTTGGGTGTTAAGCCTAAGTAGCCTTTGCGCAACTACAGCAACTACTGAGCCTGATCTCACCTCACTAACATCCCATAATTTGTATGAGGCATTTCAAGATTTTGTTGCGTATCGTGATGCACACCCTGAAGCTTTTGATGCAACGATTCAACCAGTCATAGCCTTTGCTTATGAGCTAGGGCAAGAAAGATATAAGCAAGAGTTGGCATTTCAAATGCTGAATAGTGATGAAATTGATCCAAGAAACTTCTCAGAAATTGATCGTGAAACGGTTCGTAGCATCATTAGGAGAAGCCCATTTAAAGATACAGTTTCAGTTATTGAAAGTCCTGTCACAAAATCATGGCTTGTAGACATGATTTATACTGTCATACCCAGAAATGAAGATTTTTTGAGCGTTGCGAAACTAGCGTACAGTGATGATGTTGCTACCAAAAGGCAAGGGGCATTAGCTCTTTTTGAGTTAATGAGTAACGACTCTACAGAGATTACTATTAAACGATTTTTAGCTGCATACGCTATGAATCTTCGTGATGGTGACCATAAAAGTTTTCTAGGCGATGAGCAGCTAGAAGCCGCTCGTCAGATTCTAACTGATGCCATAAATGATGACGGCTCTTATGTCGCTGATAAAATATTCTTTGCAAATGCGTTGATAGTATATGCCTTTGTTGATGAGAGAACAGAAGAACAAAGACGTGCTATTCTTGATATACTAGATATATTAACGCAGAGAGAGGATGTGTCGTTACAGCAAAGGATTAATATTACAGCAGCCTTTGTTTATTCTGCTCATACTTCCTTAGTGAGAGAAGAAAAACGACGCGAATCAATAGCACTAATCATACGTGAATCCAGCAGAACGAGAAATTTTTCTGTACTTAATGCCCTCTATCCCTTTATTCTTGATGAAAATAATCGTTCTTTAACATCGCAAACACAGCGAGATCAGCTAGGTACATATTTATTGGGTTGTATGCGTAATGGACGTGATTATCAAAAAATCAACGTTGCGCAGCTTTTGTCTTTTTGTACAATTTTTTCTCTTGAAAGTAACGACGTGCTAGCAACTTTTAATGCTAAAAAAGAAGCAGCAGAAACATGTTATGCTCTTTTAAGTCATTCGTTTTTAACATCAAAAGAGCACTTTAATTTGGCCAGAAATATTTTATATATGTTTCATAAGAGTGCAGAGAATTGTTCTGCTGTAGCTACTACAGAAATGAAAAGAGCAGCTGCACAACGAATGGTAAGTTTAATAAAATTACCTGAATTGAGTCATTGGTGTAGATCAGATTTAGTACAGAACATTTTAAATCAAACAGATGAGAAGCAGCAGCGTTTTGCTTCACACGAAGAAATTTCTGAAGCAATTGAGTGTGGAGTGATGCTTTTAACTTCAGGCACTCTTGATGAGCAAACAAAATTTTCGTTAGCTAGCAGCATATTTAGTGCAGAAAATCCAGAACCTCGCATACTGCCAGATTTTCCTTGGGTACGTACGAGTCCACATCCTTTTGCAACGAGTGCACAATTGCAATTAATCATTCCAATTTTACTTAGCAATTTAAATGCAGAGTATGTAAGCGATTATGAACGTGACTATTTGACTCAGTTTATCCTAAACAGGAGAATAGAAGACGGTATTCATAATCTTGCAACGCGAGAGCAAAGACTGGATGCATTGGATTATTATATAACGCGAATGAATAATGAGGAACGACCCATTTATACACGCGAAGAAGATGCGAAGCTAATTTTAGATGCGAAAGATGAATGTACAGAGGGGCGTCTCAGAGGCTTTACTGGTAATGGGGTTATTTTAGGTGATGCTCCTTATCTTGCGAAACCTGAAGATCTCAAAAGAGCAGTCGATCTTATAATGGATTATATAACTAATGAAAAAGCTTCCGGTTCGCAAAAGTGGGATAGGTGGTTAAGATCAGGAATATGCTTTCATATGAAATTATTGTCAGAAGAGCAACGTGCTGCCATTGTAACAGTTCGTCAAAATAACAATTCGGAATGAGCGCATCTTACAGTACCGTCTTCTTTTCCTGCTGGTTTTGGGGAAATGAATGTTAAAAAAAACTCTCTTTATTCAAAAGATGTTTTTGCTTAAAAAATTGCTAGGTTAACTGGATTTCTTGCGTCATTCTGAGTCTTCAAATAAGGCGCCAGAATCCAATTCTATAGCATCAATAGTATAAAATTTTTGGAGATTAACTTTATGAAAAAGCGATTTTTTGTGAATTTACTTTATGCAAGAGAAGAAGAAAGTAATGAAGCAAATGCGCAACCACGTGGATGTTTAGCAACGTCGGAATAACGTAGAAAAATTATTGAAAATTTTCATCAATACTTAGCGCTTTCGGCCTCCTGGAAAACGATTCTTCAGTAGTTACTACTCCAAGTTTTCCAATAATATTCCTTTTGTCTGCACCCACATCTACATGCTCACTGCATTGTCCTTGATACAATAAAAATAAGGTGAAAATAACAACTAGTTTAAAGATAATCATTTTGATTTACCCAAGCTTAAGAATTAAAAAAACAGTAACCTAATGCGAAAAAAAATTTAACGTAGAAAGTGATGAAAAACAAATTAAAATTTTTTCCTTAATATAGTCTTATCCATCCTCCAGCTGGTGCCAATTGGCATTTTGACTTCACGAAATTGAGTTTTCAAAAGAGGCGAATATTTGACACCCCAGCGATTTACTGTCGCATGGAATAGCTTGCAGCATTACTTCCTTGGGAAAATAACATCCTTTGAACTTACCGCTAAATTCTTAAACTTTGCGATAGAACCAAAAACGCTTAGCCATGATATGCCATATTAGTTCAATCAGCTCTGATAATGTTATTGTATCTTGAATTTTATCAAAGGAACTATTACATGTTACTTAATCAACAATAGTGTCTTGTTATGTTGGTTGAATTTAACTTTTCGAAAGGATTATTTATGAAAATTATAACTAAAATGCGCTCGTCATTATTTTCGCTGTTTGCAGTTCTAGGGTTAGCAACAACGTTAGCGGCTTCTGAAGAGACAGCATTAAATGGTGCAACTGCAACAGGTGGAGCTCACGTTATTGTATTCTCTGATAGCAAAGATAAAGTACTTCTTTTGGAAAGGGCTGATTATCCAAATATAGCAATGGCTCCTGGAAAATTTATAGGAAAAGGTGAGCTTCCAGCTGAAGCAGCTGTTATAGGCATAAAAGAAAGAACCGGACTTACCATTGATTCGGTAACATTTGTTCCAGTTGGTGCAGTTTCTAGAACTAATGTAGATGTATATGGTAACAATGATACAGATCATTTTTTCTTTACCAACCAATGCACAGGCACACAACTGTTGAAGGAAGAGATGAAATCACCATTTACGGATTCACACTGGGTTTCCGTGGTTGAAATATTGGAGAAAAACCCATTAAATGCCCCAAAAGTAGAAGTAACTGTTGATGGAAATACTCTTGAGATTGATCGTTTTGTAGCTCTTGCTATCGAAAAAATTATCACTCAAAGACAAGGCATTGAAACCATTACTTTGCCTGACTATGACGGAAGACCAGGGCATCTTATGCAATGGACTTTGTATTAATTTTGGGGCTAGTACCTGACTTTTAAAAAGTTATGATGCAAAAATGTACATAAAACATTGCAAACTGTAGCATTCAAAGCAGTTAATATTGAAAGAAAAACTGTTATTACTACTACCTGGTAAAAAATTGCATAATGAGGTTCTGTAGCAAAAGTCAAACTTACTCATTTGAAATTTTGCGACAGAACCTTTGATCCAGGATCTTGAATAATATCAATTTTTTTACTCTAAAATCTCAACACCACGCAAACTCAACCTGGGTAGCCTTGGCTTCGAATCGTTCAAGATCGCCCTCAACAAGTAACGTCTGCCCCTTCGCATTCAATCCCAATATGTGCGTTGCCACATCGTCAATGAAACTACGATTATGGCTTACAAACAAAACCGTGCCCTCAAAAGCGCTCAATCCTTCCGCCAAAACATCAATGCTTTGCATATCAAGGTGATTTGTAGGCTCGTCTAAAATAATCGTATTCGCTTTTTTAGCCAGCAAACAGCACAAGCCTACACGGTTTTTCTCACCACCCGATAACACATTTAACGGCTTAAACACATCATCGCCCTTAAACAAAAACGCGCCAAGCATTGCTCTAGCCTGGCCCATACTTAAGTGCTGATTCAGCTGCATCATATTTTCAAGTACTGTCGCCTTTGGCATCAAGTAATCAAGCTGATCCTGGGCAAAGTACGACACATCCACATCATGTCCCAGCTCAACTTCACCTTCTAATTTTGGCACCATACCTAATAGCGTTTTAATTAACGTCGATTTTCCAATTCCATTCGCTCCCACAATCGCCAGGCGCTGTTGCCGCTCAACCTTAAAACTCAGTTTTTTAACCAGGGGCTGAGAATAGCCAATAGACAAATCTTTTGCTTGCAACACAATGCGTCCACTTTTTTTAGCACACTCAAGTTTCACACTCATTGGTGGATTTTTCTCATCCACCTTCAAATTCATATCCGCATTATAAAGCTTTTGCAGCATCTTCACGCGGCTTTGTACCTGGCGCGCCTTGCTAGCTGATGCCCTAAAGCGATCAACGAATTGTTGCACTTGCTGAGCTTTTGCCCCCAAGTTCTGCTTTTGTGCTTGAATCTGCTCTTGCTCCAGCTCATACGCTTCTAAGAATTTGTCATAGTTGCCCACATACGCGTTTATTTCACCATGATGCAAATGCAAAATGTTGGTAGCTAAGCGGTTTATCAGAGAACGATCATGGGATACAAACACCAAACATCCTTTGAAGCTTTTTAAAAAACGTTCAACCCATTCCATGCTAGGTAAATCAAGGTGGTTGGTAGGCTCGTCAAGTACCAAGAAATTTGGCTTTTTCAAAAACAGACGCACCAACTCAAGGCGCATGCGCCAGCCACCCGACAAGGTTTTTGGATTTTTATCAAAATCAGAAGTTTTAAATCCAAGACCACATAATAATTCTTTAGCTTCTGATTCAATTGAAAACCCATCCAAATACGTAAGCTCGTGCATAATATCATCATACTTTTTGGCAATCGCATCAGAATAGGAATGCTCCATTTCTTTTAAGACTTCTTCTAATTGTTTTTGTAAACCAAGCACATGCTCAGCGCCGCTTAACGCTTCTTCTAAAAGGGTAGGCAGAGGATTCGGATTAGGCTCCTGCGGCAAATATCCAATCACCGTATCGCGTGGTTTCGTCACCGTCCCATCATCCGCTTCATCAAGCCCGCATAAAATATTTAAAAGTGTTGATTTTCCTGATCCATTAACGCCAACAAGTCCTACACACCCAACCTCTGGAAAACGATAGGTGACGCTGTTTAAAACAACTCTCCCACCAAAACGGCGCGTTAAATTTTGCAGAGCAAGCATAGGAAAAAATCTTTTAAAAATATCTGCCAGTAATAGCATATTAACGGCATTTTCCCTACGAAATCTTTCATTAACTCGTTATTAAATTTCTACACGGTACAGTTTAGATAAAGCGAAACGAGTAAAAGGAAGAAAGATGAAAAAATTAGAAATGTTACTAGCAATTTTTTTAAGCATCCACATGCAAACCTTTGCTATGGATACTGAAGAAAAAATAGATTTCGAAGATCAGGCACTAAAATTATCTACAAATCTGTGCACTATTTTCAGAACAAGTGCGCTAGAAAAAGCAAGGGATATTGCTAGTTGTTCTGAAGAACAAAAAGAAGCACTGGCGGCTCAAGCAATGCAAGTGTTTACAAACAATATTCCATTACTTATGCAAAGTGTGCCTTCTGAAAGACAAAACGAATTTACGGATCAAGTAACTGATCTCATGCAAAAAGCAGCGAATGCTTATCCTGCGCAAATGAGCGTTCAGTTTATTGTGGATGGAATTACAGCGCTTTCCGCACTTGATGAAGCAGCTTTTGTGCAACGAATTAAAGAGACAAAAAGCGCTATTCAAACAGCTATTAATACCATTCAACCACCACGTGATCTTCGCTTTGTTTCTCACACGTTATGCGCAAAAATAGGATTTGTTGGTAGTGGCATCTAAATTCTATTGAATAAATCCAGTGGCTTAATTAACGAACAATTGTTTAAACCCACTGGTAGATTTTTCAAAAAAAGGCTATGAAAAAAGAGCATTTTAATTTTTAAATGGGGTTTTCCATGAAACTTGCTCTTCAACAAATAAAGAATTCATCCGTATTTATAACGTTCATTGGCTTTGGTTTATTATTTTTTTGTGGTCAGGTAACCATACCAATTCAGCCCGTAGCTATTACGTTGCAAACAGTTGCTATGCTCGTGATTGGGCTGACCTTTTCAAAAGCAGATGCACTCAAAAGTGCTACAAGCTACCTGATGATAGGGGCACTAGGCGCTCCAGTTTTTGCTAACTTCAGTGGTGGTTTCACAAAATTAATGGGCCCTGCAGGTGGTTTCTATTTTGGTTTTTTGGTTGCAGTTTGGGTAATGTGCACCCTTAGAGAACGTTTTTCTCATGCAAATACTAAAGAAATGTTGCTAATCGCTTTTGCCGGCCAAACAACGTTGTACGTGTGCGGCATACTTTGGCTTTGCGCGTATGTAAGCCCTGATAAAGCCATCGCCTTCGGTCTAACACCATTTATCATTCCAGGACTAGTAAAGTCAGTATTGGTGGCTTCTATTGTCGGCTATTTGAAGAAGTAGTGTTTTTAAATTACGTTAGTGGGTGAGGCGCTGCAAGGCGCCTTGTTCACTATCTTCTCGTCATTGCGAGCCCTCACAGAGGGCGTGGCAATCTTTTTCTTTATTGCTAGCTCGTCCTTCCCCACTACCGTCATTGCGTGCCTTCGCAGAGGGCGTGGCAATCCAGTGTATAATATCAATACTTAGATTCCACGAAGCCCTAAAAGAAGCACCTACTAACAAATACTTTTTTAAAAACCACTGAAATTCGCGCATTTCAAGTATTTACATAAGTAAAAAATATTAATAATATGATATATACTTAAATTCATATTGACTTTAGTTGTGGGTGAAGCTTATTATAGTTAAAATTTTAATAAAAACTTAATTATGATCTTGGAATTTATTAACACAATACTTCCTTTCATTGAAAAGTATAAGAAATGTATTGCATATAACGAGCATATAAAAAATTCTACACAATTCTTGATTAATGAACTGGATAATCTAGAATGGGCATCTTCTGTTTGTTCTTATCCTTGTATGCCAGGCTACATACGAATTATACTTTTTTCACTTTTAGATGTTTTTGATTCAAAGCATTGGGAAAAACATACATTATTGAAAAGAAAAGCTAAAATAAAATTTAATGAAATATCCACGGCAATACAAGAATTAGAGAAGCGTTCTAAAGAATTGAAAGCGTATTATCATGTAAATACAAAACATCATCTCATACTAGAAGAAAAATCTTTGCAGCATTTACGCAAGCTTTTTCAAGAATTCTTAACTGCTTTAGAACACAAGAATTTTCTAGACAACATCTACACGAAAATATTTAAATTCTAATGATAAACTTCCCGCCGATGCCCTAAATCCAACGCCACAATCGTTAAAATATCATCCTGAATATCAACAATGATGCGATAATCACCTACACGAAACCGCCAATATCCGCGCAATGATCCCGATAAAGGTTTTGCCAAAATTTTGGGATTGTTATGCTGTAATACTCGATCTTCAAGAAAATCAATGATTCGTTGTTGTTGATTCTTCTCTAAGCGTTTGAATTTCTTATTGAAATCTACATCAAATTTTAATATCCAATGCTTAGTCGAGATCATACATTTTCTTCATTTCCTCAAGCGTATACGTTTTCAGCGTTCCGGCCTTCTTTTTGCGCTCATATTCTGCAATTGCTTTATAAGTACTTTCATGCACATCAAGGTATTCTAAAATTGCTTCTTTTACATAATAGCTTTTTGGCCTGTTCGTCTCCAAAGCAAGAGCAGTCAAACGACGATCAAGATCTTCTGGCAAGCGTACTCCCAACATATAATATCCACCTTGTTAAAATGCTTAAGGTTACTATATCACAAAGTACATGTTTTACAAGTTAAATTTGTTTAACATATTTTGTGCGTTAGACTTCTTTCGAAACTAAAAATCAATCAAGTATCTAGATAGAAAACCGATCTCTCCAGAAAGTGTAAGCCGAAGCGAAAGCGAAGTCCCGTTGAAAAACGGGATCAGAGTCCAGTGATTAATATCGATATATCTAACCGGTTTCCACGCAGGCTATGCTTGGTGGAAAGACGCAAAGAAAATTTAGAGTATAGGTTTGGAAGAAATCTATTCTGATCCCCATTCTTCAAATATTTTCTTACAAAAAGTATTTTTAAATCATTTTTTAATATATTTCGGTGTACTCTGGCCCCACCCAGAATGAGGGTGGGGGTGGTTAGGGTTTACCTACAGATACAGAGCTCTTTACCCTAGTCCTCTGCTTTTCCTAAATTCATCAGAAGCCATAATTGCTTCTGTAAATCCAAAATCACGCTTATCTTCCACAAGAAGAGGAAAAAGGATTCCTTCTAAATGGTTAAACTCATGTTGAAAAACGCGTGCATGAAAATTAGAGGCCTTAACTGTTTGCTTGTTTCCTTCCAGATCAGTGTATTCATACTGAATATGCGTATGCCGCCATACTTTTCCCATCATGCCAGGAACAGACAAACATCCCTCCCATTCAAGATTCTTTTCATCACTTAGCGGTGTGTAACTAGGGTTAATCATAATGCGCATAGGATGTGCTACACCGTCTGTCTTATAGCGCGGGTGTGTTGCAGGAACAGCAAACATTACAATTCGTTTTAATATGCCAATTTGTGGAGCTGCAATGCCAACATTACCCATTCCTTTTGTAGCTAATTTCATCTGTTCTAATATCTCATGCGCTAAAGGCATCTCCTCAGGGAGCTTAAAAGGCAAGGATTTTTCATATAACTTCGGGTTTCCAAAGTGTAAAATCTTCGGTGCTGTTTGGTCTTCTTGGCTGGGGTAATCAAAGGTTGCTGAAATGGTGCTCATAGTTACTCTCCTAATCTGGGATATATTAAAACGCGTAGGAATTTCTCGTAGATGATGCATGGCAAACAATTCCGTTGAAAAATTCAAGGCTACGCATCCAAAACACAAAAAAGAATGCACTATCATAGATGCGAGTTTTTTATCCTTAAAATGCATAAGATTATCTCTTGATTCAGTGACTTCTGGCATTAGTTCATTAAATATATTAATTTGCTGCGTTAATAAAATAAAATTTTCTCTTAATACGAGAAATCTCACCCAACAACCATCCCCTTCAACTTCTCCAAGAAATCAAAAGGTGCAGCTTTGCTAGCATTTAGCCAACGAATCATCTCATCAATTTTTGCCATAACCTTGGAATTATCAGTGCTGGTATCATCTCTCCAAACAGTAGCAGCGTAAATAAGTGCGCATAAAAACAACAAATTTTGTACATAACGCGCCGTGTTCCAGTGCAGTTCTAATTCTTGATGCCATCCATCAATTGCTGTCAGAATTTGTGACTGTCCCTCGCATACAAGTTTTGTGCTTAAACTTTGTGAATTCCAAATGTTTAAAATGCACGTACGCTTTTCAGTTAAACTATCAAACACCAGCATCATCAGGTCAAATAATGTTTCATTTTCACTATGGCGACTAACTGTTGAAAGCTTGCCTGTTACAGCTTCAAGTCGATCATGAATTAGCACTTGAATATCTTCAAATGTAAGCTCCGATTCCATCTGTTCAGCCTTCTCCCAAATCGCACAAATATCAAGCATTTTTCATGGCCTCAGCTATGGTAGCGGCGTTGTACCAAAGCGTATCTTGCAAGCTTAAATCATCCTTTAAGGTATCAGCATACAACGTGCCTTTAATATTTTTCCCAGTCTCATTAGCAATAACGTTCATAATTTTCGGATTCGATAAATTCTCTAGAAAAATGGCTGAAATTTTTAGCTCACGAATTTGAGTGACTAAGTTTTTTAAGTCTTTTGCCGAAGGGTCATCACTTGTGCTAATGCCATGGGGACTCAATACCGTTACATCATAACACTGTCCAAAATAGGCAAAGGCATCATGGGTTGTTAACATAACACGTTTAGAGCGTTCAATTGATGCAAAAAGTTCGGTGATGTCTCTTTGCAATTTTGCAAACGTTGCTTTAAGGCTTATTGCATTCTTTTCAAAAGCGGATGTGTATTGGGGAAAGGTCATCTTCAAGGCATTTGCCATATTATCAATCATTACCGCCACAAGTGTTGGATTTTGCCAAATATGGGGGTCTGGCAATTTCCCTAAATATCTAGGGGTAATGTTTTCACTCGCAACAATAATTTTGCAATTATGTCCCGATGCATTAATTAAATGCTGAATCCACCCTTCTAAATTCAAGCCATTAATAATAATCAGATTTGCTTTTGCCAAAAGTTTTGAATCACTTGGGCGTGGTTGGTATAAATGAGGATCCGCCGACGATGGCACAATAGAGTGCACAGAAATTTCTTCAACGCCTTGGCACAGCTGTGCACACAGATCTTTCAAAATTGAAAAACTGCATACAACTGTTTCTGCCTGTAAGTATGAAATACTTAAAAGTAGGAAAAAATAACGAACTAACTTCATACAGCGCCAAGCTCTTTTGATCTATTGCAAGCGGCTGTAAGGGCAGCAAAAAAAAGATCTTGCAAACTATTATTTTGCATAAGAACTGCAAGCGCTGCTTCCGTTGTGCCGCCTTTGCTAGTCACATTTGCACGTAATTGTGAAGCCTCAAGTGGTAATTCTTTTAAAGTTGTTGCAGAGCCAATAATTGTTTGACGCGCAAATTTCTTCGCAAGTTCTGGTGTAAGCCCTAGCTTTACTCCTGCTTGCTCTAAACACTCACATAAATAATACACATATGCAGGTCCAGAGCCTGAAAGGGCGGTCACAGCATCAAATAATGCTTCACTTTCTAACTTTTCAAAAATACCTACCTTTTTAAGTAGCACCTCTACAACTTCTTTGTCAGATTTTGTGCAGTATTGATTAAGAATATAAGCACATGCGCCTTCTTTCACAATAACAGGAAGGTTAGGCATAACACGAGCTAAGCGAATGCCATCACCTAGCCATTTTGTAAAGCATTGAGTCGACACTCCAGCTGCAATTGAAATAAATAATGTATGCTTAAATTTCGCATACGCTGGCATTACTTGGTCAAGAATTTGTGGTTTTACAGCAATCACCGCAACGTCTGGGTAATAATCAGCAGGTAAATCATCAATAGTTTTCGCACAATCCTCTTTAAATGGATCTACAATAGCTACTTCACAAGTATCTACCCACCCCTTTAAAAGGGCGCCACCCATAGCACCAAAACCAATTAGTAAAACACGCATACTTTGAATTCTTGATAATTTTGACTTATGTTAAAGGGGCAACGTCTTATGCGCAAGGTTTGATATGGTCATTATTGTTGGTGCAGGATTAGTTGGAGCAGCGCTTGCTATTCGCTTATCTCAACTCGGAATTAAAGTTCAGTTACTCGAAAAAAACGCTTATAAAAAGCCACTCAAAAAAGATGGCCGCACCATTGCTGTAACCCTCGGCTCTCAAAAATTTCTAGAACAATGTGGCCTGTGGCAGGCCTTAGCGCCAACTGCTCAACGAATTAATCATATACGTGTGTTTGAACAAGGTTCTGCCTGGACTCTTGATTATGACTATCAAGACCTTGGAGTCGAGCCTATGGGGTATATTATCGAATTTGATTGCCTATTAAGTGCTTTGCATAAATCTGTAAAAAGCGCTAAACACGTTGAAATCTTAGATAATTGTACGCTGCAAAGTATATTACCAGGTGAAGTACACACTAAAGAATATGGTGTGTTGAAGGCTCCTCTGGTTATTGGGGCCGATGGCCGCCATTCATGGGTGAGAAATCAGGTAAATATTAAAAGTAGCACCAAGGAATACGGTCATAAAGCACTGGTGGCGCATTTTATTCATGAAAAACCTCACCAATCCACAGCCTGGGAAGTTTTTCAGCCATCTGGCCCTTTTGCCATACTGCCTATGGTTGATACACCCCAAGGGCAATCCCAATCAGGCGTGGTTTGGTGCGGCTCTAAAGATGCTCCGTGGGAAACTATTCCAACCACAAAATTAGAACAACAACTCATGGATATTTTTCCTTTTTACGGGAAAGTAACCTTAAATAGTCAGCGCTGGACTTTTCCTTTGGTAGCTTTAACGGTTGATAAAGTCACAGCACCTCGCACCGTTTTAGTAGGCGATTCAGCCCATGCGCTTCATCCCATCGCAGGGCAGGGCGTAAATCTTGGTTGGCGTGATGTCGCTCACCTTGCTGAAATCTTGAGTGAAGCTAAAGATTTAGGGGGGGATTTAGGATCCCCTCATTTGCTTAGTCAATACGCTCGTCGCCGTAAATTTGACCACAAAGGCCTTTACTTTTTTACCGATGGGCTAACTCGCCTTTATGCAGTTGACAATTCAATTGTCAGTTTTGCTCGTCAAGCAGGCCTTGCGGTGATTGGAAAAATCCCCCCCCTTAAAAAGTTCTTCATGAAAAAAGCCATGGGAATTTAGCATTATAGCATTTTCTCAATCACGACACAGTCTTCACGAGACCACGTAGTGGTCGTGGTGATCCAGTGAGTAATATCAGTTTAAATTCGATCACTGCTAATAATGCTCATAGTTGATGCTTCTTAATAAATATTTAAGAAATACGCATTAAAATCAACATTATTAGTAATTTTATTTATGGAGACATAAGCTATGTCAAAAACATTAACTCTTTTAGCACTTGTTACAGCTTTCTCAATGTCAACTTCAGCTCATGCAATAATTGACTACTTTCTTTATTCAAAAGAATGTAGAACGGCTTGCAATAATGAATACCCGAATCAAAATCAAAAAAGTAAGAAGAAAAATTGTTTAACTCGTTGTGCTAATTACCAAAAGTGCCTGAAAAATCATCCAGATGGTAAACAAACAGGAACGTGTCCAAAATTTCGTGCTAGTGATCATTAAAAACTAACAGCAATCGTAATATTGCTGATTAAACCTACGTTAGAGCCTCAAGTCTTAGATTTTTAAAGTCTATCCTTGAGGCTTTTACCTTATAAAAAACTTAAAAGATTTTACAATTCGTAGTATCTTCATGTAGGATTAACTCCAAGATATTATTTGGGGGTTTTTCATGAAATCAAAATTTTTTATAAGTTTATTGTTAGCTTCTGCTATTAGTAGCGGATTTGCTGAAGTTTCAACGCTTGCACAACGAGCTACAATGGTAAACGAAGCTTTTACAAAAAGTCCTGAAGAGGCTTTAAAAGCAATTAATGAAAGCCAACAAGGCGGAAAAATAACGACAGATGACCAAGACTATGTTGTTATCGTTAAAAAGCAGGGTAGTGAATATATTCGTGTAGCCCATTCAAAAAAAGATAAGCTCGATAAACCTATTGAGCCAGTTCTTGTTGATGTTATGACAAAAGCAGAAGAAAAATTAGCTGGTGGTTCTGGCCCTGTAGATTATGAATTTTCTGCGGGCGAAAGAAAAATGTATGCCGTGATTGAAAAACGTGGAGACTATTTAATTTTCAATATTTGCCCAACCAAAGCTGAAATGGAAGGCTTCTTAAAAGCAACCCAACCAACTGAGGTTACGACGTCATCTTCGGCTCCAGCGTCTACAGTTCCCGAAGTTAAAAAAGAAGAACCTAAGGCAGAGTCTGTAACGCCAGCTGAAGTTAAAAAAGAAGAACCTACAGTGGCTCCGGAGACAACAACTCCTGTAAATGCTCTTGCTTCTGCGTCAATAGCACCTGCAGCTACTGTGGTAGCAGAAGAAACACCACGAGTTCATCAATAATAGTTTTGCCCCTACTCAAGCAGCCCAGCTTGCAGTTGGGGGCAATGACATCAAAATTGCTTCTATATTCCCACCTGTTTTCAGGCCAAAATGGGTGCCGCGGTCGTGAATCAAGTTAAACTCAACATAACGTCCGCGCTTGTGCAATAATTTTTTCATTTCGCTATCGCCCCACGAAGTTGCCATTCTACGCTTAACAATTAGGGGATATGTTTCAAGCAGTGTTTTGCCAACATCCTTATTGAATGCATCATCTACTCCAAAGTTGCCCGTGTTGTGATAATCATAAAAAATGCCGCCAATTCCACGAGGCTCTTTTCGGTGTGGCAAATAAAAATACTCATCACACCAGGTTTTAAACTTATCGTAATAGCTAGGGGCATGAGCATCACAACACTCTTTAAATGCTTGATGAAAAGCCTTGGTGTCCTCTTCAAAAGGAATACTAGGTGTTAAATCCGCACCACCACCAAACCATGATTTTGTCGTAATGATGTGTCGTGTGTTCATGTGTACAATAGGCACATACGGATTGCGTGGGTGTATAACAAGCGATATGCCACAGGCCCAAAAACGCGGATCTTCTTCTGCCCCTGGAATCTGATGAGAAAATTCTTTCGAAAATTCACCCCATACACAGGAAACATTTACGCCAGCTTTTTCAAATACTCGGCCATTTTGCAAAATTTTCATCTGCCCCCCGCCTGATTGACTGTAGTCCCACTGTCTTTTTTCAAACTGCTGTGGTTGCCATTGTGCGTATATATCAAGTGCTAATGATTCTTGCTCAATTGCTTCTAAAGCCAGGCAAATTTGATGTTGTAAATCTAAGTACCAGGAATGTATCTCATTAGCGTAAGGGGGAGGGGTGGTCATTTTTAGTTTGACGTAGGCTTTCTGCCAAAACCATAGCACCTGCAATAGCCATGTTCAAGGAACGCCGCTCAGGCAACATAGGAATACGCACCCGATGCGGAATTTCCTCATATACTTCATTCGGAACGCCCGAACTCTCTTTGCCCAACATCAGAATATCGTTTGGACCGTATTCAAAATCCCAAAAACTCTGCTCTGCTTTTGTATCAATTAGCACAATCCGTTTCGAAGCGTTTAACTCTTTATACTCACTCCAACTCTCAAAACGCTCCACATTTGCTAAATCAACATAATCCATTCCAGCACGCTTGAGGTGCTTATCACTCCACACAAAACCCGTAGGTTCAATAATATCAATAGGCACCCCCACACACGCCCCAAGTCTAATCAGCGTGCCCACATTTTGCGGAATTTCTGGTTGGTAAAGTGCTAGGCGCATAAAAGGATGATCCAAAAATTTTAAATCTTATCAAATTTACTATTTTAAATTAAACCATACTACTTTCGGCTAAGCCCAGCTATTCCTCTTCCAATCCAATCAGAATAAGTGGTTAAATCCAAAAACACCACTTCATGCAGAACGTTTCTTATATTTTCTGGTGTAAACCTAATTTCTTTTGAAGAAATTCCCTCTGGCTTAAATGCACCTCTGGTTACCATGCCAAGAAGTTTATATGTGCCTTGTTGTTTGACTACAAAAGGAGCACCAGAAGTTTCCATTCCTAAAGTTGCCTTAAGCTTTTCGGATTGGTTTTTAGCATCAGGATTTGGAGTAGGGAACTCAAAAATAGCAGCTTGAGCAGTTTCTAGCACAATTTTTAGAGCATCTTGTGCGATTTGTGAACGAGCATCATTTTTTTTCATAGTTTCAACGAGCATAGAGGCATGTTGATGCATTTCACTTCTCTTTTCTTCATTAAGGTATCCGTGCAGACATGTTGTCAGGATATTCCCCTGCTTTTTAATTTCATGGATGGAAACAACTCTTGCTTGTGGATTGAAGATTTCACCCTGGTTTGCAATTGATACATCACCACACGAAACTACAATCCCCTTTCCTGTTTCTCCTTCCTTTATTGGAGAGGCTAGTTGCAGAAACTCGCAGGGTGGAATTGGGGCAGCATCAAACTCTAGCTTTATAAGAGCTAAGTCAACGTTAGGATTGTCGTGATTTAAAAAAAGTAACTTTTTAAGGTTCCCAGGTTCATTGGGGCAAGGAAACAATTCGATTTCAAAACCTTCATAATTGCTAATTTGAAAATAATTAGAGGAAGCTTGAAGTGCAGCAGCTGTATGTTTACAACATAAATAAATGTTAGGGGCAATTTGTGTAATGATTGCTCTAGTGGATCTACCATCTATTTCTGTGGGATGTGTTAACAGGCAAACATTTTGTACAAAGGGATTTTTACTATAGTCTTCTTGCCCTCTTTGAATTGCATTTTCTGCATCAACCTTAGTTGCAAATGTTGTGCCAGTGTTTCTTACCGTACCGTTGCGACTTAATATTGTGTCAGTGCTTGTCGCCTCTTCTCCGTTTTCTACCGCATTAATAAAAGAAAAACTTAATAAAGTGATGAATATTTTTGATAACATAAAAATGCCCAATATTGTATTTAAGCTCAAAATATAGATATTTTTTTGCAGAAGTCAAATATTTTAATGAAGTGTCCTATGCGCATACGCCCCAAACCTAATCAGCGTGCTTACATTTTGCGGAATTTCTGGTTGGTAAAATGCTAGGCGCATAAGGTCTCGTTTTTACCGCGTCATTGCAAAGCCCGAAGGGCTGTGGCAATCCAGTCATAACACTAGTATTAGACTGCCACAGAAGTTTCATCTAAATCATCCAAACAGTGATTTCACAAAAGTTTTAATTTTGCAAAAGAATCCAGTCGTGGAACAACTATCGTTTGGTACAACAGCAGCCGCTTCTGGTTGCCACCCGTAAGCCATTACATTGGTGCCTACTTTTGGATTAATCTCTGGAAACGCCAGTTTATCTACCCAATAAGCAAACCTATTTGTGTTGTCATAAAATAGGGGAATTTGATAATACATGTTCATCATGTAACGATCTAATGTATGGGCTCTTACAGTTAATTGTTCCGGAGTTTTTGCATCTGCAAGATTTATAGCTAATTGCTCAGCAATTGCATCCTTCAATCCCATATAATTACTGCTGCCACTTATATCTGCTGTCTTTTGAGAGAAATAAAATATCTGCTCATTACCTGGAGATGTACTGTTTGCCCAGGTGTGAATGATCATATCAAAATCTCTATCTGTAACTCGATTTTCATACTGAGCATTGTCCATCACTCGCACAACCAGCTCAACGCCAAGTTTACGTAGACTTTCTTTAAATGAGAGAACAATCTTTTCAAGTTTTACGTCCTTATACATCAACTCTATTTTTAATGATTCTCCAGCTTTATTAGTGCGGACACCATTTTTAACCGTCCAACCAGCGCTATCTAAAAGTTTTCCAGCTTTTTCTAAGTTTTCACGTTGATCACCGTCACCCTTGGTGCGCGCTGGTGTAAATCCAGTTTTGATCATTGATTCATAAAGTTCACCAGGAATTTGTGTTTTATAAGCTTCTAGGGTTTTTGCTTCTTCACTATTTGCTGCTCCTTTATGAGCAAGGTATGTGTTTGCAAACAAGCTATCTGCCGGTTGCATAGAACCAGAGAAAATCATCTTATTTAACGTGTCAAAATCAAAAGCTAATGCAACCGCTTTTCGCACTTCCCAACTTGAAAAAATTGGACGTTTCATGTTGTACAAAATTGTACGCACAGCAACAGATCGCTCATGAGCAAGATCCATCCTCTTTACTCTACCATCTTTTTGCGCAGGGAAATCATATCCGGTCTCCCAATTTGCAGGGTTTGTTTCAAAGAACGCATCAAATTCACCTGCTGTGAAGCCCTGAAATTGTGCTTGAGTTGTCTTATAGTAATCTATTTTAATGTGGTCAAAATTGTTCATACCTTTTGTAAGGTTTAAATCTTTACCCCAGTAATTAGGCGCTTTTACATAAACTATGCTGCGACCTTGATCTACACTTTCAATTTTGTATGATCCAGAACCAGGGCATGTTTCAAAATTAAATGCAGCAAGTTCTTTGCCCTCTAAAATGTGCTGTGGCAAAGGACGCATCAAAGAAACGTTGAATGGCAATTCAGGATTGTATGTCCCATCTTCTTCCTTTTTAAGGGTAATGCGTACCGTTAAATCATCAATAATTTCAATTTTTTCAATTTTGCCGTAGTAGTGTTTATAAACAGGAGGGCCTTGTTCAAGCAAATACTCATAAGTAAATTTTACATCTTTTGCTGTAATTTGTGTGCCATCATGAAACTTAGCATTGGGGTTAATGTAATAAGTTACTTGTGAATTATCAGGTGCAACATCGACATATTCGGCTATTAAACCATACAAAGTAAAAGGTTCTTCTGAATTTCTCCACATTAAAGAGTCAAAACAAAGAAGGATAACACCTTCAGCTTTTGTTCCTTTAATAGCATGAGGGTTAACTGTGTCAAACGTACCAATCGTGCTTAAACGCAACATCCCACCCTTAGGGGCACTCGGATTTACATAAGGCAAATGGTTCAAATCTTTTGAATATTTTGGTGTGCCAAAACGGGCAATGGCATGGGTTTTTTCAGCGCTTAAGGTGAAGCAAAAAGTTGTTAGAATTACAAGAAGTAAACGTAGCATTTATTATGTCTATTTTTAATATAATGCTAAACTTATAGCGCCTTAACATATCGATGTCACTAGTTGAAAAATTTTTTTATTTTTAAAAGGTATTCTTTGAATAAATTTTTCTTTTCTTCCTGGATGTTTGATAATTTTTTCAAATGTTCTTGTGTAGAAAAAGCTTTGTGTGCTGTAATTTTTGCAAATTCTTCGAACAATTTCTTATTGTTACTTAGTAGATGTTGAATGGTGTCTTTGGAAATTTCATAAGTAATAACATCTGACTCGCTTATAACTGTTGCGCTTCTTTTTTGCCCGGTTAACAAGGACATTTCTCCAAAAAAATCACCTGGATTTAGGATGCTGACAATTGATGTTTGTCCGTTTTTGTCTTGTACATGAACAGAAACAAATCCTTGCTTAATAATATACATTGATGTGCCGCTTTTACCTTGCTCAACAATAGAAGTTTTTTGGCTAAATCCATGTTCAACAGAGTTTGCGACAAGAAAATCAGTTTCTTCTTTGTTAAGGCAACTAAAAAGCGGAATATCACTAATTATTTGTGTGTACTTATGTTGTTCATTTTGTGTTTGCAAATGATCAAAATAAAGTTCTGAAGCCTTTATATGTTTTAAAATAGCCGTATGCAAAAAGTGTTTTGCTTCATTGTGAGTGTTTTTTGAAAGATCAACACAATAAATAATGCTGATTTCAAGGCTACCTTGCTGATTAATTTTTGATAAAAATATTTTAGGTTTGGGATCCTTTTCAATGTATCCCATTTCCACAACTGACATTAATGCATTATTTAAAATTTCTTCAATAAAATGATACGGCGAATGCGGTGAAAAATAATATATTTCTTGGAACTCACACACAGGTGTAGGCTTTGATAAATTTATGACTGGAACACCGCTGATAACACTATTTGGAATACTAATTTGCGTATTTTCAGATGTTAAAATCGTTGTTAGGCGCCAGCTAATCTTTGTGACTTTACCCATCAGCGTGTAATCTTGATTAGTAATTTTTATCACATCCCCAAGGGTAAATGATCGATCAATGTTAATGGAAATCCCAGAAAAAGCATCTAAAAATAATCGCTGCGCACTAAGACCTATAACAACACCAATCCCCCCAAGTGCTGTTAAAACACCTACAACTGATTTGCCAAAAATCATGCCAATAATAATTAAAAAGGCAATAATATAGGTACTCAATGCAACGCATTGGATTAGTAAAAGCGGGACTAATCCTTTCAGGATTCTAGCAACTACATAATCCCAAATAAATACACGACTAAAAATATTGATAGTTTTTGCAATCATTAAAATGGTGAGCGAACTTACAAAAAGCTCACTACGGAGTGCATATTTTTTTAAACCAATAGCGTGTTCGTGCTCAAAAAACCAAGATACTCCAAATTTAACAAATAAGTAAAAAATAACCCACAGAGTGAGCATTCTATAAATGCGCGTCCAATTGATGATATATACGTCGTTTGTTTTTATAATTTGGGTTCTTATAAAATCTCTATTAAGAAAATTTTACAAAGGGATGATTAAGATATTATTAAGGAAGCGCTTGATCGGCAGAAGAATAAGAAAGTTTTCTGAAATATAATATTTCATAACTGAAGTACAAATTTAAAATGATGGATTGAAATTTAGTCTCCAAACGGCTATTAAAGTGTATCGTTTTTTATTAAGTAAATAGATGAAGATAGGTGTTCCAAAAGAAATAAAAAATCACGAGTATCGTGTTGGTTTAACAACGTTATCAGTGAAAGAGCTTGTTAGTGCAGGTCATGAAGTTGTGGTTGAAGCAAATGCAGGTATGGGCATTGGTTTAACAGATGATGACTACAAAAGTGTTGGTGCTAAAATTCTAGCAACAGCAAAAGAGGTATTCGATTCAGCTGACATGATTGTTAAGGTAAAAGAACCACAACCTAGCGAATATAATCTTTTAAGAGAAAACCAAATTTTATTTACGTATTTGCACTTGGCACCAGATCCTGAACAAGCTAAGGGCCTAATAGATTCTAAGTGTGTAGCAATTGCTTATGAAACTGTTACCGATGAACGCGGAGGTCTACCACTTCTAGCCCCAATGAGTGAAGTTGCTGGCCGCATGTCAGTACAAGTTGGCGCGTGGATGCTTGAAAAAAGCCAAGGCGGCAAAGGTGTGCTACTTGGAAGTGTTCCAGGAGTAGTGCCTGCAAAAGTTGTTGTACTCGGTGGTGGTGTTGTTGGAGCAAACGCAGCGCGTATGGCTACTGCTTTGGGCGCCGATGTTACTATTGTGGACCGAAATCTAAAGCGATTGAATGAATTAGACTGGATGTTTATGGGGCGTTTAAAAACAGCATTCTCAACTCAAGCTACAGTTGAAAGTCTTGTTGCTAAGGCTGACCTTGTCATTGGTGCCGTGCTTGTTGTGGGTGCTGCTGCTCCGCGTTTGATAACGCGCGCTATGCTAAAAACAATGAATCCAGGTAGTGTTCTAGTTGACGTTGCAATCGATCAAGGCGGATGCTTTGAAACAAGTCGTCCAACTACGCATACAGATCCTTATTATGAAGTTGATGGTATACTGCACTATTGCGTTACTAACATGCCTGGTGCCGTTGCTAGAACTTCAACGTTCGCCCTGAACAATGCAACGTTGCCATTTACTATGGCATTGGCAAACAAAGGGTATAAGCAAGCACTAATGGATGATAAGCACTTATTGCATGGCTTAAACGTTTACAAAGGTCACATTACTCATGATGTTGTTGCTCATAACCTGAGCATGGAATACATCGCTCCAGGAGACGCAATCGTTGAGGCTTAAGGCTGGCGATACGCTTATTTTGGCGACTCACAATCAGGGAAAGCTAGAGGAAATTCAAACTCTGCTTTCCCCTTATAGTTTGCTTATCAATAGTTCAGGAAATTTGAATATAGAAGAGCCTGAAGAAACCGAAGATACCTTCGAAGGCAATGCTCTCCTTAAAGCAAGATATACTGTGGATAAAACTAGGCATATTTCTTTAGCCGACGATTCTGGGCTGGTTGTGCCAGCATTGGATGGTTTACCAGGTATTTATTCTGCCAGATGGGCAGGGCCTGATCGTGATTTTGCTATTGCTCGTGAAAAAATCCATACTTTACTTGGGGATGAGCCAAGAAATGCTTATTTTGTTTGTGTATTAGTAGTTGCATGGCCAGATGGCACATCAAAGGTTTTCAAAGCTGAAAGTCATGGTACACTTACGTGGCCAGCTAGAGGTGAAAATGGATTTGGGTATGACCCTATATTTGTGCCCTTAGGAGATACACGCACCTATGCGCAAATGACAAAATCTGAAAAATTTCGTACGTCTGCTCGTGCAAAAGCGTTTAAACTTTTTGAGAATGAAATGTTGGGGAGAGTATAAAATGTTGCTAGGTATTATTTCGTTGGGCCTATATGCATTTGCAAAAAACTCGTCATCACGAGACCACGTAGTGATCCAGTGAATAAAGTCATGAAAAAATTACTTATTCTTTTTATCGTGTGTTACGGCTGTTTGCAGTTAAGCTATACCCTTTTTGATATTTCTACCAGGCGTGTTGACCCCATCGCTAACCCTGATTTTCAAGCTCGTGAAAAGCTATTTAGCAAAGGTGTATACCTCGTTTCTTATGCCGATGGTAATGAAGTATTTTTTCAAAATCAGCATGCTCTTGCACAATCAGCGCTAAATCGTGGCGTTGATTTTATTTTTAATTACAGGCGCTCTCACATTGATGAAGCATTTTATAAAAAACACCAAAGTATATTGGATGAGAAAAGTGGCGCAGGTGTTTGGTTGTGGAAACCCTATTGTATTTTAAAAACTTTAGAAAACATCCCTGAAGGAAGTATCGTAGTTTATGCAGATACAGGTGCAATTTTTACCAGCTCATTAATCCCCATTCTAAAGCATTTGGAAAACTATGATGGGATTTTCTATCGCTATGCCCGGGAAATGTACGGCACTTTAAAAACAACAATAGATGTACAAGTAGCCCAGGAATTAGGTGTTGCAAATCTTCCTGAATTCAATACCACCAGAGGCCTCTGGGCAGGGTTTATAGCTCTTCGTAATTGCAAAGCAACGCGTGATTTTGTTAAAACTTGGCTTGATCTATGCACTAACCCCAATTACTTAAAAGGATATGGAAAGAGCCAGCATTTCCATGACCAATCTTTATTAAGTATTACTCTTTTAAAGTACCCAAATCGCATGATTGCTTTGCCTGAAGATGATTTTCAACCAATGTTAAAGTGGCAACATCGTCACCAAAGTGAATCTTCCTTCAGTTTGATGCCTTATCAGCAACCATCAATGTCGTACATTGAGCATAAAGCCTGGCGTTTTCCACCATTGAAATGGTTGCGCTATGTGCTGTTGAGAGGGTAGTATGTGCACAATTAGGTTGTATTTATATTTATGAAAAAAGTTACAGTTTTATTAGGTGGCCCGGGTAAAGAACGTGAAGTTTCTCTAAATTCAGGAAAAGCAACGCTTAGTGCACTAGAAGAGCTTGGCTTTATCACTTCAACAATTGATCTGCCAGAAAATCTGGACGAGCTTGTTATTCAACTAAAAGCTATTAATCCTGATGTTGTTTTTAATTGTTTGCATGGACCCATTGGTGAAGACGGTACCGTTCAATCTATTTTGAATGACTTAAAAATTCCCTATACTCATTCAGGCGTTACGGCGTCCACTCATGCTATGGATAAATGGACGTCCTATCAAATTTTTAAAGAAAATAATATTCCCACCCCTGAAACAAAAAAAATTAGTTTGAGTGAGAATCCTTATTGTCCTCTTCCTTTTCCTTGTATCGTCAAGCCTATTAACGAGGGGTCTAGCTTCGGTATTTATGTCATTTCATCTGATAAAGATTGGGAAGAGCTGAAACAAAATTGGTCTTTCGGCAATGAATGTATTATCCAATCATACTTAAAACTAAGAGAAATTCATGCCGCAGTTCTTGATAACGTAGCGTTAGGTACTATTGAAATATGCCCTAAAGAAACGTTTTCAATATTTAGTTACCAAGCAAAATATGTGCCTGGGGAAGCGCGTTTCCTATGTCCGGCTCCTATTGATAAAGATATGGAAGAATTAGCAAAAACAACAGCACTGCAAACATATCAATCTCTGGGCTGTAGAGGCCTCGCAAGAATTGATATGATGTTTGATGGTAAAGTTTTTTATGTGTTAGAGCTTAATACTCAGCCTGGGTTTACCGCAACTTCTCTTGCTCCTCAAATTGCAAAAAGCCAAAATATATCATTTGCAGAACTTGTTCGTAAAATGGTAGAAAGTGCCAGATGCGATTAGGCTTAACAAAAGGACGTAAGTCTCCAGCGAGACGCCCGAAAAGTGAAACACAAAGAACGGCGACGTCGCGCAAAGTAAATAAAAAGAAAAACGCTCGCACCATTCGTGTGTACGCTGATTACGGTCGTATCTTTACAGGATTTTTAGCAATAATTGTTGCAGCTATTTTATGGATTCTGGGGTATCCGCAGCAATTATATTTAGAAACCTTAAATAAATTTGATAAGTTTACAACGTCTCTTGGCTTTAAAGTTCAAGAAGTGATTGTGCAAGGCAGAACCAATACGCATCAACAAGATCTAATGAAAGTACTCCACATAAAGCGTGGTGATTCTATTTTTTCTATTGACCCTCAACAGGCACGATTTCGCCTTGAAAATCTAGAATGGGTGCGCCATGCAACGGTGATTCGTAGCTTACCTGATATTATCCACATAAAAATTGAAGAACGACACCCAATCGCCATATGGCAGCATCAAGGCCAATTCAATTTAGTAGATACAGATGGCACAGCTATTTTAACAAAGAATCACCGACATTACGGAGTCCTACCATTAGTCGTAGGCGAGGGGGCACCTCAAAAATCTCCAGAAATTTTAAAAATATTAACAAACTATCCAAATGTTCAAAAAAATCTTCAAGCATTATCTCGAGTGCGTGAAAGAAGATGGAATATCTATCTTGTGGGTGGAATACTCGTTAAATTATCGGACCATTCTTTAAATCAAGGCCTGAATACATTAGAAAAGCTTCTGAGTGAACAGCGCCTATCCATTAATAACATTAAAGAAGTTGATTTGCGCGCACCAGAGCGATATTTTTTAAAAGTTACTCCAGAAACCATAAAGAATATAAACGCAAATCGTAAGGGAAAAGCTACCTAAGAACGATATAATATCGCCCTTAGGTTTGTATTTATAATAGCTTTATCTGAAAATTCTGCCTGCTTTTTTGCCAAGATTTTTTGCACCCTGAGCAGCCTGATTTCCTAAATTACCAGCACCCTGAGCAGCCTGATTTCCTAAAGTACCAGCAGTTTGTCCTGCAGAAGAATTAGCTACGTTATTCCCTAATTGTTGTCCTCGATTAGCTGCGCTATTCCCTAATTGTTGTCCTTGATTAGCTCCGTTTGCCGCGTATCTTGTAGCAGCGTTAACAGTTGTGCTAACAAGTGCTGTAAACATAAGAGTCATTAATAATTTTTTCATAATATCCTTAAAAGATTAAATTTCAATAAGTTAATCATAATATGCATATATTAATACTAAGTTAAAATTATTCTCGTTTTTTTAAGCTGCATTTAAAAGAGGTCTAACATACGGCGTGTCAAGCAATCTTAAAAGTGCTGACCACTCTAGTTTCAAATGAACCTCGCGTTTTGAAAGCGCCTGTTCATATGCACGCATACATACCTCTGTTGGAATAGTGCATAAAGGCAATCCTTGCGCTAAGGTTTTTATTTGAATTTCTGCCGCTTTTTCAAGCATATACATTAACATAAATGCTTCAGGAATACTTGTTCCAGCGGTTAAAGTGCCGTGATTTCGTAAAAGCATAACTTTTTTTTCGCCCAGGTCACGTACAATTGTAATTTTTTCATCTTCACGCATGGCAATGCCTTCGTAATCATGATACGCAATATCTCCAAATAAATGCAGCGCATGCTGTGAAATAGGAAGAAGCCCATCTTTTACTGAACTAACAGCAATTCCATTTATAGTATGCAAATGGATAACACACGCAATATCCGGTCTAGCAGCATGAGTAGCCCCATGAACAACCATGCTTGCCGGATTAATATCATGATTGGTATCGCTTAAAATTTCTCCATCAAAGCTAACTTTAATTAAGTTTGTTGGTGTGACCTCATGAAAATGCAAACCAAATGGATTAATCAAAAAACAATCTGGCTCATCAGGAATACGCGCTGTAAAATGTGTATAAATTAAGTCTGTCCAGCCAAATTTTCCAGCTAAATGATAGGCTGCAGCTAATTCTAGGCGAGTTTTCCATTCATTATCAGAGATACCGTTGTGCATAATTGTAGATTTCTTTTAGCGCTTATATCTTTAAGTTAGAAAAGTAATAGTTAAAAATTTATTAAAATTTAAACTATATTGATTCAAAAGAAATTCCTAGCATATTTTTTTGGATATCCTATTGCATAATTGGTTATGCTAGCAATTTATCTGTTTTAGTTTTTGCAATGTTTTGATATATTCCAAAAGTATTCTTAATTCATATGTTGAAATGTATTCACTTAAATCAAAATCTATTCTGATAAGTTTGCTTATAGGTATTATAAGTTTATCTCCTCTTTCTGCTAGAAAACGTAGCACAACGGAAACTGCTGGCGATGTTATCCAGATTACTATTCCGGTTACGGCTCTGCTTATCGCTTTTGGTAAAGATGACACTCAAGGTATGAAACAACTTTTTTACAGCGTTGCCGCATCAACGGCTGTAACTTGGGGGCTAAAACTTGCTGTTAATAAAAAAAGGCCAAAAGGTGGAAAGTACTCTTTCCCATCTGGCCACACAAGCTTAGCCTTTAGCGGCGCGTCTTTCCTTGGAATGCGTTATGGGTGTGCCTATGGGATTCCAGCCGTGGGAGCGGCCTCCTATGTTGGCTATTCACGCACACATGCAAAGCGCCATGATTGGGCTGATGTTATCGGTGGTGCAGTAGTCGGCGGTCTTTCAAGCTATGTTTTCACAACATCTTATGCCGAACATAAAAAGCCAGAAAATCCTGATACCGTAGACAATTTTGCCGCGAAAAAGTAGGGAATTGGATCGTTGCACCCACGTGGGCTTGCGAAGACGTCAGAGTCAATACTACCGCGTCATTCCAGGGAGCGAAAGCGACTGTGGAACCCAGTTCTATGGCATCAATATTCCCTTACTTTTTATAGATGCGATTCCACCTGTTTAGCTACTTCCAAATTCCTATCTTGATTAATTGACCTAAATAGGTGTAAATGACCCAGGTAAAATAACTTTGGTTCTCCATGAGTATTTTTTCTTCCCTAAGCCGGCAACAAAAAGAAGCGGTTGGGCTGCTGCAAATTGGCACTTTCTTTGAGTATTTTGATTTAATGCTCTATGTGCATATGGCGGTTCTGCTTAACGAGTTATTTTTTCCTAAAACTGACCCTCATACAGCTTCGCTATTAACAGCTTTTGCTTTTTGTTCTACCTATGTTCTTAGGCCTTTTGGGGCAATGTTATTTGGATGGGTTGGAGATAACATTGGCCGAAAAACAACAGTCATTATCACAACAATGATGATGTCTGTATGTTGTATTATTATGGCTAACCTTCCCACCTATGCTCAGATTGGAATTACTGCAACTTGGATTGTAACACTATGCAGAGTGTTCCAAGGATTATCATCCATGGGAGAAGTCATTGGAGCTCAGGTGTATGTAACAGAAATAACAGAACCTCCCGCCCAATATCCTGCCGTAGCTTTTATTGCTGTAGCTTCATCTTTAGGTGCTGTTTGTGCTCTTGCTGTGTCATCTTTGGTCACTCATTGTAATTTTAATTGGCGTATTGCGTTTTGGATAGGTGCAGGAATTGCTGTTGTGGGTTCAATAGCTAGAACTCGGCTAAGAGAAACTCCTGAGTTTTTGAAAGCAAAAACCCACCATAAAAAATATAAGCCTTTAAATAACGCTCCAAACAATAAATTAAAAAGCAATCGAAAAACTCTTATGGCATTCATTTCTATTTATTGTGGATGGCCTCTATCTTTCTATCTTGCTTTTATGTATTTCAACACTACTCTCAGTCAATCTTTTAATTATTCTCCTGAAGACATAATTTTACACAACTTTTATCTTTCAGGTGTTTTTCTTACAACTTTTGTTAGTTGGGCACTTCTGAGTTACAAATATTATCCTTTAACCATAATTAAAGTAAGGGCTTCTCTAAGTCTTGTTTTTATCTTATTTTTGCCTTGGCTTATCTCTGTAGCTTCAACACCTTTTCATATCTTTTTTATTCAAGCGATGTTATTAGCGTTGTCTTTGGCTGCTGTTCCTACGGAACCCATATTGATAAGATCCTTTCCTGTGTTAAAGCGCTTTACAGCAGCTAGCCTCATTTATGCGCTCACCAGGGCTGTTATGTATATACTTACCTCATTTGGTCTAGTTTATCTAACTGATTGGTTCGGACATTATGGATTATGGGTCATTATGTTGCCCATTACTTTTGGTTTTCTCTGGGGCGTTCGTCACTTTGAAAAATTAGAAAACAAAAACAAGATCAAGTCCAGGCAATCTCAACCGTATTCGATGAATTTTAAAATTGCAGGGTGAAGTAAACGGCAGAAAAATCCTGACACAGTAGACAGTTTTGCCGCGAATAAAGTCGAGAATTCACTTCGTGTAGTTCACTACCGCGTCATGCCTTAGGCTTTCGAAGAGGGCATGAGGGTCTCGTGAAAAGTAACAATTTTTCCAAATTCAATGACACAATATTGCAAGAAGAACAATACAATGTAAGAATCAATTTTTTGAATGAAAAAATTTAAGAAAAGGGACAATTTTGTACAAAAAAATTTTGGTAACTTGGTGTTGCGTTGCTTATATGTCATCAGTAAAAGCTGCGGATGTAATAGAAAGTGAAAACTTTCCTAATCAAAAGGCATTATCTTCGCAGACTTTTCTCGTTCATTTGTCTGCGCTAAATCCTGATTTACTGAAAGAGATAGGGGAGGGAGATACAGTAATCTCTTCTATTGGTTACCACAATTATGCTGTTATGCTTTTTAACAAAAGATACGATATACCACGAGCAATTGAGGTTTGTATGGAAAGTGTTGCACTTGGAAATAGAGCAGCACAAAAAAGTTTAATGTATATGATGAATGCATACTCTGTTTGGCTTTTTAATGGCGAAGAAGGTGTCAGAAAAAATATACCCAAAGCCATTGAGGTTTGCCGGAGAGCTGCAGATTTTGGCAATCAGGACTCCATCCGTAATCTCCCATTAATGATTGCTGCAGCCAAAAGTCAAGGCCTCGTCTAAAGTAAACGAACACGCATTATTCTGAGCCCGTTTAGCTACCTCCAAATTCCCATCTTGATTAGTTGGCCTAAATAGGTGTAAATGACTCAGGTAAAATAACTTTGGTTCGCCATGAGTATTTTTTCTTCCCTAAGTCGGCAACAAAAAGAAGCAGTTGGGCTACTGCAAATTGGCACTTTCCTTGAGTATTTTGATTTAATGCTCTATGTGCATATGGCTGTTTTGCTTAACGAATTATTTTTCCCCAAAACTGACCCCCACACAGCTTCATTATTAATGGCTTTTGCCTTTTGTTCTACTTATGTTCTGAGGCCTTTTGGAGCATTATTATTTGGTTGGATCGGAGACAATATTGGGCGAAAACCTACCATTGTAATTACAACAATGATGATGGCTATTTCCTGTATCATTATGGCAAGCCTCCCAACTTATGCAGAAATTGGAATTACAGCGGCTTGGGTGGTTACAATATGTCGTATTATGCAAGGTATTTCTTCAATGGGAGAGAGGATAGGAGCAGAAATTTACGTTGTCGAGATCACAAAACCTCCAAGCCAATTTCCTGCTGTAGCTTTTGTTTCTGTCTCTGCTGCTTTAGGTGCTGTTTTTTCCTTGATTATAGCTTCATTAGCAAGCAGCATGGGATTTAACTGGCGTATTGCTTTTTGGGTAGGAGCATGTATCGCAGTAGTTGGTTCTGTCGCAAGAACACGTCTTAGGGAAACTCCTGACTTTATTAATGCAAAGAAGCGTATAAAAAATTCTATTGACACTGTGAGTTCTGATGGGATTTTAAAAACAGCTCAACTTTTAAAAGTTACTAATTCAAAAATTAAAGAAAAAGTAAGTAAAAAAACAGGCATCTGTTTTATGGTAATGCAGATTCCTTGGGCGGTCTGGTTTTTTTTCGTTTATGTTTATTGCGGTGATATATTAAAACGTAGATTTGGTTTTAGCTCAGGACAGATTCTTTTTCACAATTTCTTAGTATCTCTTTTTCAACTTTTGAATGTGCTTGTTGCCTGTTATTTAAGCCGTTACATAAACCCTTTAAAGATACTAAAAATTAAATTTTTTGCGTTATCTTCTTTTATACTTATGGTTCCCTATTTGCTTTCTAGAGATATTAGTTCTTTGGGGTTGTTTTCTATTCAACTAATCTTTATTTTCTTTGCATATGACATGGTCCCAGCTACACCTATTTTTTACAAAACTATTCCAGTTTTTAAGCGGTTTACATATTCTACTTTTACGTATGCTATTGCGAGGGCTTTAGCTTATGTTGTTACTTCGTTCAGTTTTGTTTATGCTACTGAATTTTTTAGTTATTTCGGATTATGGTTTATTATGATTCCCATCTCTCTAATGTATATATGGGGGCTAAAGCACTTTGAAAAATTAGAAAACCAAAAATCTCATCAACAAAAATCGCCCTCAACTGTGCCCGGTGAACTTAAAATTGCAGGGTGAAATAAACAGCAGGAAAAAGCCGAACTCAGTAGACGATTTTGCCGCGAAAAAATAAAATCATCTTTATGCTTGTTTTTTAAGCACTTTTGCCGTAGTTTGTAAAGCATGCTCTCTACAATTTCCATTGGCCCAATTCGCCTTGATATGAATGTCTTCCTAGCGCCCATGACAGGCGTCAGTGATAGAGCATTTAGAAGCCTCGTAAAACGCATGGGGGCAGGGCTTGTTATTTCTGAAATGATTGCAAGCCAGGCAATGATTCGCCTAACACGTGCAAGCATGCGCATGATTCAATCTCATGGGGAAGAACCCATGGTTGTGCAGCTTGCTGGGTGTGAACCAGAAGTTATGGCAGAAGCCGCAAAGCTTAATGAAGACATGGGCGCTAAAATTATCGACATTAATATGGGTTGCCCCGTTAAAAAAGTTGTTAATGGGCACGCTGGTTCAGCACTTATGCGCGATGAATCGCTGGCAGCAAAAATTATCGAAGCTACCGTAAAAGCAGTTAAAGTTCCTGTTACCCTTAAAATGCGTACCGGATGGGATGATCAAACTCGCAATGCACCGAAGCTTGCGAAAATTGCCGAAGATTTAGGTATTCAGATGATCACGGTTCATGGAAGAACGCGCTGCCAGTTGTACAATGGTCGTTCTGATTGGAAATTTATACGATCTGTAAAAGAATCTGTAAAAATCCCTGTTATCGGCAATGGTGATGTTGTCACCGTGCAAGATGCTAAAAATCTTTTAGAGCAAAGCGGAGCAGATGGCGTAATGATTGGACGCGGAGCTTACGGGCGCCCATGGTTCATTAAGCAAGCTTATGATTATCTCTCAAAAGGTACAATAGAT
>CANKYV010000013.1 GCA_947487955.1 Alphaproteobacteria bacterium
GCGGACAGCCAATAAATCCCTCAACAGAAGGTACGCACAGCTTGGTCAGAGGAATAATCCCTGAGTACAGGCGAGTGACGGATGCCCAGTAGTAATGGGCGGATGCTCGGTAGTAACGAGCGTAACTCCAGTCGTAATGGAGGAATGTCAGGTCTGACAAACCGACGGATGTCCAGTGGTAATGGACGTAGCCCTGGTCGTAACAGGGTAAGAGGTTTCTACGGTACTACTAAGGCGAGAGAAAAAAGAAAAGGAAACGAAGAGAAAAGGAAGCAGCAAGTAGGAAGAAAAAAGAAGTAAGGAAAAGACAGAGGCCCCAACCGTCTTTGCGAGGACCAAAGGAGCGCGGCAATCCCCGGATCACCACGACCACTATGTGGTCTCGTGAAGACGTAGCGGTATGAAAATTCGTCTTTGCGAGGACCGAAGGGACGTGGCAATCTCTATTTCGTCATCCTGAGCGAAGCATAGCTTCGCGTGAGGATCCATTCGAACTCTTCTATAGGCTCCCCGTTACAAACGTCGTTCCGTTAAAAAACGGGAACGGGGTCTAGTGAGTAATGTCATCAAACTCACTTGCTGAAAATACTTCACTACCTTACGTTAGAATAAACTTTCAAAAATTCTTTTTGTGACACTTATAACAGCTTGGTTAAAATCTTTAATTACTGCAGTTATGCTGATGATTATTGTAGGAGGCGCAACACGCCTTACTCACTCTGGCCTTTCTATGGCTGAGTGGAAACCTTTAACCTTATTGCCACCTATCACACAGCAAATGTGGGAAAAAGAATTCAATACATATCAACAAACACCTGAATACAAATACGTTAACAAAGATATATCGCTAAATGAGTTCAAAAGTATTTACTGGTGGGAATACGGGCATCGTTTACTTGGTAAACTTACAGGATTACTTATTCTTCTTCCTTTGATTTTTCTATTTAAAGACATTCCTGCATGGCTTAGAAAACGCCTTGTTACTATTTTTGCACTTGGTGGAACTCAAGGAATTATTGGTTGGTGGATGGTTAAAAGTGGCTTAAAAGCAGACCCCACTGTTAGCCATTTTCGCTTATGCGTACATTTGGTCATGGCGTTTATCATATTATCAATGCTACTTAGATCTTTGTGGAAATTAGAAGGTAAATCCTTTAAAAGGATTCAGATTAAAGACATCGTGCTACTAATGTTAATTGGGCTTACTATCATTTACGGAGCATATGTTGCAGGTCTAAAGGCAGGGCTTATATACAATACATTTCCTTTAATGGAAGGACAGTTGATACCAGCAGAATGGAATTTCCATCATCCTCTCTGGACAAATTTCATTAATAATCCAGCTACAGTACAATGGATACACCGACTACTAGCATTCACAGCAGTGAGTTATTCACTAATTTTATGGATAAAATACGGATCAACATATAAAATTTCAACTCTCTTTCTAATCATTCAGGCGGTACTTGGCATTTCAACATTATTACTTCACGTTCCACTAATGATTGCTTTATTACACCAAGCATGGGCGATGATTGTGTGGCTGGTAAGCTTAAGAACTATTTGGATAAAAGAAATTGATTTGTAAAAAATTAACTTATTAATGGCACAATACCTTAGAGAATTAGATATTGTTGATCATATGAGTGAAATTCAGAGTCGCTGTATGTATAATGCAGGTGATGCCATCCTAGAAGAAGGGCATCCAGGAAGTCATATCTGCATCATTGAAAAAGGTAAAGTTGAGGTTTGGAAGAGCGATTCTGGAGGTAAAAAAATCGTACTTGGCTCTCTATCAGCAGGCCAAATATTTGGCGAAATGTCTATCATCGATAAATCTCCAAGAGCTGCAACAGTAACTGCCATTGAGCCAACAATAATTATTAATATTGATGGAGATAAGCTTCTTGAGGCATTAAGGCAATGTCCTCCTATTATTGCAACTTTACTAAAAACGCTTATCACAAATCTTAAAAACGCTCAATCAAAGTAACGGACGCATTTTTAAACGGCGGATACGACGAGGATCAGCTTCTAGGACTTCAAATTCGCCCCCTTCAGGATGACAAATAATTTCCCCGCGTACTGGCACTCGCCCAGCTAAAAAGACAACCAAGCCACCAATCGTGTCGATATCGTTATCCTCCACACTCAGCATAGGAAAACTGCCTAGAACCTCTTGCAGCTCCTCTAAAGGAACTCGCCCATCTGTTATGACCGTTCCATCTGCTTTAATCTCAATTTGTTTTGAATCTTGCTCAGTTGCATCTTGAATATCGCCAATCACTTCACTAATGACATTAGAAAAAGTAACTAACCCATCTATGCCGCCATATTCATCAACAACAAAGGCAATCCGCGAAGCAGATTCTCGCATTTGCACGAGCAAATCAAGGGTACGCATCGATGGCGGTATGAACAGTACATCTTTGACCAAATGTTTAATTGGCGTTTGTCGTCCACTTTGGATCCAGGATAATACGTCTTTTATGTGAATAACCCCAACTATATGGTCTAAAGTATCACTACAAATAGGCAAAAAACTCAGATTATGCTTAACCATAAGTTGAATCATTTCATCTGCATCGCCTGTAATAGAAGACGAAATAATATCTGCTCTTGGAATCATTACATCTTGAGCTGTCAAATCGCGTAAATTTAAAACATTTTCTAAGAGAGCGCGCTCACCAGACTCTATCGACGGCTCTTCTTCTTCACTCTCTTCAATCAACTCTTCAATTGTACCTCGAAGAGTTTCTGGTTCAGATTTTTTAAAAAATTTTATTAGATTTTTGATTGCCATAATTACTGATAAGGATCGTTAACGTTAAGAGATTGTAAGATTTTTACTTCTTTTTCCTTCATACACTCCTCTTCTTCATCAGATTCATGATCATATCCTAACAAGTGCAACATACCATGAACGACTAAATGATTAAAGTGATCTAGGAAGGGTTTTTTTTCATTTTTTGCTTCTTCAAGTAGCGTCTCAAAAGCTAAAACAAGGTCCCCAAGCATAACAGGATGAACTTGTACTTTATGCAAAAAACGTAGTTCTTCTTCACTTAAATTTGGAAAAGATAATACATTTGTTGGCTTATCTTTTCCTCGATATTCTGAGTTTAAGGCTTGAATTTCAGCATCATTTGTAAGCAAAATGCTGATTTCCACTCTTGTTTGCATTTTTAGCTCATCAAGCACATGTTGAACAATTTTATGTAATAAACTGTGCCATTGATCTGGTGTATACCATTCAAGCCAACGCTCATCATCAACATCAATCAACACATCAAGATTACTGCTATCATCAAGCATCATTGCGTTTTCATTTCTTTATCATAGGCAACAACAATTTTAGAGACTATTGGGTGCCGCACCACATCATGTTCATCAAAAACAATAAAACTAATATCTGGAATATTTTTTAAAATTCTTACAGCTTGCTTCAAGCCTGATTCTATACCAATTGGCAAATCAATCTGAGAAAGATCACCTGTGATAACCATACGAGCATTATGTCCAAGCCTTGTTAAAAACATCTTCATTTGCACAGGGGTAGTATTTTGCGCCTCATCTAATATCACAAAAGCATTAGAAAGAGTTCGTCCTCGCATGAAAGCAAGAGGTGCAACTTCAATTTCACCATTTGTAAGGCGTCGCTCAACCTGATCTGCAGGTAGCATATCATGCATAGCATCATAAAGAGGTCGCAAATATGGATCAATTTTTTCTCGCATATCACCTGGTAAAAATCCAAGTTTTTCACCAGCTTCAACAGCTGGACGCGTTAGAATAATTTTATCAATTTTACCAGCAATTAGCATGGATACTCCAACTGCCACAGCAAGATATGTCTTTCCAGTACCAGCAGGGCCAATTCCAAAAATCATATCTTTATTTTGCATGGCACTAAGATATTCACCTTGATTAACAGAACGCGGAAAAATGATTTTCCTTTTTGTCGCAATGCTAATTTTTCCATTTGGAATGTTGGCTTCATTTTGATGAAAACTAACAGAGCTGCTCACAATGCGAATTGCATCTTCAAGGCTAAGAGCATCAACTTCTTTACCTTTTGTTAGCTGTGCATATAAATACTGTAATGTATTTCTTGCATAATCAACGTCAGAATCAGAGCCATTTATTGAAATGTGGTTACCACGTACGGCAATAGAAACACCAAAACGGTTTTCTATTTGGGCAATGTTTGCATCACCTGGACCAACAAGTTGAGAAAATAATATATTATCTGGAAATTCTAAATGCTGGGTACTATCGTGATCGTTCAAATACGCTCTCCGCTCAAGCTGTTTCCGAATCCATGTTTTATTTTAACGTCTAAAAAGTTACCAAATAATGAAGAATCACCATCAAATGTCACTGATTGCATATAAGCAGTTTTACCAATAATCTGTCCTGGTAATTTGCCCTCTCTATCAAATAAAACTTCCAATGTTTGCCCAACCTTGGACTGATTGAAAGCAATTTGCTGCTCGTTTACTAGGTGTTGCAACTCGGCAAGTCGCGTTACTTTTATGTCATCTGCTACTTGTGTTTGCAAAATGCTCGCAGGTGTGCCCGGACGAGGACTGTACTTAAAAGAATAAGCTTGCGCATAACCAACTTCTTTTATCAGCTCAAGAGTATCTTGATGATCTTTAGCTGTTTCCCCAGGATACCCGACAATAAAATCTGAAGAAAAGGCTATATCAGAACGTGCAGCTCTTAATTTTTCAATGATTTTCAAATAATCAACTACTTTATGCTTTCTATTCATTGCATCAAGGATACGATCACTACCTGATTGAACAGGCAGATGTAAAAAAGGCATCAATTGCTCAACATCACGATGAGCATTGTAGAGTTCATCATGCATATCAAGCGGATGAGACGTTGTATAACGAATACGTCTTAATCCTTCTAATTCAGCAAGTGAATAAATTAATCGACCTAACGACCATTCATTCCCGTCAAGCCCTTCTCCATGGTAACCATTCACATTTTGCCCAAGCAAAGTAACTTCTTTAGCGCCTAGTGAAATTAAATGTTTTGTTTCTTGAAGTATTTCCTTAACAGACCTTGAGTACTCCGCACCACGAGTGTACGGCACAACACAAAAATGACAAAATTTATCACACCCTTCTTGCACTGAAATAAAGGCGCTTACTGGCGTTTTGTCAGTCGATGGTAAAAAGTCAAACTTACTTACTGTGGGAAACTGGGTATCAACTACTTTGCGTCGTTTACCTTTTACTTTATGTTCAACTTGAGCCAGCATTTCAGGCAAACGATGATAGCTTTGAGGTCCAAACACCATATCAACATACGGAGCTTGCCGCGTGATTTCTTCACCTTCAGCTTGGCCAACACAACCACCAACAGCAATAATCATGTCGTTATTTTTATCTACTTTTTTTCGATTTTTTTTTACGACAGACAAACGCCCTAAATCTGAAAAAACCTTATGTTCTGCTTTTTCACGAATATGACAAGTATTGAGGATTGCAACGTCTGCATCTTCTGGAGTTTCTGTAATCGTGTACCCATGCGGTTTAAGTAAATCGGCCATCTTCTGCCCGTCATAGACGTTCATCTGACAGCCGTAATTTTTTACATAAACTTTTTGTGAATTAGCGCTCATGCCCTATTTATTTAGAAACAGCAGCAACTTGGCTAACAGCGCCTTTTGATTGGTCAATAAATTGAACGCGCTTACGACGACCTGTTTGACCAAGACCTGTATTTTTAGCAATCTGACTACGGCGACGCGCGTAATTTGGAGCAACCACTGGATAATCAGGAGCTAATCCCCAGCGCTCTCTGTACTCATCAACGCTCATTTTGTAAACTGTATTCAAGTGACGCTTCAACATTTGAAGTTTCTTACCATCTTCCAAGCAAACGATATAATCATCTTTTATAGATTCTTCAATCGGTACAGCTGGAACAAGTGGGCCAGATTTACGGAAGCCATGACCATGACGAACTAAATCCTGCACAGCACTATGTACTTTTTGCATGATACCCTGAATATCTGTAACTTCCACAGAATGATTACTAACATAAGCACATACTATATCGGCAGTGATGTTAAGAACATCTAATTGAGATGTTGATTCAGTCATACATAACCTATTCATTATTTAAACATGTTACACTTATAAGTATTCTCAATTGAAAACGCAATCTATTTTTTCAGTAAATCATACTTTTTTTTATTTCGAATTGAAAAAAAAGCTGATTAAGTATTTTAAAGTACTACCCTTTCCTCTTTGCAAGAATCAAATGCCAAGTTAGAATAATTAGGAAAGGGCTTATGTAGTTTTGACTGAATTAGCAATACTTGTCATTTTTATCTTTTTTATTGCCCTAGTCATTCTAGGCATCACCTATAAACGTATCCATTTTCAAAAACAGATAATTGAAGAAAAATTAGCAGCATATAGAATATTAATTCATCACCTGCCTTTTTCCTGGTGCAGCTGGTACGTAGGCGAAGACCGCGTTATAACTTCCCAGAATTTTTTGCAATTACTAGGAATTGATGACCATCAATCATTTGGATTACAAGACATTTTTCGCCTTTTTGGCCAATCATCTTTAAGCCAATTTCAGCGTGCTTTACAGCATTTGTATGCATACGGTGGTGAATTTAGTTTGCAACTCACTATTGAACATCCTCATGAGAGAGAATTGATTGTCAATGGGACATTAATTGGATTTGAGCATTATCAACATGTTCTCCCAATTAAACACCATTCAATTAAACAAATGATAATTTTAAGTTTACAGGATGTTACAGCCACTTCGAGTGATTTGCGCCGCCAGCAAAAACAATTTACAGAATTTGAGCAAGAACTGGACATGCTCAGGCAGTATGTTGAACACATTCCAATTGCTATTTGGTTTAGAGATATGCAAGGTCGTATCCGCCATTGTAATAGTTTTTATGCAAAAGCTCTTGATACATCCCCTTCTAGAGTCATCGCAGAAAGCCTTGAATTGGTAAAAAAACACTCTAATAACTCTTCAGAAAATTTAAAAAAACAAGAAATCACCAAACAACATGCGGTGATAGACGGTCAACGTAGATTACTTGAAATACAAGAAATTTCAGTTCTTAAAAAAGGTAGTATTGGCTTTGCACGCGATATTACTGAATTAGAACAATGGGAGGGAGATCGTCAGCGTCACGATCAAGCTCAACGCGAAATTTTAGAGAACCTCTCTAATCCTATAGCAATTTACGGGGCAGATACGCGTCTTCAATATTTTAATTCTGCATACCTTAAAATATTTCAATTTCAAGAAGCATTTTTATATGGAAGACCAAGGTTTAGTGAAATACTTGATGATTTAAGAAAACGTCGAAAAATGCAAGAAGTCAACGATTTTCCAAAACATAAAGAAAGACGTAATGCTTTATTTAACACTATTTTTGAACCTATTCACGAAATTCATCACCAACCAGACGGTACATTTTTGAAAATGATTCTATCACCTCACGCTTTAGGTGGTATTTTGTTAATCTTTGAAGATATTACCGACAAACTAGCTTTAGAGCGAGGATACAACACGCTACTTGCTGTTCAAAAAGAAACTATTGATAACTTGCATGAAGGCTTAGCAGTGGTAGGAAGCGATCTACGTCTACGACTTTGCAATAAAGCTTTCTGTGAATTACTAAAGCTTACAAAAGAACAGCAGCAAACAGGTATTCATGTCACAGATATATTGCAAGCAGCCAAACCTTTATTATTTGAAGAATCATTTGCTTACTGGGAGTCTCATGTTTATGAATTGTGTGAGAATCGACATCCTTTCACTGAACTTATTGATTCTGTTAATGGTTTAAAAATTCAAACTTCATATATTCCTCTGCCAGATGGATCACATTTGTTTAGCTTCATTGATATTTCAGACAGATGGAGATTCGAGCAAACAATTAGAGAACGCAATGAAGCATTAGAGCAAGCAGACAGATTTAAGACAGATTTTATTTCTCATGTTTCGTACGAGTTACGAGCCCCTTTAAATACTATCGCTGGATTTATTGATATTTTACGCAACCAATATTTTGGCCCATTAAATGAACGTCAAGTTGATTATTGCCAAGGTATATCTGAGTCAAGTCAAAAGCTTATGCAGCTGATTAGTGACATGATTGATCTAGCAAGTATAGAGGCTGGAAAACTTGCGCTGCATTATCATGAGATTGAACTGGAACGCTTCTTAGAATCATGCGCTGCTCTTATAAAAAATCGTGCTTATGATCAAGGAGTTGAGTTATCGGTTGTAAATAATACAAATATTGATGTATTCAGCGGAGATGAGAAAAGATTAAAGCACGTAATGTTTAATTTATTAAGCAAAGCTTTAAAGTTTACCTTACCAGGCGGACGCATCAGTATTGTAGCATTCCATGTTGAAGATCAGCCAGATATGCTTGGACTATGTGTTTCAGACAGCGGAGTAGGCATTAGCGCAACAGATCAACAAAAGATTTTTGATATGTTTGAACATGGCTCAAGCTTACATACAGCGAAAAAAGGAGCTGGTCTAGGGCTGCCTTTAGTAAAACGATTGATTGAATTGCATCAAGGTCAAGTATACATCACTTCAAAAGTTAATGAAGGGACACAAGTGATTTTCCATTTACCAATTCATCAACCATCTTTGATCTAAATCTCTTTTTTCTGAAAACCGATTAAATAATTCATACGCAAATGCCCACCTAAATACCACTCACGCCTAAAAAATGAGTAATTCATTCCCTCCAAAGCAATAACTCTCATTCCTTGATTTTCCATTAATGCAACTAATTCAGACGGCTCAACAAATTTTTGCCAATCGTGCGTACCGACAGGAACCTTTCGCGTAAGATATTCAGCACCTAAAATACCTATCAGGTAAGAAAAAACGGTACGATTCAAGGTTGATAAAACAATAATTCCACTTGTATTTATTCTTTCCGTTAAATTATAAATAAAAGCTTCTAAATCATCTATATGCTCAATCACCTCAAGACATGTCACTAAATCGTAGGTATTTTTCATATTTTTCACATTTTTGCATTCGTACTTAATAGACAAATTGTGCTCAAAAGCATGTGCACGAGCTGCCAAAATGGCTTGCTTACTTGCATCAATTCCCGTAAGCTTCGCGCCTAGTCTTGCAAGTGGTTCACAAACGATACCACCGCCACACCCCACATCAAGTACTCTCAAATTTCTTAAGCCGCTCTTGGGAAAATATTGATTAGCTAAATTTTTGATAAAATAAATTCTAGCAGGATTCATAGCATGCAAAACTTCAAAAGCTCCAGATTCGCTCCACCATTGATTTGAAAGATTATTAAAGTAATCAGTCTGAGGTGCATTTTCCATAGAATCAAAATTCCTTTTTAAAATTCTTATTTTTGTTTTAGAGTGACTATTCACTCTCTTGATATTTACATCTCAACATACCATATTCAAATCATGGCACTTTATGTTTTAAAATTTGGCGGTACTTCAGTTGCAAATCTGGCACGACTAGAACATGCAGCGCAAGTTATTCGTCAGGAAACCTTAAATGGTAATCAAGTTGTTGCGGTTGTATCTGCAATGGCTGGTATCACAGATCAATTAGTTGGATATTCTCAAGCATTATGTCCACATGAGCCAACTTCTGAACACGATGTAGTTGCCAGCGCAGGTGAGCAAGTCACAGCAGGACTACTAGCTCTAGCATTAAAAAAAGCAGGAATAAAAGCACGTTCTTTCTTAGCATGGCAAATTCCTATTCACACGGATTCAGTTGCTACTAATGCACGCATTCAACACATTAGCCCCGATAAGATTTTTCAAAGTCTCAATCATGGAGAAGTTCCTGTAATAGCAGGGTTTCAAGGGGTTAGTAAAGAAGGCATGATCACGACTATTGGACGTGGTGGCTCTGATACTACTGCCGTCGCTGTAGCTGTAGCTTTAAAAGCTGATCGGTGTGATATCTATACTGACGTTGATGGCATATATACAGCAGACCCTCGGTTAGTTCCGAATGCCCGTCGACAGGACACATTAAGCTATAATGAAATGTTTGAAATGGCTGCAGCTGGCGCCAAGGTTTTGCAAGCTCGTTCAGTTGAGATGGCAATGAAGCATGGGGTTCGATTACGTATTTTATCCAGCTTAACAGAGTCTCCCAAAGGTACTGAAATTGTTGAAAACCAGTACACCGTAGAAAAAGGAAATGTCACTAGCATAGTGCATAGCTTACAAGAAGCAAAAATTACTTTAAAAAACTTAAAGAATCAACCAGGAATTGCTGCAAAGCTTTATACAATAATGGGACAGGCTGATATTCTTGTCGACATGATAACTCAATCACATACTCGTGAAAGCTGTTGTGATATAGATGGCATGATTAATCGTAACGATATTGAACGTTTTACTGAAACAATGAATAACTTTAAAGATAATCTTGGCTTTTCTGACATTTCAATTGACAAAAATGTTGCTAAAATTACCGTTGTTGGCATTGGGCTTCGTAGCAACATGGATATTCCGGCACTGATATGCAGAACTCTAGCCGACGAAGGAATAAATATTCACATGATCTACTCATCAGAAATAAAAATGTCCCTTGTAATTAATCAGCAATCTTTACAGCCTGCTTTGACTGCTCTTCATAAGGCATTTTGTCTTGATCAACCTTCCTCTCAAAAGGCTGCTTAAATGATTCACCAGAACTCTTCTATTGAATGTTTATTTAAAAGAGGTTGTGATTTTTTAGGAACTAAATACGCTATTTTAGGTGGCGCTATGACATGGGTTTCTGACCATCATTTAGTAGCTGCCATTTCAAACGCAGGTGGGTTCGGAGTACTAGCAAGTGGTGCCATGTCACCTGATATACTATCTCAAGAAATTGATCGCACTAAATCTATTACTAAAAAGCCATTTGGTGTCAATCTTATCACCATGCATCCAAAACTTGAAGAAATGATAGATATCTGCGGAAAACATAAAATTCGTCATGTGGTCTTAGCAGGTGGATTACCAAATACTGCTAGTTTTACAAGATTAAAAGGACATGGATGTTTAGTCATCGGTTTTGCTCCAGCACTAGTAATTGCTAAGAAACTTATAAAAATGGGGGCTGACGCACTAGTTATTGAAGGCAGTGAAGCAGGTGGACATATTGGTCCAGTTTCAACCAGTGTCTTAGCACAAGAAATTCTACCACAAATCCATGAAGTACCAGTATTCGTGGCTGGAGGTATAGGACGCGGTGAAGCAATTGTTTCATATCTCAAAATGGGAGCAAGCGGATGCCAGCTAGGCACACGTTTTGTATGTGCGGAAGAATCACCTGCTCATGAAAATTTCAAACAAGCCTTTATTAAAGCTCAGGCACGTGATGCAGTTATATCGTTGCAACTAGACCCACGCTTTCCTGTTATTCCGGTCCGTGCATTATCTAACAAAGCCACCAAGGATTTTTTAGAAGTTCAAGCTACTATTATTAAAGAATATGATAGTGGCGCCACTTCTTTAAAAGAAGCGCAATTAAAAATAGAACATTACTGGGCAGGTGCTTTACGACGTGCAGTCATTGATGGAGATATTGAGAATGGCTCCTTAATGGCAGGACAAAGCGTTGGAATGGTAAATAAAATTCAATCAACCGCTAGCATAATGGATGAATTAATTGCGCAAGCAAATATTTTCTTGAAGGAAACCTCATACAAGGCTGCATAAGTTGGGCAATATCTTCATTTTTTTTAGTATTTTTTTGAGTTTAATAGCAAGTAATAACCCCGATAACCTATCAAATGATGATAGACAAACACTGAGCAGAAAATGCTTACCTTATAATCCAAATCTTCTGTTATATAATATCAAACAGTGTGAGAGACTAGGTTCATCCTTTATCTTTCCTAAAGAAAACTGCTCTAATATCTTAGGGTTGTATTGGGAATGTCAAAAATTTTGGAGCGACATGCCTCCTTCAAGTAAATAAATCAAGCCTTACGACAAAAAAAATCTAAGTGTAAAAAAGCTATTTTTTCACGTATCCTGTTCAGAATAATGTTATATCCTGCGCTAAGAAATCAAATTACTGGGAGATAAATATGGTCACGGTAACAGTAATAAAACTGATTTCTATACTTGTACTTCTTGGCTCTCTTTTCTTTTCATCGGCAAGTGCTGAAAAGATAATCAGAGAAAAAAAACACTTCCGAATCATAAAAAAGAAAATAAAGTCAAAAGTTATCAATTCAAGAAGATATAAAAATATTTGAAAGGCTACTCATTGGCTGGTTTCTCTTGAATATAACAGCTTAGTTCACCATAATGTTGTCAACATTAAGTAAACTGAGCAATGCCATGTCACAGTTAAATGCTTCTCAAACACCCCCACAGCTTTTGCGATTTGGCGATTTAACTCTTTACAAAATGTCAGTACCTTTTGATTTACCCAATGAAATGCCTCTAGCGCACCAAACGTTCAGACTTATGGAAGAGGCAACACAAAATTTAGGGAATGTTGGTATTGCTGCTCCCCAAATTGGCATATTACGCCGTATTGTTATGTTCGAGATTCCAGCTAAACATCCACGCTACAAAACTGATGGAATAGCTATTCCTATGCGAGCACTTATAAACCCTAGCTATAAACCTTTAAGCGAAGAGCAAAATTTTGAGTGGGAAGCTTGCTTATCAATTCCTGGAATGATGGGGCAGGTACCAAGATATACGCATATTGAATATCGATATACAGACCTAGAAGGAAATCATCATGAATACGAAGTATCAGATTTTCATGCAAGAGTCGTACAGCATGAACTTGATCACTTAGATGGTATTCTTTACCCCTTACGCATAAAAGATATGCGTACTTTTGGTTTTAGAGAAGAAGTTTTAACTTCACCAGCATTTTTACAAAGCAGACAGTGAAAATTTAGTATCATAGAAAGCTTATAATTTATTTATGAAATCTCGTTTGCCACCTCCTATATGGCTTATTGTTTTTTTGGCCGGAATTGGACAAATTTCTGAAACCACTTATCCTCCATCCTTACCCACGATTGCGAAATCTCTTGGAGTAGAAACTAAGTGAATTATTTGTGTGTTGATTTTCTATTTTTTCTTTTTACGATCATAAATCCTTCTATTTTGTTGCATTTAGATAATATTTAGATCAAGAACTTGTAAAGGCTGTATGTTTTTCAGCTCTTCAGGATTATGATGTGTAAAAATAATCGACTTTTTCAGATACAATTGTTCAGCCATCCAAGTATGAGCAAGCGAGCAATTGTAGTTATCTAAATGCGCAAAAGGCTCATCTAAAAAAACAAGCAATGCTGAATTGTGCAACGCTAGCCACAAAGCAATCAAACGTTGTTGTCCTTTAGATAAATCTTTATAGGTTTTATCTAAAAATTCTGGCCAAGGAAATTCTCGTTGATTTGACATAAAATATAGCAACTGTTGACGCACCTTTAGCTGTGGTTTCAGTCCATTCCTTACACCTAAATAAGTAAAGTTCTCGTTAGTTTTAACTATACCTTTCTTAGGTTGCAGCTCATTTAAAAGCAATCTCAAAAACGTTGTTTTGCCAGTGCCATTTGCTCCGCATATTGCCAATGCATTGCCGGACTGCACCAAAACATCCATGGGGAAAAGACAAGAAGCATGAATAAATGGATGAACCAAACCTGAAACTTGTATAGACATTTGCGATCTCTTGTTAATACAGCTAAAATGCATCTAGTTATTTTCAATTTGCTATTATGACGAGTCTACCGTACAGCACAACGATTAAATCACTTGTTACTGAGGAGAACCGATTATTCTTTAAACAATGGCTTAAATCTCCCATACAATTGGGTACTTTTGCACCCATATCCTTAAAGCTTGCCCATCTAGCAGCCAATCAATTAGATATAACGGATAAAACAACTATTGTGGAAATAGGCGCGGCAACTGGGCGTTTAACAAGAGCGCTTTTAGCAAAAGGGGTTAATATTAATAAACTAGCAATGGTTGAACTTGATCAAACAATGAGCGAGTTTTTAAAAGCTTCTTTAAGCGATCTATATCAATCAAAAGCTCAACCTAACGTTATTCATGGAAATGCAGAAGCATTGCCAGAATTACTTCCAACCTCTTGGATTGGAAAAGTTGATTATGTTGTATCGACAATTCCATTAGCCTATATGGAAGAAACAATGCGTGAACGCATTATTCAAGCAGCTTTGGATGTTTTAAACCCAGAAACCGGTTCGATTTTGCATGTTACTTACAGCCCTGTCTCTCCGATAAAGTTTATGGAAGGAGAACTTTTACAAAAACGCGCTGTATCATTATGGAGCAACATACCGCCAGGATTTGTTTGGCGTTTTACTCCTAAACATTATCCACATGATTTCTTATAATGCGCAACAATGAAAATATAATTTTCTTCAAAAGCCTTTTAAGGTCACCTTTAAAAACTGGCGCTGTTTTTCCCAGTTCAAAGAATTTGGCTAGTTCAGTTTCTGGCTTTGTTAACGTACCAGGCCCCGATGAATATATTTTAGAAATAGGTGCAGGAACTGGCCGCTTAACCTCTGCATTGCTTGAAAGAGGAGTTCCAGCTGCACAACTTATCATTCTGGAAATGCAACCATCATTAGCAAAATTTCTAAAAAAAAACTTTCATTCTGTTACTATTCTTGAAGGAAACGCTGTTGACCTAATTAAGCTATTACCTCAAAGGGCTATTGGGAATATCCAAACTGTTGTTTCAGGGATACCTATGGTCAATTTACGATTTCAAGATCAGCAACAAATTATTACTGCCATTAAAAATGTTATAAAATCTGATGGAACCTTATTACAATTTACTTATCGTCCCGGATCTCCTCTTCCATCATATAAATTAGGACTTGAGCAGCATTGTTTAGGACATGTACTCTTCAATATTCCACCTGCTGCCATTTGGGAATATAAAACTACTAACCATAAAGCTTATTCAGTCCCATTTAAATTTAAGCGAGAGCGAGCAAACTAATGATAGATTGGCGCGCAATATTTTTTGTAATTGGCGCTATGATTGCGAGTGTTGCAGGAATTATGCTAATTCCAATAGCTTATGAGATTTTATTTGAAGATGGTTATGATTGGCAATTCTTTTTAATTCCATTTTTTATCACGAGCAGTACAGGAATATTATTAGCTCTTACGAATTACCAAAAAACTCAGATCAAATTAGGTATTCGCGAAGCATTTTTGTTGACATTTTTATCTTGGGCAACATGCAGCTTTTTTTCAGGGCTGCCATTTTATTGGCTTTATCCCAACTGCACATTCGTTAATGCTTTATTTGAATCAGTTTCTGCTTTAACTACAACGGGATTTCTTACATTCAATAATTTAGAATCTCTCCCTAAAAGCCTTATATTGTGGAGAGCTATTCTGCAGTGGTTGGGTGGTATTGGTATTGTTGTGATGGCAATCACTATATTCCCAGTATTACGCATTGGAGGAATGCAGTTATTCAGAAGCGAATTTTCAGATCGATCTGAAAAAATTCTCCCTAGAGTTTCTCAAATTGCTGCAGGAATTTTATATGCTTACTCTTTATTTACAATTCTTGGATGCGCAAGTCTAAATTTTTGTGGAATGAATACTTTTGATGCATTTTGTCATGCGGCCTCAGCAATTTCTACAGGAGGGCTTTCAACAAAAAATATGGGATTAATCACTTTTGATAGCCCTGCTGTAGAAGCAATCCTAATGATTTTAATGATCATCGGAGGAAGCACTTTAATGCTATACATTCGCTTATGGCAAGGTGACTATAAAAGCGTTATACGTGATCAGCAACTCAGGGGGTATTTACTTACGCTTGCTTTGGCAAGCATAGGTCTCAGTATTTGTTTAGCTTTTCAAGGAAAGACATTTCTTGATAGCATACGCATGGGTTGCTTTGTTGCGGTTTCAACCTTAACAACAACTGGATTCGTACTATTTAATTATATGGACTTTGGCCCTACAATTACTACTCTAATCTTCTTAATGTCATTTATTGGTGGAAGCACCGGATCTACAGCAGGTGGTATTAAAATTTTTCGCTTTCAAATTATTGCTACCTTTATTCGCAATCACTTAAAACAGCTGCGACGCCCTCACGGCGTATTTATTCCCATGTATCAAGGACAAAAAATTTCTGATCACTTAGTAACATCTGTTTTTTCTTTTATAGGATTATACCTCTTAACGGTAGCTGTGCTTTCTGTGTTGCTATCATTAACCGGATTTAATTTTATAAATTCATTGTCAGGTGCTGTTGCAAGTGTAGGAAATATAGGCACTGGACTTGGAAAAACGCTAGGACCTACTGGCGATCTAAGCTCTATCCCGCTAGCTTCAAAAATATTTCTAATGATGGGGATGATTTTAGGACGACTAGAATTATTAACAGCTATTATTTTCTTATCACCAAGCTTCTGGCGTCGCTAAATTTTGAAATTTTATTCAGTTCCTAATAGACTGTAGAATAGTAAAATTTACCTTGGAAAGGTTCTCTAATGCTTCGTAAAGGAATCCCTTCGGACTTTGAAGCCTTATATGAGATTTATATGGATCCATCAGTCAATCCCTATTTAAGCTTTGAAATCATGCCGCCTCAGGAATTTAAGCCTATTTTTGACGAGTTAACTCAAGAAAATGATCTTTATATTTACGAAATAGAGAGAAAAATTGCTGCCACATGTATCATCAAAAAATTAACTCGTCGCTGTCAACATGTGGCTTTGCTTGGAACACTTGCTACCCATCCGCATCTACATGGAAAAGGGATTGGAACAAAATTTATGCAAGATATTATAAGGATACTCAAAAAAGAAGGTTTTAAGCGTCTTGAATTGTCATTTGAAGCCGATAATCTTATAGGAGAAAAATTCTATCATAAACTCGGTTTTAAGCTGGAAGGCACTTTGAAAAATTGGTTTAAGCGAGCACATGATACCCACTATGTGGATGAACACATTATGGCTTTATTGTTGGACTAAAATCTAGAATTAGAGAAACACTAAAAAACACTTTTTCTGGTATCTATATTTCATCTTTTTCTATGTGAACTCGCTCTCTAAAACTAATTTCATTCCCTTTTTAAAAAAACCGTGATACCTTTCATGTGAAGGTTGTCTGGACAAGTGCCGCGCTAATTCGGTCAGGTTCGGAAGAAAGCAGCCGTAACGATTGGCACTTGGGTCAGTGCAGCCTTCATAGATGGAAAAATTATGTCATATCGTGTTTTTGCTCGTAAATATAGACCACAAAACCTTGAGCAATTAGTTGGTCAAGAAAATTTGGTGAAAAGTTTAAGAAATGCCTTTGATAGCAAAAGTATTCCGCATGCCATTTTGCTTCATGGAATTCGTGGAGTTGGAAAAACAACAACTGCTCGTATTATCGCAAAGAGCCTGAACTGTTTAGGCGCAAATGGTAAACTTACTCAGCCACAGGTAATACCTTGCGATGTTTGCCTATCTTGCCAAGGCATTCTAACCGATCGCCATATGGATGTTATTGAAATAGATGCAGCTAGCCATACAGGCGTCGATGATATGCGTGAGCTTACTGAATCATCACGTTACAAAGCAATACAAGGACGTTATAAAATTTTCATCATTGATGAAGTACACATGCTATCAAAGTCAGCCTTTAATGCACTTCTAAAAACTCTGGAAGAACCACCACCTCATGTGAAATTCATTTTTGCAACTACAGAAATTAAGAAAATTCCCGATACAATTTTATCGCGTTGTATGCGCTTTGATCTGGCAACAATGCAGCCAATAAGAATTATACAACATTTGCAGGATATTTTAGCCCAAGAAAACATAACGGCTGAAGCTGACGCTTTAGCAATTATTGCTCGCGCAGCCGATGGATCAATGCGAGATGCTCTCAGCTTACTGAACCAAGCGATTATGTTAAGTGGTAGCAGCGTCGTTTCTGCAGCTATTACACAAACTATGTTAGGACTTAGTAATCGTGATGAGTTATTCAGTATTTTTGAATTACTCTTTCATGGTAATATTGATCAAGCAATTAAGACGTTACATACAATTTATGAGAACGGTGGCGATGCCTTATTAATAGCTCAAGATCTTATACATATTTTGTATTGGGTCATTTGCTTGAAAAATACACCATCCTTAGTAAATGACGCAGCTTGGTCGGAAGCTGATCGTGAAAAAGGCAAGAAATTGGCAAATTTACTGCCCACAAATGTGTTACTGCAAAGCTGGGATTTAATGCAAAAATCTTACGATGATATCAAGAACAGTTTTCAACCTGCTCAAGCTTTAGATATTGCATTAATGCGCTTAGCATTCGTCAAAGACATTCTAGTAAATCCTTCTTCATCAAGCTCAGGAAATAGAAACACTCAAATCTCATCATCTTCTTCTACAATGGCATCGATGCCAGTTACATTTGAAGCTATGGCTGATTTGCTATTATATGCTAAAGAAGGATTGTTGCATGGGCATATTCTTCATGATGTACATCTGGTCTCTTATACGACTGGTCACTTAGTTTGCGGCCTTGGCATAAGAGCACCTAAGAATTTTTCAAAGCTTTTAAAAGATGCTTGCGAGCGTATTACCAAACAATTATGGAAAATTGAAATTGTCCAAGATAATTCCAATCCAACAATTGCACAAGCTAAAGCTATTGAAAAAGAGACTTTGAAACAACAAGCATTAGATCACCCACTAATCAAAGAAATTTTGCATGTATTTCCCGATGCAAAAGTGACAATAAACTAGGAGAATTGTATGAAAAATATGAACCAGCTTTTTAAGCAAGCTCAGCAGATGCAACAAAAAATGCAAGAAATTCAAGAAAAAAGCGAAGCAATTACTCAAGAAGGTACTGCTGGAGGCGGAATGGTGGTAGCAACGGTTAATGGGAAAGGCCAGCTATTACGCATAAAAATTGACCCTTCAATTGTAAATAAAGAAGATATTGAAATGTTAGAAGATTTAATTATTGCAGCTTTTAATGATGCAAAAAATAAAATTGATGAAAACATGAACAAAGAAATGTCAAGTATTACAGGCGGGTTAAATATCCCCGGGCTAAAACTCCCTTTCTAAGGTTTTTATTGACAAACTCTTTTGTTTCAGGCTAAAAATGAATACTTTTGATAACTATTATTTATAAGGACTTAGGATCTAGATGACTAAGCGAGTTTCCGCCAAACACAAGATTGACCGCAGATTAGGCGTTAATTTATGGGGTAGAGCAAAGAGCCCATTTAATTCTCGTAACTATGGACCAGGTCAACACGGTCAGCAACGTAGCAAACCTTCCGATTATGGAGTTCAGCTTCGTGCAAAGCAAAAACTGAAAGGTTACTATGGAAACATTAGTGAACGTCAGTTTCGTCGTTTCTATCAAGAAGCAATTCGTCGCCGCGGTGACACCTCAGAAAATTTAATTGAATTGCTAGAGCGTCGTTTAGATGCGGTTGTGTATCGAATGAAATTCGTAGCAACGGTTTTTGCTGCTCGACAAATTGTAAATCATGGACACATAGCAGTTAACGGAAAACGCGTGAATATTCCTTCATATCTTGTAAAAGATGGTGATGAAATTTCAATTATGCCTAGCATGAGAGAAAATGTTAACGTTCTTGCCGCTGCAGAACTAGCGGAGCGTGATGTTCCTGAGTATATGGATGTTGATCTAAAAGCTCAAAAAGGAAAATTTGTTCGAGGACCAAAACTTGCAGATGTTCCTTATCCAGTACAAATGGAACCTCATCTTGTTATCGAGTTCTATTCTCGTTAATTCTTTCTTTATGTAGTAATTAGGGGGCGAGAGCCCCCATTTTTTTATCGGCAGGACATAATGATTAACCCATCCCACCATGTACACAGTGAACATTGCCATCACGATCATGATACTCATGAAGAAGATCATATTATTATTCACAATGATGCTGATTTTGAAAGCATGCGGAAGGCTGGGAAGCTTGCATCACAAACTCTTGATTACATCACACCCTTTGTAAAGGCAGGCATATCAACTGAAGAGCTAGATAAGTTATGTCATGATTACATCGTAAAGCATAACGCTAAACCTGCACCTCTTGGTTATCGTGGTTATCCAAAATCTATCTGCACCTCTATTAATCACGTAGTTTGTCATGGCATTCCCTGCTCTAAAAAACTTAAGGATGGAGATATTATCAATATTGACGTGACCGTTATTTTAGACGGTTGGTACGGTGATACCAGTCGTATGTTTTGCATAGGCAAAGTTGGTATTCGTGGACGAAAGTTGGTTGATGTTACCTATGAAGCTATGATGCGTGGCATTGAGGTCGTAAAACCAGGCGCTACTCTAGGCGATATTGGTCATGCCATTCAAAAGTATGCTGAATTAAATGGTTTTTCAGTTGTGCGTGATTTTTGTGGTCATGGAATCGGGCGTGTTTTTCATTGCGAGCCTAGTATTGTACATTATGGAAAAACTGGTCATGGTCTTGAGCTTAAAAAAGGTATGTTTTTTACTATAGAGCCTATGATCAATGCAGGTAAGTATGGCATAAAAGTTCTCGAAGATGGATGGACCGCTGTTACGCGTGATATGTCACTTTCTGCACAATGGGAACACACAATCGGTGTTACAGATACTGGGCACGAAATCTTTACAGTCAGCTAGTAAGTACTATTCAATTCCATAAAAATCACGTACATGCGCTAAAAATATTGGCTTGAATTCCTTAATCTGTTTTTTTGACCTTTCACTAAAATAGTCATATTCAAGAAAATGTAATTTAAAGTATTTCCATGCTCTTCGAGACGTTATAACCTCTGGAATAACAGTTAAAATTAATGTATCTAAATGATTTTTGACTGTTACAAGCTTTACCAAACGACGTGAAAAACTATGAGTGAATTCATTCATATGTTTGAAATCTACTTTTTTTTCGTTCAATATTTCAATATCTTCGTTAAGATACTCAGAAAAAATTTTCAACTTTCCTAAAGTACACTGTCCATCGTAGATTTTATATTTTTTGCCTTTTTTGCGTACAAAAAAATCGTAAACTACAACATCTTTTTTTAAAGAAATTGGAATTTCCAAAGATTCTTCATGCATTTTAATCATACATTTTCCAATTTGCCTAACTTGCTCAGCGTTAGGACTGTCAATTTCTGACTCAATATTGGAAAGATTACTGGAAAACCCGGCAGGTATAGAAAGAACTATAAATAGCTTGAACAGAATTCTTAGCATAAGTCGAAACCTTACAACAAGACTCTGCAATTATGTTATCAATATAGACGTTAATATTTTGTTAATTTAAGATAATTAAATTACTTTTTTTACTTTTTTTGTATTTATGATTTATTTTTTTGATAAAAATTACTTAGCTTAGCGCTGTCTCCACCCTCGCCAACAAGCTGATGCATCCCATCTGTGAAGACCACTAACTCGCCTTCGGCTTTTCGTCCTTCTGTAACGCGCACCAATTTCTGACTTAAAACAGCTAAAATTTGCCCACTCAACACACTAGAAGAAATACCCAAGTCAATCAAACGCGCTGGCACAGTAAATGGACATGGTGCGTGAATAGTCGCTAATACTAAATGCCCTGTCATAGATGCACGCAGAGCCATTTTAGCAGTATCTTCATCACGAATTTCCCCAATTAACATAATATCAGGATCATGACGCAACATAGATCTAATACCATCAGCAAAACTTACTATTCCATTTTCATGAATTTCTGTTTGCCGTATGCCGTTAACTCGATATTCAATCGGTTGTTCTAAGGTCATAATATTCTTTTTAAGACAATCACACATTTGCAGTAATGCGTGTAATGTTGTAGTTTTTCCAGCGCCAGTCGAGCCACAAATTAAAAATAAACCTGATGTTTTCTCTACAAGCTTACTCATTGCATCTATTTGTTTATTGCCAAAGCCTAAACTTTCTAAAGTTAAAATCTCTCGATTAGTGGGCAGAAGCCTCACTACTAAGCTTTCACCCCACAAACAAGGATGAAAAGAAACACGACAATCGACTTGATTATTATGAATATTTAAAACACATCCTCCTGATTGAGAACGTCGCCGTTCAGCAATATCTAAGTGAGATAAAATCTTAAAACGTACCGCCGCTTTGTCAAAAATAGTTTTTTCAATGTGCTGATATATTAACAATTCACCATGAATACGAAATTTCACTAAAACCATTTGCTCTAGCGGCATAAAGTGAATGTCAGATGCATTTTTAGAAAAAGCTTCATGCAATAAATTTAAAAAAAGATTTTCAAAGGAGGCATCAAAAGTGTAAACAACAGATTGAATAGATTGTTGTAATGCATGCAATAATGAGTGTTTATTTGCATGATAAAATACCCATTGGGGGGCTTCATTAAAGAAATGTCGTGTATTCTTTTTCACAAGATCCTGTGTAATAACATTTTCAGGATCTAGCATTGCCACATGCAATGCTTCATCCAAACGAAAAGGCACTACATTATAAGATTCACAAAACTCTCTACTCAATTTGGTTATCAAATTAACATCAAGCTGCAATGTTTGCAGATCGATATGACGATACCCAGAAATTTGACTTAATAGCTCACCAACCACTGCTGGTGATGCAAATTTTAGATTAATAATAATTTCACTTAAAAATTCATCATGCTTTTGTTGCTCAATTAAGGCTATATGAAGTTGATCAGAGGTGATCACTCCTTTTTCAAGCAAGCTCTCTTCAAAACGCTCAGACAATGGTATATTGATTTACTGGTTCTGAATTGATTATGTATAAAAGGTTTTAAAAATTAATGAATCTAGAACAGCTCATTCACCAATGGCAATTAAGACTAAGTATGCTGAATCGCTCTTCTCATACCGTTAAAGCTTATACGCAAGATTTTTTTGATTTCAAAGTTTTTTTTGAAGACTATCACAGCGCGCCATTAACTACCGAAAATTTTAAAATTGTTACTCCGCAAGACATTCGCGCATGGTTATTGTATCAGCGTAAAAAAGATATCAACGTTAGGTCTTCCGCTCGAGGACTTGCTGGATTAAAGAATTTTACGCAGTTTCTTTTGGAACAACAAATCATTGAAGATCATGCTTTCTTTCACACACGATCACCAAAATTACAAAAAACTTTACCTAGACCAGTTAGCCCTGAACAAGCTCTAGTAATCAATGATACCATTCAGAATATGAGTAACTGCTTATGGGTAGGCTTGCGAAATCAATCGTTAATGCAGTTATTATATTATACCGGCATGCGAATTAGCGAAGCATTGAATCTTAACCAAAATAGCTTACTTGACCCTCAATTTATTACAGTTGTAGGTAAAGGAAAAAAAACTAGGCAAGTTCCTATTAATGATTTTATTAGAGAAAACTTACTTCGTTATCTAGAGATTCAACCTTTTGCAAATAATTCTAACGCACCACTATTTTACGGAGAAAAAGGCAAACGCTTGCAAGCAGCTATTGTACAAAAATTATTTCGAGACTTTAGAAGAGCTAATAGTATGCCGGAATCTCTGACTCCTCACGCCCTACGACATAGTTGCGCAACACATTTGATGCAATCGTCTCATGATTTACGAGGTATTCAAGAATTATTGGGTCATGCTTCTCTTTCATCAACACAAATCTATACACAAATTGACGCAGTTAGCATGATGAATACATATAAAGCTGCTCATCCAAGAGCTAAGAAAAATATTTAATCTTATTCTCAATGAAAATTCAGGGGGTCAATATCGACAATAAGCCGTAAGCTGGAAGGCTTTTTTACCTGAGAGAACCAGTGCTTAATAAAAAGTTGAATAGAAAAATCCTTAGGGTATTTTAATAAAAATCTCCATCGAAATTGATTTTTCAATCGTGAGAGCGGAGCAGGAACAGGCCCCATAATTGTAACACTTTCATGTCTAGGAGCTACATGCAAAAGCTTTCTACAAAAACTAACCACTTCTGTATTATCGCGCCCACTAACAAGAAAAGAGGTTAATCTGCCAAACGGAGGCATGTTATGATATTCACGATCTTCTAATTCAAGCTCTACAAAATTTTCTTGATCCCAATTAGCTACGGCATTAATAACTGAATGTTCAGGATCATAAGTTTGTAAATAAACAGCACCAGGTTTTTGCTCCCGTCCGCACCTACCTGCTACTTGATGTAGTTGTTGATAGGTATGTTCAGCGCAACGCAAATCGGGACCACTAAGCCCCATATCTGCATCAATGACTCCAACTAATGTAATATTAGGAAAATGATATCCTTTACTAAGCATTTGAGTAGCAACAATAATATCAACTTCATTATTTAGTATTTTGTTGACCATTTCCTGGATACGTTTAGGCGTATTCACTAGATCACTAGTTACGCTTAATATTCTTGCGTGAGGAAATAAATTTGTTAACTCTTCACTTAATCTTTCAACACCTGGACCACAAGGAGTAAGATTTGATTGAGCACAATTTGGGCAAGAATCAGGAATAGATTGAGTGTAATCACAATAATGGCAGTGAAGTCGAGGTTGGTTTTTGTGCTGAACCAATGCAACATCACAAGATGAACAAGTCATCTTAGAACCACAATCACTACAAATAGTTAAGGGTGCATAGCCGCGTCTATTTAAAAACAATAAACACTGTTCTTGTTTAATAAGGCGATCTTGAATTTCTACAAAAAGAGAAGGATGCAACCACTGACAATTAAGCTGTGCTTTTTTAAGGCCACGCATGGAAAGAATACTTATTTTTGGCAATGATACATTACGAAAACGACTATTAACTTTTAAATGAGCATATTTTTTCTGCTTTACATTGTAAACTGTTTCCAGACTTGGTGTTGCAGACACAAGCACAGTATGAATATTTTCATCTTTTGCTCGTAAAATAGCCATATCACGTGCATTGTAAATCATGACTTCATCTTGCTTGTAAGATGGATCATGCTCTTCATCAACCACTATTAACCCCAGATTACTAAATGGTAATAGCAAAGCAGATCGTGCACCTAGCATAATACATGAGCTGCCTTGATGCACATGGTGCCAAGTAAAATTTCGTTGTTTTGGCGACACTTGAGAATGCCAAATCAATGGTTTTTTTCCAAGACGCTCTTCAAATCGCTGGCAAAATTGCGCCGTGAGAGATATTTCGGGCAAAAGAATTAAAGCCTGCTTACCTTTTTCATAAACTTTCGCTGCTGCTTCTAAATAAATTTCCGTTTTACCACTTCCTGTTACTCCATCTAATAAACTAACATGAAATTCACCAAGCTTTGTAACAATTGCATCTTTTGCTATGCATTGTTCGTCAGTAAGTTTAGGAAGTTTAAAAGTATACTCTGTTGGCACAACCATCCCCGATGATACTATTGCTTTTGGTAACACATGTTTTGCAAGTATACCTAGTGGAGTAAACGTGTAATCAGCAAACTTCTTTAAAAAGCAAAGAAATGTTTTAGGTAGCACTAAAGAATGATACAAAGAAACTTTCTTGAGTTCATTACTAAAATTCAGAACTTTTTGGTCTAATGACCAAATAATTCCTATTGTAATACTGCTCTTCAAAGGAACTTCTACAAGTTGCCCTAAAAGAGGTGGTGTATCAAACGGCCATAAATAAGTAAGAGTATCATTGAGAATTGAAGGTACTGCAACTTCTACATTCATGCTGCAAAAAGGTGGTGTAGCATGCTAATAGTGATAGGGCGTCGTTGTTGTGCTGAAAGCGTATCAATTCTCTTTGCCCACTGGCATATTGCTGGGAAATTGCGATCGATACGACGAGATAAATACTCAAGAATAGCATTATCAACGGCTATGCCTTTATCTTTCCAGATTTTTTCGAGTACCCGCTTTAGCGTATCATCGTCGGGATTATGCATCTCAACACTAATAAACGTAGCTAACCGAGAGCGCCAATCTGCAAGTTTCACATGCCACATGGCAGGTGGTTTAGTAGCACCAATAACAAGTGACTTATTCTGTTCTTTCACCAGATTGTAAAGATGGAACCACCATACGTCGTCCTCTACTTTATGGGCATCATCAAGAACTAAAATCTGTTGATCGCTATAAACCCAATCCCAAATGTTGGCTGTAAACACTTGATTCGCAGTGTTATAAGCAAAGCCATAGTCTTTTGCTAATCCTTGGAAAAGATGAGTTTTGCCGCAGCCTGACTCTCCATAGATACAAATAAACCTATCTCTTGTTAAACCTTGAAGAGTGGCGTGAAAAATCTCAAAGGCCATCTGATTACAATTGGCCACCACAAAATCACACAAGTTATAACTTTGTATATACTCTAAAGGCAACAATCCTTGCTGCACAAAACTACTCTTTCATTAATTGAACGCGATAACGAAGTACAATCTCAGTTTTTGGTGCCACTTTGACCGGCCAATAAACACTCTGGGAGTTTTCTTGCTTATGCGCCATACTTTCGCGGACTATCTTACCACGATTTTCTCCAAAAGGAAGCATAACTTTAATATTTGCTTCTTTCTCACCAAAATTACGAATTGTTAGTCTATATGCCGCTTCTATAACTTTTTCTGTGAGTAAGGTTTTGAATTCTGTTTGCTCCAAATTTCCTTGAATTTGAGAGAGCGGTGAATCTTGGTTAGACTTAAGCTGCATCAACAAAAGAGGTGGTATAGCCAACTGTATATCGTCTCCAGACTTAGTAGTTTGAAGAGTACTAGTACCTAAAAATCTTAATATGCTGTTGCTATCACGAATATATATAGTGATATCTCCACTTGCTAAATCGCGCGCTAGCCTTTCATCAAGCTTAAAGTGTAACCAAATTTGTAAAGGAATTTGTTTTTCAACACCTTGTAAGTCGTTAAGATTTTCTTTTCCAACATCTAGTCGATAGTCTTGCCCTGTTTTTTGATTATGAAGTTCCACCCAGGGAATACGTACAACACTACTTTTATGGAGAAATTTGGGCACTTCAACAACGTACTCATGAAATGTTTGATTTTTAGCCAGCTCATCTGTTAGAGCGTCAACCAAACGTAGTCGTATATTTTCAAAACTAGTTCCAGATTGATTATCTATGCTTATAAAACTGTTAAAATTTTGAATTTCATCAAATTGTTCATTAACTTCGACAACGTAATGCATATGCCAGCTAATACCAGAGAAAGTATAAGTAACTTCCCCTTGAAAGGGATGCTTAGAATTTAATATTAGATCAGCTGCTGTTGGGATTTCTTTATCCTTAGATATAACATACTCAGGATTCACACCATTTTCTTGATGAAACAGGATAGACTGAGAATCAACGGATCCTGGTACTGCAAGTGTATATCTCTTTTCGCCACTAAATTTAATTGGCAATGTAACAACGCAACGATCTTTATATAGAACAAGGCTACCTTCTTTTGTTTCCTTTTTTTGCTCCACCGCAACTGCAGTTTTTTCCAGTGCGTAACACTGATGAGTTACCAACATTATGAAGATAACGATTTGAAAAGGAACTTTCATGACCTCAACCCTATAAGAGCTTCTTTAGCCTCTTGTTTATCGCTAAAAGGATACGTCACATTGCCAATAATTTGACCTGTTTCATGACCTTTACCTGCTATTAAAAGCGTATCACCTTTTTCAAGATGTGCAATAGCATATGTAATTGCTTGGTGTCGATTAGCGATTTCCTGGGCATTTGAATCACATTGACTTAATATTTGTTGGCGAATACTTGCTGCATCTTCTGATCTTGGATTATCATCCGTTATAATGACTTTATCAGCTAATTCCGAGGCAATTTTCCCCATTTGAGGTCGCTTTAGTGCATCACGATCTCCACCACAGCCAAAAACAACCCACATAGATTTTTCCGTATGAGTTCTCAATGACTTTAGAGCTCGTTCCAATGCATCGGGAGTATGCGCATAATCAACATAAATGCAACTACTATTTGGTGTTTGACCAATTAGTTCCATCCGCCCCGCTACAGATTTAAGCTTTGGCAGCATACGCACAATTTCGGCTAATGAAATACCTGACGCAATAAGCATTCCAATAGCACATAAAGTATTCTCTAATTGAAACGCTCCGCTTAAGTTTAGCACAACATCAAAATATGTCTTTCCGTCGTAATGCAAATCAAAAGCAATGTTTGTAGCACGAACTTTAAGTCTAGTCGCATATATATCAGCAGGCACATCAATTGCATAAGTAAACATCCGAATGTCTCGTTGAATTACAATTGCTTTCAGTCGCTCTAAATATGGAGAATTAGCATTAAGAACAGCTGTTTTTCCTGGCGACAATACTTCAGAAAAGAGCTTTGCTTTTGCCTGGAAGTAATCTTCCATAGTTTGATGATAGTCCAAATGATCCTGAGTAAAATTTGTAAATCCAGCAACTTCAAGTTGACCGCCATGAATACGAAATTGATCTAGTCCAATACTAGACGCTTCAAATACTGCATGATTAATTTCAGCATGTGCCAAGCTTTGCAATAAATGGAAAAAAGACAAACTATCATAAGTATTAAGTTCTGATGGCATCTGGGGCAGCATGCATCCCTTAGATAATGCTTGTTTAGTTAGCATCACACCCATTGTTCCAAATGATACAGCTGAATATCCTAATAACTCCCACAGCTGTCGCACTATACTAACAACAGAAGTTTTTCCATTTGTTCCGGTAACCGCCATTAAAACTTCTGGTTGAATTTTGAAAAAGGCTTTTGCAAGCAGGCTAAGTGCTAGTCGAGGATTAGCATGCTCTACAAAAATTACTGATTTTATATTTTTTTTAGAAAATTCGGAAATTATATCAGAGGAAGCTAAAACAACAATTGCTCCTTTTTGAATTGCATCTTCTATATTTCGCATAACTTGAGGACACGGAGTCGCAACAAAAAAATCGTTCGGCTGTACTTTGCGCGAATCAGCACATAATTTATTTATCCTGACATTTTCATATAAAAACAACTGACTTGTTTCAATATTCAATACTTTTAGTAAATCAATGAGCAGAGCTTGACTCAATTCAATGATCTCCATCTTCGTTGCTATTGAGAGATGTCAACATCATGCCATCCATTCCTAGAGATTGCTCTTCTTTTAAGGAAGATTTTACACCTAGTAGTGGTGCAATACGTTCAATAATTTGCCCTGCTGTCGGCGTAACATTCCAACCAGCAGTAGCAAATCCATAAGTCCCTTCTACTGGCTTAGGATCATCTAGCATAACAATCATGATATATTGAGGACGGTTAGCTGGAAATCCTCCAATAAAAGAAGTTGTACGACTACGATCTGTATCCGATCCATATCCGCCTTTCTTTGCACTTTGATAGGCTGTACCCGTTTTGGCAAATACTTGATACCCTTCAACGTTTGCTTTACGAGCAGTCCCTTTGTTTACAATTATTCGCATTATTTGGCGAATTATTTTTGATGTTTGCGCACTCACGCAAGGATTTGTTGAAAAGGAATTTATTCTATCTTGACGATTTTCAGTAGGTACAAATTTTAACGTAGGAGCAGGCTTATAACCATTATTCACTATTCCAGCCATTGCAGATAATGTGTGCAAAGGAGTTACAGCAATACCATATCCAAAAGATACTGACATCATAGCAGTTTCACGCCAGTCACGAGGAAGTAAAGAATTACCTAATTCAGGAAGCTCTAAAATTGGTGAATTTAAGATTCCAAATTTGTTCATAAAATGTTTTTGCACTTGAGGGCCAAATCTTTGAGCAATTTTAATAGCAGCAATATTTGATGAATATACAAGCGCCTCCACAAGAGTCAGCTCACGGCACGGCACTCTAAAATCGGTAATTTTAAAGCGCCCTATCTGAACTGGGTTTCTATTGTCAAAAATTGAATTTAGCGTCGCAACACCTGTTTCTAGTGCAATCGCAACATTAAGAATTTTAAAAGTTGACCCTTGCTCATAAACTCCTAAAGTATTTCTGTTAAATGCACTTGCTAAGTTTTTCATTGGTCGATTAGGATCGTAATCGGGAAGAGAAACCATAGCAATAATTTCGCCTGTTTCCACATGCATAACCATAGCATTCGCTGCTACTGCTTTAAATTTTTCGACAGCGGTCACTAGCTCATTACGTACTGCGTGTTGAACACGAATATCTAACGATAGTTTTAAAACTTCTTCTTTTGCGCGCAACATCGTATCAAAAGCTTGCTCCACACCGCTTATTCCATGCCCATCAATATCACAACGTCCAATCACATGACATGCTAAGGGACCATGCGGATAAGCTCGTTTTTGATCTTGCTGCAAATATATTCCGGGAATTCCTAAAGAATGAACCGCCTCTTGCATTTTAGGTGAAGCGTGACGTTCTATCCAAATAAATCCTTGATTAGATTGTAATTTTTGCAGCAATGTATCGTAATTTAAATGTGGAAATAACTTGAAAAGCTTATCTGCAGCTTCCTTTGCGTCAATAATCACTTTAGGGTTAGCATATACGGAAGCAGTAACTAGTTGGGTCGCTAAAATAACACCATTTCTATCAACAATATTTTGACGAAGCTGACATTCTTGCTGGTAACAGCCTATATCGCAAGTTGGCTTTCTAATAACCATAACATCAACCAAACGCACTGAAATTGCTAAAAACGCCACACAAGCTATGACAGTAGCACCAAGAGTCCGTTGACGTGCAATATGCAACAGTTGCTGATGCTGAGAGAACCGCCAACCGCTTAAACGGTACCATAAACTTTTAATCATGATTTTAGGCCGCATGACTAGCCTCTTTCGCAGTAACAACAGATACTGACTGCGGAGTTACAGCATTAACGGCATCCATCAGTGCTTCGATAGGATCTTGAGAAATTTTTACTTCTGTTTTTTGCTTCGGCAGCTCATCAATTGTAACAATTTGATTTGGTTTTAAAGCCTTAAAACTAAGATGTGTCATAGAGAGATTTTGTAATCTAGCAGGATCATTGAGATGAGTTAATTCAGCTTTCAAAATATGAATAGATTCTTTAGTTTCAGTGATACTTTTTACCACTTGTTTATGGCTTTTTTCCAAAGCCACAACTTGATATTTTACTCGAAATAATCCTAGACCTGCGCAAAATGCTATCAGCACTAAAAAGAATCGTGATCGTTTCATCGGTACTTAATCTCTTTAATAAAGCCACGCAACTTAGCTGAACGACAACGAGGATTCTTCCTTATTTCGTCTAAAGAAGGAGTTATAACTTTACGATTGATAGAAGAATACATGCACAGAAATTCCTGGTGGTTAAATGCCACCCGACTGTGATTTTTAACAAGGCGATCTTCTAATGCGTGGAATGCTATCGTGACCAACCGTCCCCCTAACGGCAAAAGTTTATTACTCTGCTGTAAAGCACGCTCTATCTCTATTAACTCATTATTCACAAAAATACGCAAGCCTTGGAATGTAAGGGTTGCAGGATCAAAACCATCTTGACTTGGAACGATTGTTCTGATCAACGTGGCTAGCTCTTGCGTCGTTTCAAATAATTTTACAGATCTAGCCGCAATAATAGCTTTAGAAATTTTTTTTGCTCTAGGCTCTTCACCATACACATGCAAAATTTCTGCAATATCACGTTCTTTAAACGTATTTACCACATCTGCTGCAGTATAAGCAGCTCCTACCCCCATACGCATATCAAGAGGGCCATTTTGGCGGAAAGAAAACCCACGATGAGCTTCATCTACTTGGTAACTTGAGATCCCAAAGTCAAAAACAATACCATCCATTGATTCTGGTTTTAAATATTTATCCATTGCACTAAAACAATCATGGATAATTTCAAAACGATCACCGAATTCTTGTGTGAAGGATTGGGCACGTTTTATTGCATCATTATCTCTATCAAACGCAATAACCTTAGATACACCTTTATTTAAAATAGCTCGAGTGTATCCACCACCCCCAAAAGTACCATCAACATACATTTTGCCTGGTGTAGGGTCTAGAGTTTCTACCATTTCCTTGCAGAGCACAGGAATGTGAGTTTGTTGAAGATCAACTGCCATTAAGCTTTTAAGTATAGTTTCTATTGCATGACGTAGGATTCACGGGTAGCATAAGTAAAAAATTTCGTCAATATTATTACTCTTTAAAAAGAATTTTTAGTATTTTTTTATTGAAAAATTATGCAATCGAATACTGAAGAAAAGCCACCAATTAATTCTTTAACTTCCTTGGAAGTAGGGGTTGGTATTATCAAAGATGTAGTAAAAACGCTACCTAATCAACCTGGAATTTACCGGATGATTGGGGTTGAATCCAAGGTGCTATATATTGGCAAGGCCAAAAATCTAAAAAAACGAGTAATTTCCTATTCACACGCAGATAAACTTACTAATCGTTTAAAGCGCATGGTTAGCGAACTACAAACCATAGAAATTGTTACGACTTCTACAGAAGTTGAAGCTTTACTTTTGGAAAGCAACCTGATTAAAAAGCTGCAACCAAGATATAACGTGCTTCTAAAAGATGACAAGTCTTTTCCGTATGTTTTATTAACCTCTCATAACTACCCGCGCATACAAAAGCATAGAGGACCTAAAGCAGAAAAAGGACAATATTTCGGGCCATTTGCAAACGCAGCAGCCGTTGAAGAAACAATTATTACGATGCAGCGATTATTTCAAATAAGAAATTGTTCTGATAGCTATTTTGAAAACAGAAACCGACCATGTTTACAGTATCATATTAAACGCTGCACAGCGCCATGCGTTAAGAAAATCTCTATTTCGGAATACAGTGAATCTATACAAGCAGCTAAAGCATTTTTGACAGGGAAAAGTGATGAAGTTCAGCAAAAACTAGCTGAAAAAATGCACAAAGCCTCAGAAGTAATGGATTTTGAACGAGCAGCTCAATACAGAGATAGTATTCATTTGTTAACACAAATCCAAGCACGCCAACGCATTAATGTAGCCGGCGTTGATAACGCCGATGTGTTTGCTTTGGCACAACTTAGTGGAAAAACAGTAATCCAAAGCTTCTTCTTTCGTCATGGCAGCAACTATGGAGTAGAAATCTTTGAAATGGCTCATACTGAAGGAACTTCTCAAGCAGAACAAATGATAGCATTTCTTAGTCAATTTTATGTTGAGCATGAACCACCTAAAACAATTTTATGCAATGTGCTTCCTGAAGATGTCAAAATATTAACAATGAGTATGTATCAGCAATACAAAATAAGAACATCCATTGAACACCCCAAAAGTGGAGTTAAACATGATTTAGTTAAACATGCTTTTAAAAACGCCCAGGAGTATCTAGAAAGGCTAAATAGTAGTGAACTAAATCATCAAAAACAGTTTAAACTCCTCCAGGAATTTCTTGGTATTTCCAATATTGATACTATAGAAGTGTATGATAATAGCCATTTACAAGGATCCTCTGCTTATGGGGTATTAATTTGCATAACACAAAAAGGGTTTGACAAATCTCGTTATCGAAAATTTTCAATAAATGAACAAAAGCCAGATTTTGGTGGTGATGATATAGCGATGATGCGTGAAGTTATAAACAGAAGACTCAGCCATAAAGATGAATGGTCCTTGCCTGATTTGTTTTTGATTGATGGAGGGCAAGCGCAAGTTAATGCTGTAGCAGCGGCACTTAGTAAATATCATGTGGAATTGCCAGTAGTTGGAATTGCCAAAGGAGCAAATCGTAATGCGGGTGATGAAACCTTTTATTTTCCCAATTTGCCAACGCAAAAATTACCTAAAAACAGCCCTTTATTGTATTTTTTGCAAGTAATGCGCGATGAAGCCCATCGCTTTGCTATAGGCACTCATCGTTCTGGCCGACAAAAGGCTTTAGTCAAGTCTCAGCTTGATAATATCCCCGGTATTGGCGCTAAGCGCAAAAAGATGTTATTGCAGCATTTTGGATCGGCTTCTGAAGTAAGCCGTGCAAGCATTAGCGACCTAATGATTGTTTCAGGAATAAGCCATTCGGTAGCAGAAAAAATCTACTATTTTTTCCATCAACGTTAATTTCACAACACACAAAATAAAGAAATAATATTTCTACATTGAAATAAATAATTAATTATTAACGTAATATTAATATATTTATACGCAAAATAATAATGTAGAAAACATTTAAAAATAAAGTGACTTTGAAAATTCTCTTTTTAGAGAGTTCTTGATAATAAGACATTATCGAGTAGTCATCTTGAAGAGTGTTATTAAGCCCCTTTATTTTGAGGAGGCCTTATGATTAGCAAGAATCTTAAAACAATTCTCTTTGGTACACTTTTAGCTTCATCTATGCTGAGAGCAGCAGAAAATAACACAATACTACCCATAGATGATACATTGCCACCAATAAAAAGCACGTCATCAAATTTAAGTTCAGATGAAAATTTTGCAAAGCTAATTCAAAAGCTAAATTACTTAACGGTCAGTAATGGAAAACTTGATCCATGGAAAGAAGCCATCTTAGAATTCCAGAGCTCATTACCTGAGGGCTCAAAAGCAGCAACTCTTGAAAGTATAAGAGAAAGAGTTTTTGGAGCAGATTTGGCAAAACGCAGACTAGCAATGGCTAGTAGAGCATTCAGTAGTTTGCACAATCCACAAACATCAACAGAAATAATTTCAAATACTCCTGCTTCATCGCCAGTTATTTCTAGGTTACCAAAAGGAGCGCGATCACCTCTTCCCCCTATAGGGCTTATTATCTTACAAAATATGCCACTGAGTGAAAAATCAACCTTAAGCAGCGGGAAAAGACAAAGATTAACCTTATCGCAAAGCGATGAAAAAAGACTAAGTCCGATAGAAGAACATCAGATTCTTGTGGGCCGAAAAGCTATTTCTATGCCAGATATTTCAAATTACTTAAAAAGATTTATTGCCGGGCAAGATGCTGCTCTAGATGAATTAAGCTTTTTCGCACATCGATTCTTATGTAATAAATTATTAATTGAATGCGGACAACCTGCTGCAAACATTCCTACACATTGCATATTAACAGGACCAACAGGCTGCGGAAAAAGCGAAACTCTAAAAAGATTAAGCCTATTTTTAAACGTTCCTGTTTTGTACATTAATGCACGCAGCTTAACTGATGAAGGATTCAAAGGAAAAAACTTTAGTGAATGTGTAGCCGAGTTTTGCGGAAATATTATCCCTGAATCTGCAATAGTTGTCCTTGATGAGATTGATAAACTTTCACGAAAAGAAAGTAACGAGAATGAAATGAAAAGCTTTGGACGTTCTATGCAGCAAGTGTTACTAGCGCCTTTAGATGGTAGTCCTATTATGTTAAAAGATAAGCAGATTCCTTTAAAAAATTGGTGGTTTATTGGCACAGGCGCATTTTCCAATTTAAAAGGAATTCACGATACAAAGAAAGAGCGACCTACCACAGCTAGAACACAAAGAGACATTATTAATGCTGGTTTTGATCCCGAATTTGTTGGAAGATTTCCTTCGATTATTGCCTACAAGGAACATTCCTTAGAAACAATGATAGATGTTATTAGCAAAGAAGGGTCTCCCTTACAAAAAACTCTAAACGAATTTAGACTATACTACGGAGTAAATTTAATTATTGAAGAATCAGCTCTACGACAACTAGCTTTAACAAGTATAGAAATAAATCTAGGTGTTAGAAGTTTAAATTCTATTCTTAATCCAGCACTGCGCCCATTTTATCAAGCAGCAAGCACTCTAAGCGCACCAGAAGGTAATGAAGCTACATCAATGACTGTAACGTTGCAAGACATCATGCCAGCAATTAGACAATTTAAAGAAGATAATAAGGAGATAAAGAAAGATCCTTTTGAAGGAATGTCAGAGGAAGTAAGAAGGATGTGGATCTAGAAACTATATTTTTACTTGGCGCTTATTTTTATAAGCGCCAATGTTGTTGCAGCCACACAAATAATTGATGGACCTGTTGGTAAATCAAAATAAAAACTAGCACCAATGCCAATTGCACTTGAAAAACAGCTGATCAATGTTGCAGATGTAATCATTTCAAAAGGTGTTTTTGAACGATATCTAGCTGCCGCTGCTGGAATAATTGTAAGAGCAGGCGCAAACAATGCTCCTAGCATTTTCATAATAATCCCAATAGTTATTGCATAAGCCAAAAAAACTGCAAGACGTACCATTTTTGACGGAAATCCTTGCACTTGAGCAAGATCTGCATCAAAGCTTGTCATCAAAATTGCTGACCAGTATTTAGCGATACTTCCCCACAGGATAAAAAGAGCTAAAATTAGTAAGTAAATATCTGACAAATTAGCACTAAGCAAATCACCAAACAACAATGTGTTTGGATCGAGATTTGCTTTTGGAAAAATCGAGATAATTAATATGCTAATCGAGAGACAGCTATAAGAAATAACAGCTAATGATACATCACTTTGTTTTGATGATTTTTGTCCAATAAAATACGCAATACTCAAGCACACTGCGATAGCACCAAAAGCATAAGGTATATCTGAAAGGATACTAAAACAAATTCCAAGTAACGATGCATGTGCTAACGTATCTCCAAAAAAAGCTAATCCATTCCAAAGACCTATACAACCGAGCGGAGCTGTAACTAAGCTCGCTAAAAGCGCAGCAATGATTATGAAAAGCACGAACGAATCAATCATGGTGGTGATGATCATGATGATGTTGGTAGGTTGCAAGTCCAGGAAATAATTGTTGCACTTCCTGAGTTTTACGTATTTTTTCAGGTGTGCCCTGACAGCAAACGTGATGATTCAGACAAATAACATGGTCTGTACGATCAAACACAAAATGCAGATCATGAGAAATAAGAACAATAGCCATATTATATTTATTTTTTAGCTCAATTAGCTTGTTGTAAAATGCAGATTGCCCATCCGCATCAATACCTTGAGTAGGCTCATCAAGAATTAATAAATCTGGTTTTTTTAAAACAGCTGCATTGAAAAGAACTTTTTGTAATTCACCACCCGACAAAGTATGCACTGATCTATCCATTAGTTGAGTAATATTAAAAGGATGATCAATTTTTTGTGTACCGCATAAGCCTAGAAATGTACGCACCGTCATGGGCATAAAACGATTAGCATAGAGTTTTTGAGGAACATACCCCACTAACAATTTTTTTTGCCGATTAATCGTACCTGATGTTGGCTGAATTAGACCTAAAAGCAACCTTACAAGAGTAGTTTTACCAGCACCGTTTGGGCCAATAATGGTCGTAACACTATTAGGAGAAATACAAAAACTTACATCATGTAGCAAAGTTCTGGCTTGTGATTCATTTTCAAGAATATAGCCTATAGAATTTAATGAGATTAACATTAGCGAATTTTCAATGTTGCAAGACCAGCTAATGCAAGGATGGACGCAATAATCCAAAAACGAATGACAACAGTAGATTCTGCCCATCCTAACTTTTCAAAATGATGATGAATTGGTGCCATTAAGAAGATACGTTTTTTAGTGAGCTTATAGTACCCCACTTGTAAGATAACAGATACTGCTTCTAGCACAAACAACCCTCCGACAATACAAAGCACAAACTCATGCTTTGCAATAAGTGCTATAGTACCTAAAGCTCCCCCCACTGCAAGAGAGCCAGTATCACCCATAAATACTTTTGCCGGAGGAGCATTAAACCATAAAAATCCTAATCCTGCTCCTATGAGGCTACCTAGGAAAATACATACTTCACCTATATTTGCTACATGATGCAGCTGCAGATAGTGCGCAAAAATATGATTTCCAACAAGGTAAGCAATGATTGTAAAACAAACAGAACATATCATCACTGGCACAATAGCTAAGCCATCAAGTCCATCAGTTAAGTTAACTGCATTTGATGACCCCACAATAACAAGTATTGCCCATGGATAAAAAAACCATCCTAGATTGATAACGAAATCTTTAAAAAAAGGAAATGTTAAGATATAAGCAAGATTTATATCTGTATAGTAGGCAGATGCATAAGCAGCAATTACAGCTAGTATCGTTTGTCCTAATAGTTTTGCTTTTCCTGAAATACCATGATGCGAATTTTTGGTAAGTTTCCTATAATCATCGATAGCACCTAAGGCCCCAAAGCCAAGAGTAACAAGTAGCACTATCCATAAAAATGGATTTGTTAGATCTCCCCACAATAAAGTACTGATGGAAACCGCTAATAGGATCAAACACCCTCCCATGGTGGGTGTGCCTTTTTTAGTAATCAAGTGAGATGCTGGACCATCATCACGAATAGGCTGGCCTTCTTTTTGCTTTGACTTAAGCCATGCAATGATCGGTTTTCCTAGGCAAAAACTAATAATTAGTGCTGTTAAAATTGCTCCCATTGTACGAAATGTAATATAACGTAGGAGGTTAAAAACCTTGAAGTCATCTAATAAATGGAGGCAGATAAGTTGTAGCATTTTTTAACAGTAATGATCCGTTGTCATAAAGTGGTGAAAAGAGAGGCTCTTATACCTCTTAGATAAAAAGCCTCGTTGCCATTCGATTCCCGAGATTCGGTCTGCAGGCATCCATGAATTCCTACCATTTACAATAGTCGCTTCGTCTGGAAAAAACGTCAACACAAAGTTTGCATACATTTCATATTCCGAAAAACTTTGACCTGGAATATCGGGATTATTTAAAACATCTTGCCAAGGCTTTCCATGCAATTCTTCTAGCCTTGCTTTCATAGCTTTAAGTTTTGATTTGTCAAAAAACATGTGATGACTTGTAAAATCAAGATTGTAATATTTTCCAAGCTTCAGAACTGATTCAACCATGTGCTTTCGCTCCAACACATATCCGTTTGTTGCGTTAAATACAGCTTTTCCTTCACGTAAAAATATCTGTGTTTGCAGCAAAATTGTATCTGCGTCTATAACCAAATAATAATTTGCTGTTGTGATGGTATCAGCATTTAACTTGATAAACTGTTGCTTTAAATATCCCGGCAGTGCATTACCTCGTGACAAAGCAGGAACTAGCTTACTTTCCTCAATAAATTCACAACCTTTTTCCAGCGCCACTTTTCTTAATTTCTCAGATTCAGGGCAAATTAGATAAATCTTATTAATAGGATGCATTACCAAACCTTTTGCTGCATCAATTGCATAACGAATTGTTGGCAAATCTTTTTCAATACACAAAAAGACAAGATCAATTTTTTCTTGGCATAAAGGAATATGATTATTGGAATAACGGTCCCTTTTAAATGACAAAAACTTCATAAAAAGCTTCCGCTTATAAATATGCCATTTGGTATCTTCTGTTGGTAACGTTTCAGGTGTTGTCACTGTCCACACACTTAAGATTGCCATAGAAATACACAACGATAATAAAGTTAAAAAGCGCTTCATAATTATCCTGTCATCCCCTCAATTGTTAAAAAGCTATGCATTGTTAAGCTTTTACACTTGCAACTTAGATATTCTCTCGCATACCCAATGTTGGCAAGGCCGTTACGCGGAAAAAGCCCATTACTTCCCAAAACAAGATCAACTTGATCTGCAAAACGCTGCGCCACAAAATTTCCATATAATTCATATTCTGAGAAGCTTCCTTCTGGAACATCTAATGTATCAAGGGCATCTTGCCATGGTTTTCCATGCAGGTCTTGTAAGTGTTTCTTTAATGCTTGTAATTTAGTTTTGCACATAAGCATATGGTGGCTAGTGAAATCTACATTATGAAATTTCTCAAAACCTAAAGCTGCTTTGGCCATTTTCTTTCGGCATAACCAGTAATCATGCAAGATATTTAAAACTTCTTTGTGTTCCGTTGCAAAAATTTGTGGACGGATCAAAATTGTATCTGCATCGATGATGAGAAAATGCTCATTTGTACCAATAGTGTCTGCATTAAGTTTTAAATATTGCTGTTTCATCCAGCCTTTTCGATTAGTTTTAGTTGAAAATACTGGCAGCACAGTATTTTCTAAAACAAAATTACATTTTTTTTCTTGAGCAATTTTGCGTAATTTTACAGACTCTGGGGCAACAAGATAAATATTTGTGATGGGTTGTAAAATATTACCTCGCACTGAATCGATAGTAAGCACTAAGGTTTGTGCGTCCTTTTCGATGACAGGAATAATAATATCAATAGGCACTTGGCTCATAGGTATATGCAAATTGCAAAAATGATCACGTTTTGCTTTTAAATATACATAATGAATATAGCGCAAAAATTGCTGATACTTTGAATCTTGTGTAGGCAATGTTGTAGGATGACAAGCGTAATAGATAAAGCTTATTGCAATAACTAAAATAACAATTATAGATTGAAGGAATCGCTTCATTTTTTAAGATTGCTTTTTTAAAAAACTGATATGAATACGCTTTGCTTCAGCCATGTCAAACTCAACAGCTGCTTGCTCACCTTCAGTATCAATTACATCTCCATAACCAAATTTTTGATGAAAAACACGATCACCTATTTTAAAATGCTGTGCTTGATATTGTGAAAAACTGGCCGTTCGACGAAATCCCCCGTAACTTGGGTTGCCAGATTCATTGCCATTAGCCTGCATATGTTTAACATGCGCTGCTGGTAACTCACCTAAAAACCGTGAAGGTAATCCAACTTGCCACCCTTGATGAGGCAATCGACGTCTCAAAGCATATGAAATAGTAGCTTTTTGTTTGGCTCGACTAATACCTACATACCCAAGGCGACGCTCTTCTTCTAAACCAGAGTGACCATTTTCTTTGAGGGATCTTGGGTGAGGAAATAAATTTTCTTCCCAGCCAGGTAAAAACACAAAATCAAATTCAAGCCCTTTGGCACCATGCAATGTCATAATACTTAAACAATCATCCACTGACTGATTATTGTTATCAGTCACTAAACTTACGTGGTCTAAAAATCCGGGAAGGAATTCAAATTCTTCAATCGCATTCACAAATTCTTTTAAATTTTCCAACCGTCCTGGTGCATCTGGCGAATTATCTTCTTGCCACATAGTGGTATAACCTGATTCATCAAGTAAAGCTTTGACAACATCCACATGAGAATGCGTGTCCAGCATACGGCGCCATCGTTGCATATCATCAAAAAATTGACGCAAATTAGCTTTCCCAGTTCCTTTGCTTTCATCCATTGCATACATTAGTGCAGCTTTTGGAAGTGAGATATCTTGTTCCCTTGCTAAAGTATGCATATTTTGCAGCGCAGTTGAACCAATGCCACGCCTAGGCACATTGATGATACGCTCAAAAGCCAAACCATCATCTGGTTGTATTAATACTCTAAGATAAGCAAGCGCATCCTTAATTTCTTGACGCTCATAAAAACGAAGCCCGCCCACAACGCGGTATGCTAATCCTGTTTTTAAACAGCGCTCCTCAAAATCACGAGTCTGATAGCTGGCTCTAACCAATATAGCCATGGAGTTTAAACTATGTCCCATGCGTTGATTATCTTCAATTTCAGCGATAACAAACCGAGCTTCACTTTCACTGTCCCATGTCCCTTTGACAAGCACAGTGTCACCACCTTCTTTTTGTGTCCACAGCTCTTTTCCTAAGCGATCACGATTATTAGCAATAAGCCCTGAAGCAGCACCCAGTATATGATTGGTTGAGCGGTAATTCTGCTCAAGACGAACAACTGTAGCATTAGGATAATCTGTTTCAAATTTCAAAATATTAGCAACTTCTGCACCACGCCACCCATAAATAGACTGGTCATCATCGCCTACACAGCATAGGTTTCCATAACCATCACCAAGCAAACGTAACCATAGATATTGCGCTGTGTTTGTATCTTGATACTCATCCACCATTAGATAGCAAAATTGCTGCTGATAACTATTTAAAATGGTAGGATTCTGCTGAAATAGGACAAGGCAATTTAAAATTAAATCGCCAAAGTCCATGGCATTGAGAATTTTCAAGCGTTCTTGATATTGACGATATAGCTGCACATAAAGATCTTGAGGGCTTCCAGCTCGTTCTGGAGTTTTTGCTTTATCTTTCCAGCGGTTAATAATGCTTGCGACCATTTTTGCTGGCATTTGCTTTTCATCAATATTCTCAGCTTTTAGTATCTGCTTTATTAGGCGCAATTGATCGTCAGCATCGATAACCGTAAAATTTGTTGAAGTATATCCTAATGCTTGAGCATGCATGCGTAATATACGCATAGAAAGTGAGTGAAAAGTACCAAGCCACATACCGTCAACACTTCGTCCTAACAGTGACTGAATACGTTCACGCATTTCATTTGCAGCTTTATTAGTAAAAGTAACAGCTAGAATATTTTGATAGCCACACAGCTGTTGATCAAGAATATAGGCAAGACGTGTAGTTAATACACGAGTTTTTCCCGTGCCAGCTCCAGCAAGAATAAGCAAAGGGCCCTCACTATGGAGAACCGCCTGCTGTTGTTTAGAATTTAAAGCTTCAAGATAAGAAGGCGCTGAAGCAACGCTTGAGGTAGCCTCAGCACGTACCATCTAATCCTCAGTTCAATCCAAAATTCTGGAATCGTTTACTGAATTTGCTTAATTGACCACCAGAATCAATAAGTTTATGACCACCGCCAGTCCATGCTGGATGAGACTTTGGATCAATATCTAATTGTAGTGTATCGCCTTCTTTGCCCCATGTACTCTTTGTTTCAAAAGTTGTCCCATCAGTCATTTTGACTGTGATAGCATGGTAAGCAGGATGTATGTCTTTTTTCATTTAAAATGTCTTCCCTTCGCGAAAAAGAATATATATATCTATACTGAATACAAAAAATAATGCAATGTTTTTCTGCAAGGATTAGAGGATTTTATATGAATATTTTAAAAACGTTGACTGTCTTGGGGTGCATTAGCATTAGCGCATTTTGTGTCAGTATTGAAGAATCTATCCGCCAAAATGAAGTCGTGATTGATGCATTGCAAAAACAGTTAGATGCGATGCAATCAACAGGAGAAAAAAAAGAAGCAATTGAAGCGCTACAAACACATATTGACACTATAATTGAACAACAGAATAAACTTTTAGCTCAAAAAATAACACCAGGAGTAGCTGAAAATTTAGTGCCTGCTGCCGCTGATACTGATTTAGATAGTAGAATCCGCCGAATTGTTCAAGAAGAACTAACAAAGACTGGGACAGCTCTCAAGTCGGGCAGTAACCCTTATGATACTACACATACACCTACATCTGCTGAATTAGCCGCTACTAAATCGGCAGAAGCTAACGCACCAGCGCTACCTGAGCAACAATCAGAGGCACTAGGTCAATATGAGTTGGCTTTAAAGTTATATGATCAAGGTGCTTACAAAGAAGCAGCTGCTGGATTTGGACGTATAATTAAAACTTATCCAGATGATCCTATTTCTGGAAAATCCTTGGTACATTTAGCGTATTGCCTTGAAAAGTTAGGTAATAATAAGGGCGCTTCTACTGTTTGCGAAGCTGCATTAAAGAAAAAACTAGATGGTCCTCATCAAGTTGATTGCCAACTTATACGGCTACGACTAGCAAAAGAAAGTGGCAATACAGAAGAAATTACTGAAATTCTTAATATCTTAAAAAGTTTACCTTTAACGCCTGAACAACAAAAAATGGTCAGCGCATTTCAAAGCAATAAACATGCAGCATCAGTTCCTGCAAAACCTGCACAGGCAAAGACCCCAGCAAAAGCCGCTTTAGCTAATGCTGCATAAATTAAGGATTGGATCCTTACGCAAGGAGTCGTCTTACTCAGGGTTGTGACGAAGTAGAGATTGCCACACCTCCTGCGGAGGTTCGCAAAGACGACACTTTTGTCTCCACAAGACCACAAGTGGTCGTGGTGATCTCGTGTAAGGAATTGCCGCGCTCCTTTGGTCCTCGCAAAGACGGTTAGGGCCTCTGCCTTTTCCTTACTTCTTTTTTCTTCCTACTTGCTGCTTCCTTTTCTCTTCGTTTCCTTTTATTTTCTTTTTTCTCTCGCCTTAGTAGTACCGTAGAAACCTCTTACCCTGTTACGACCAGGGCTACGTCCATTACCACTGGACATCCGTCGGTTTGCTAGACCAGACATTCCTCCATTACGACTGGAGTTACGCTCGTTACCACCGAGCATCCGCCCATTACTACTGGGCATCCGTCACTCGCCTGTACTCAGGGATTATTCCTCTGACCAAGCTGTGCGTACCTTCTGTTGAGGGATTTATTGGCTGTCCGC
>CANKYV010000014.1 GCA_947487955.1 Alphaproteobacteria bacterium
AGGTGAGAAATGACGGAAGAAATACTTATTGAGCAAAAAGATCAGGTAGTGCCAGAAGACGAAAAGGCTCGTCTTGAAAGGTGGCCAAGAATTGGTATTAGCCTAGAAAAGGTGATGGCGTCTGTTGGTCATATGGAAGATGTTGCAAGGCTATTTCGAGAGGATGAAGGGTATGCAGGTATGTATACAATTGAAGAGCAAATTCAGCGTGCATCAGACTATTTGCGTGCTTCTATCCGCGCATTTGAAAAAGCACATAAAGTCAAAATAGAAATTTTTACGGCTTATAGTCCTTTTGAGGATCACACAGACGACTTCATTGGTACCATAAAAAAACCAGAAGAAATGCTATGAGCTAACGAGCAGGGCGGTGGCTCTTCTTATTTTTATTGTCGCTTAATGCAAATGTGTTTGACACCGCCAATCGTTTCCCAAAATTAGCACTGTATAGGGCAGCGAATTCTTTGTTCTTAATAATGGTGACATTCTCCGCATTGCGTTTTTCGGCGCTGTTACTAAAATTATATGACCCACCAACAATGGTCTCTGCATCAATAATGATGATTTTGTTATGGGCAATGGCTGGTTTGTGATCAATGTAAACGGCAATTCCAACTTGTTTGAGGGCATTAATTTGAGTATAGCGCTCATATTTTTGGCTTTTGTCGGCAAGAACAGTCACATCAACACCTCTGGCTTTGGCGCGAATAAGCGCTTCTGCAATAGGTTTTGAGGTAAGGCTATAAGCTTGCATTTGAATAGAGCGCTTTGCATGATCAATTTCTTGAATAATCATGGGTAAGCATGCTTGGCCTGGTGTAAAACATGCCTTGCAACTAAAATCTTTGGTTTGAATCGATGCAGGAGCTAATGGCGCAGAGTGTGCGCCTGGATATAAAATTATCTGAGTGCCAAGTCCTGCAAGAAACGCTGCTATAATTAGTGGCAATAATTTTATATTTTTTGATATATAGCCCGGCAAAAAGGAGTGATGAGCTTGTTTTCTCATAATTTTTTGCTCCTTTTTTCAGCAAGCCTCTTTCGAAAGATCAGCTGGAAACTTAATTTTTCCCATATACCTATATAAAATGATAGGTATATTTTTTCAAGCTTCATGAAAAAAATTGAAGGACAGTTAGTAAATCATAAATAAAACATAAGTATTTTTGTTTAAATATTAATTATTTATTATATATTTTTAATTTATAATTTATATTATTTTAATAAACAGATATTATGAGAATAAACATATTTTTTTATTCACTAGTAATATTTTATTCCGCATTGTTTGCTAGCTCTAAAATAGTTCCTGATGAGCTAAGCCAAAGTATCCAAAAACAATCTAAAGAAAAACCTAAACCCAGATTTACCACTAGCCTTAAATCACCTGCATTTAATGGAACGCCAACAAATGCTAAAAAGCCTTCTTCAAGAAGGAATTGGTTTAAGCTTGGAAAAATTTCAAAAAATGGTGAAAAACCGCTAATTTCTCCAGCTTCTTCTACTGATTCTGGTGACACAACTCTTTCAACGCTCACAAACGACAGCTCATTATCGTCAGCATCTGAGAATATGACGAGGAATACAGTTAGTAGAAGAAATTCCTCAAAAGTAGTTCCTATCGAGTCTGATTCATTAGCAATAACTTCTTCAAGCACATGTATGGAAGATAGTTTAGTGCCAACGTATGATAATTTACAGACAAAGCCAACAGATGCATCACTTGTTGAGACAGAAATATTGATGTCGGCTGCAACAATGCAAAATAATGCGTTTTTGTGGCTTGAGGATTGGCATAAATATGTAGCTTCTTTAGATGAAAAAGGTATAAAAAGATGGCGTGGACATGTAAATGATGCTCTTAAGGAGTACTATTCACAACTAGCCACAAATAGAGTTAAGCTCACTCGATTACGGACTAACCATAGTAAGCTTCTATTAGGAAATAATAGTGAACGTCTTATATGGCAATGTGAAGATGAAATTGATGAATGTGAGTCTGATATTGAAGATGCTGAAAAAGGCATTGAAAGATGTCGACTTAAATTAGCGGTATTACCAATCGATGATATGGAAGAAAAACCTAGGTCAGAAAGACGTAGGGGAGCAATTGTTTTAGGGGGCTATTAATTAAGCTCACATTTTCTAACATAACTGTGCTATATTCGGAGCACTTTTAATATATAGCTTTTTGAAATGTCGTCTTCGAATCAGGTTATTACGCTTGGTTGCCGCTTGAATACTTATGAGTCGGAAGTGATTCAAAATTTAGCTGCACAAGCAGGCATAGGGAATACCGTATTTATCAATACGTGCGCTGTTACAGCTGAAGCAGAACGCCAAGCTCGTCAAACAATTCGAAAGATCCATCGTAGCAATCCTAGTGCACAAATTGTTGTGACAGGCTGTAGTGCCCAAATTAATCCCTCTCAGTACCAGAACATGCCTGAAGTTTCCAAAGTCATTGGCAATGAAGAAAAAATGCAGCTTAATACGTATATGAATCTGCACAGCGCTGATAAGGTTGTTGTGAGCGACATCATGGAAGTGCGTGAAACAGCAGCGCATCTTGTTTCTGGTTTTGATGGTAAGGCCAGAGCTTTTGTGCAAGTGCAAAACGGCTGTGATCACCGTTGCACTTTTTGCACAATTCCTTATGGCAGGGGTAATTCTAGAAGCGTTGCTATTGGTGAAATTGTTGCACAAATACGCAAATTGCTAGAAAATGGTTATCAAGAAATTGTTTTTACAGGCGTTGATATCACAGCCTATGGTGCTGATCTGCCAGGTCAGCCAACTCTTGGTCAAATGATTCGCCGTGTTTTAGGTTTAGTGCCTGAATTAAAGCGTCTTCGCTTGTCTTCCCTTGATCCCGTAGAAATCGATGAAGATTTATGGAAACTTATTGGTTCTGAAGAAAAGCTTATGCCTCACCTTCACCTTAGTTTACAGGCAGGCGATAACATGATTTTAAAGCGCATGAAGCGTCGCCATTTACGTGAAGATGCAATAGCTTTTAGCGAACGTGCAAAGGCATTACGCCCAGACGTGGTTTTTGGGGCTGATTTAATTGCTGGCTTTCCAACTGAGACTAGTGAAATGTTTGAAAATTCGCTTCGTATTGTTGACGAGTGCTCGCTAACGTATTTGCACGTGTTCCCTTATTCGCCACGTCCTGGAACACCGGCAGCTCGCATGCCTCAACTTGACGGCGGTGTAATTAAGGAACGAGCGCGTCAACTTCGTGACCGAGGAGAATTGGCAATAGCTCGCACTTTTGAGCAATTTATTGGCAAAACGGTTAATGTTTTGGTTGAAGAAGCTGATCAAGGAATTATAAAAGGTAAAACAGATCATTTTGCTCCCATCCAGATTGCAGGATTTGCTGGTATTGCATCTGTTATTCCCGTTAAGATTACAGAAAGAACAAAACAACATCTTATTGGGCAATACTTGTGAGTTTTTGGAAAAAGCTAAAATCTGGTCTTTCAAAGACGTCTCAAACTTTAACTCAAGGAATTACATCAGTTTTCACTCATAAGAAGCTCGATGAAGAAACGCTTGATGCTTTTGAAGAGCTTCTTATTTCAACCGATATGGGGTTGAAAGCTGCTGCAGAACTTCGTGATCTTTTAAAAAAACAGCGCATGCATCAGGAAATTTCAGAGCCAGAAATTAAAGAATGGCTGAGTGCAGAAATTGCAAAAATTTTAGATCCGGTTGCGGTGCCTCTTGCAATTACTGGCAAGCCGCATGTTATTTTAGTGGTTGGCGTTAACGGTGTTGGGAAAACAACAACTATTGCAAAACTTAGTCAACAATGGTTGGAACAAGGCCAAAAAGTACTTTGGGCAGCGGGGGATACGTTTCGCTCTGCTGCTGTTGAGCAATTACAAGTGTGGGGAAATCGTTTAAAGATTGAAGTTTGTGCTACAAAACCTGGAGGAGACGCTGCAGGTCTAGCGTTTGATGCATTTCAAAAAGCAAATCAAAGTAACGCGAATATTTTATGCATAGATACAGCTGGTAGATTGCAAAACAAAAAACATCTGATGGATGAATTAGAAAAAATCGTTCGAGTGCTGAAAAAAGCAGAACCATCTGCGCCTCATACAGTTTTACTTGTACTTGATGCTACAACAGGTCAAAACGCCGTAGAACAAGTGAAAACTTTCCAAGAAATTATTGGTATTAACGCGCTTGTGGTTACCAAGTTAGATGGCACTGCTAAAGGTGGTGTTGTTGTTGCCTTATCTAAGCAGTTTGCCATTCCTATTATTGCCCTTGGGGTGGGTGAAACAGCAGAAGATCTTAAGCCATTTGGTGCAACTGAATTTGCTAGTGCACTAGTGAGTGCTTAAAAACCATTTATATCTTCAAATTTCAATATCTGTAAGAAAACATATGTTGTCTTCTATCACATCAAATAGACTATAATCTGTCTCGCCAAAATATATATGTCCTTCAAGAATTTTTAATGCTGCTAATTCTAAAGCGCTAGACTTCTCAAAATTAGGCATTTCATTTGTAATTTTAACACCTTCTTCTCGTAATCTCTTTATCTGGTCTTGCAGCTGCTTGTGCTTGTTTTTAATTTCCCAGACTTCTTCTATTTTATTATGCTGCATTTGACACTGATTTGTGTAACTTGCTGAACTTTTGTGTGTGTAAAAAGATCCATTAGCTATCGAAACAAAATCTACTTTCATGATATCTCTCCTTATTCCCTAAAGTGATTAATCATTCTTGTCGCAAGTCTTTATAGTTTTTTTAATTAAAAAGTCAATAGGTGACGAGTCAGAAGCTTTTCTCAGAGTTTATTCACTGTTATAATGATCTCCACAGCAGGTGCAAGATTATCAGACGCCTGCTGAAGTTTTTTAAGAATTAATTCTTAGAATGATTAAGCAAACCAAGCGTTTTTACTTAGAGCAATTTCTGCAGGAGATATCCCCTTTTATGAAGCCAAATATTTTTAAAATCGTATTTCTTTCTTCTTTAGGCAATGCTTTAGAGTTCTATGATTTTACGATTTGTGCTGTTTTTATTCCGGTTTTATCGGCTGTGTATTTTCCGCATGTGGATCAGTCTTTAGCTATTTTTGCTGGATTATTTACTTTTGGTGCAGGTTTTATAGGGCGTCCATTTGGAGCATATTTGTTTGGTTATGTAGGTGATCGGTGGGGTAGAAAGAAGGCTTTGTCTTTAACGGTTGGATTAATGGCTGTTCCAACATTTATCATCGCTATACTGCCTAGCTACAACCAAATTGGTGTTGTTGCTCCTCTTATTTTGGTATTTTGCCGTTTTTTTCAGGGGCTCTGCACAGGCGGAGAGTACAACGGTGCGGCTATTTTTGCGATAGAACATGAGGGTGGCAAACATGCAGGCCTTGTTAGTGGTATTATTGTTGGGTCCGCAATTATTGGGGCATTGCTTGCTAATGTCGCTGGCTCAATTGTATTAAAAGCAGGTATGCCTGATTGGGCCTGGCGTATTCCCTTTTTGATAGGCGGATGCATCGGGTTTGTAGCGTATATGGTGCGCAAAAATTTCCAAGAAACATCAACTTTTATTAAAGTGAAATCAGAACATAAAGTTCAGGCGCTTTTTAGTGATCGTCGTGTGGAATTTGGGTTAAATATTGCCTACGCCTTTGTGACAGGTGTTTTATTTTATATAATTTTTGGATTTTTAAATATTTATTTATCACGTTTTCTCAACCTAACGTTGCTAGAAAGCACTTCTTATAATACTTATGGGCTAATATCTTTCATGCTATCGTGCATAGCTTTTGGAGCTCTCAGCGATCGCATTGGTATTAAACGTGCTTTATATCTTCCTATTTTTTTAATAACGGGATTAAGCGGTATTGTTTTCTTCTTTTTACAGCAAGTAGATTCAGCTACCTCTCTTATTTTAGGCCAGATTTTACTTGGTCTTTTATGCGGAAGTTATTTAGGGCCTGGCCATGTTTTCATGTTAACACTTTTCCCACCTCATGAACGCTATACAGGAACATCATTGAGCTTTAGCATCGGCATGTGCATCGCTGGTGCTACAACTCCCGCTGTTTTAACGTATTTGATTGATCAAACTGGTAACCATTTTATTCCAGCATATTATATGATGTTTTTTGCAGTAGTTATTGGAATTGCTCTTTATGCATTTATTAATTTCTATGATGCAAAGAGACTACGTAATTTTTTTCGTAAAAATGTAGTGCTTAGCTGAAATAGCTTTTTAACTAGAGATCTATCTAAATGGGCACTCATCAAAGCCACGTAGCTTTCTTGAGTGTAATCGTTGCGGATCCATTTTCTGTAAAAGGTGCATCGCTTCAAAACCAACATGCAAGTGATGGTTTACTCTGCTTTTATAAAATTCATTAGCCATTGCTTGCAGTTTTATAACTCCATGAATAGGCTTATCGGAAACGCATAGCAAGGTGCCATAAGGAACTCTAAATCTAAAGCCATTCGCAGCAATTGTGGCGGATTCCATATCAACAGCAATTGCTCGACTCTGGCGAAAACGTTCATATAAAACAGCACTTTGTAATTCCCAATTTCGATTGTCTGTTGTATGTACAGTTCCTGTTCTAATTGTAGACTTTAATTCTCCTTCACCCTTACCAAATATATGCAAAACTGCTTGTTGAAGTGCCTGTTGAATTTCAGCAATTGGTGGTACAGGTACCCATTTTGGCAAATCATCATCTAGCACGTGGTCTTCACGCACGTAGCCGTCAGCAAGAACATAGTCTCCTAAGGTTTGACTGGCTCTAAGGCCTGCGCAATGTCCAAGCATTATCCAACAGTGAGGCCTCAAAACTGCCAAATGGTCAGTAATTGTTTTCGCATTACTTGGCCCCACACCTATATTAATAATAGTTATTCCGTTCTTTCCATCTTTTTTAAAATGGTAAGCAGGCATCTGAGGTAGAAGTTTTGGCAGCTCCATTGTTCGCTGTTTATGTGACGCTAAAATAGTGGCTCCAGGGCCAATTAGTTCCCAATTTTCATTTTTGTGATGCTCAATATCGCTTGTTACTTGGTTAATGAATTCATCAATGTAGCGCTGATAATTTGTAAGCAATACAAAATTTTGGAAGTGATGTGGAGGAGTGCCAGTGTAATGATGTAATCTCTGCAGGGAAAAATCAGCGCGCTCCCCAGTAAATAAGGCAAGAGGTCTGTATCCATTCGTGGCAAAAGTTGCATTTGCAAATGAATCATCAATACGTTTTAGGTCTGGAAGTACAAATTTACTCTGAAGACGCATTAATTCATCTACATCAAATTGTGCATGAGAATGTTCTATAACAAAGGGCAAAGGAATTCTGCTATTGCTATATCCCACAACAACAGACACACCATGACGTTCCAAAAGCAGAGCTATCTGTTCTCGATAATAGGAATCATAGAGTCCAGGTGCTGTTACAGTAGTGCCATAATGTCCGGGCTCATTAATAACACCATAAGCAAAACTTGGATCAACGAACAAGTCATCATGGCTAATGCTTATACCTATATACGGATAACAACTGTGCTCAACATGATTTTCACGTATATTGCCTGTTTTTTCATATTGGCTAAAATTTTCGCAAATGTAAGTAACAGCTTTATCGTAAAGCTCATGAATGTAATCTACAGCATTATCTGCATTGTCAAACCATTTCGTACGTCTAAGTTGTGACCAGGGCATTAGATGTTGCCTTTCATTTTAACAAAAGCAACAGCATACAATAATAGGCTTAGTCCTATTAGAAGGAATAAAAGGGCACGGTTGCGTTGCTTGAAATGTTTATCCATACGTCTTCCTATCAGCAATAAGAGCAGCAAACAAGATAAAAAGAAACAAAATTGAAAATGCAAAAACTCTTAGTCCTTCTTGTGAATCCTCACTTTTATAAAGTTGTATTGCCAAAAATATAAATCCTGCCCCAAAAACCAATGTACAGCCTAAATAAAACCATCCGGCCATTTGAAGCATGCAGGGTATGATAGCACTTACAACGGTTAATATCGCGTAAATTGTAATATATTTTTTGGTTTTTTGAATGCCCGCGGTGTTGGGCATCATTGGTAATCCAGCCTCTTTATATTCTGCTGCATGATTTAGTGCTAATGACCAAAAATGCGCAGGTGTCCATAAAAAGATGATTAAAAATAAACTCCAGGGACGCAAATCAAGAGGTGATACAGCTGACCATCCAATTACAGGAGGTAGAGCGCCTGCTATTCCACCAATTACAATGTTTTGAGGCGTGTTAGGTTTTAGGAGTATTGTGTATACGCCCACATAAAAGCCGATGGTTATAGTTAATAGAATTGCAGCAGTTGTGTTGATGGCAACCTGGCAAACAACAATAGACAAAAGAGCTAATATTACTCCAAAAGCTAAAGCAGAATCAGGGTGTATTAAACCTGAAGCTACAGGTCGCGTCATGGTTCGAACCATTAATTTATCAAGATCTCGTTCAAACCACATGTTTAAACATCCTGCGGCTCCTGCGCCAGCTGCGATACACAAAATAGCTGTAAAGGCTAAAATAGGGTGAATAGATCCTGGTGCCATCCACAGTCCGCAAAATCCTGTAAAAACGACTAGGCTCATCACTCGTGGCTTTAAAAGTTCCCAATAATTTTGTACGGATGGGGTTATGTGAGGTTTATCTCGTTGCATTTAGGATCTTCCATGCCTGTGCCATAGCGGTATTGAAGCGATAGGACTGGATTCCACGGGGACGTGCGTCCCCTGGAATGACGCAAGTTTGTGTCTTATCGCCCCATCCCAGGGCGAAGCCCGTGGGATCCAGTGGGTAGGATCAATTTTAGTTATCATTTAGAGATTTCCTCGTATAAATCAATCCATTCAGGATTCTTTTCTTCAATAAGGACAATTTTCCAATTTCTAGTTGATGCTTTGATTTTCTTTTCTCTTTTTATTGCTGATTCCATGATGTTATGAATTTCAAAGAATACAAGTGACTTACATCCATATTTTTTGGTATATCCATCAACTAAATTGTTTCTGTGTTCATAAACTCGTCGTATGAGATTAGAAGTCACTCCTGTATAGATTGCACCATTGCGCTTATTTGTCATCATATACACTGCTGGTTGCTTCATTAATAAATCCTAATACCAGAAAGAGCAAGTCATTGGTTAACATCAACATTGAAGTGATAGGACTGGACTCCACGAAGGCATCTTCTGGAATGACGAAAATTGCCATAATGACGTGAATTTCTATCTGGTGCGGCGGTCATCCAACCAAGTGCCGACCTCGCGTCATCCCAGGGCGAAGCCCGTGGGATCCAGTGGGTAATATTCCTATTTATTTTCACTTTACCACCGGCAATGTTTCAAAACTATGAAAAGCAGGAGGCGAGGGCAGAGTCCACTCTAATGTATCAGCTCCATCTCCCCAAGGATTTTTCGGGCAAGGTATTTTGTCTTTAAACACGCGATAGATTACGTAAAAAAAGAACAAAGCAGCAGTAAAAGAAATTATGGCTCCAATTGATGAAACATAATTCCAACCTGAATATGCATCAGGATAATCAGGAATACGCCTTGGCATTCCAGCAAGGCCTAAAAAATGCATGGGAAAGAATAAAATATTTACGCCAGTAAATGTTAGCCAAAAATGGATTTTCCCAAGAGTTTCGTTATACTGATAACCACTCATTTTTCCAATCCAATAATATATTCCAGCAAAAAGACCAAATAATGCGCCCATCGATAAGACATAATGAAAATGTGCAACTACGTAATATGTATCATGTAGTGCTACATCAACAGATCCGTTTGAAAGCACAACTCCCGTTAACCCACCAATGGTAAATAAAAGGATGAACCCACTAGCAAACAGCATTGGGGTTGTAAATTTGATTGATCCTCCCCACAAAGTTGCCATCCAGCTAAACACCTTAATTCCCGTTGGCACAGCAATAATCATGGTGGCAATTGTGAAATAGGTTTTTGTGGACAAATCTAATCCTACGGTGAACATATGATGAGCCCACACGACAAACCCTAAAAACCCGATTGAAACCATAGCATATGCCATCCCCAGATACCCAAAAACAGGCTTGCGTGCAAAAGTTGAGATCACATGACTAACAATTCCAAAAGCTGGCATGATCATCACATAAACCTCTGGATGTCCAAAAAACCAAAAGAGGTGTTGAAACAATACCGGGTCTCCTCCACCTGCTGGATCAAAGAATGTCGTTCCAAAATTTCTATCAGTTAGCAGCATGGTTAAGCCACCAGCAAGAACAGGAATTGAGAGTAACAACAAAAATGAAGTCACCAAAATTGCCCACACAAATAAAGGCATTTTATGAAATCCCATACCAGGAGCGCGCATATTAAAAATAGTTGTAATGAAATTAATTGCGCCTAAAATTGAGGAAATTCCAGCAATGTGCAGACTTAAGATAGCAAAATCAACCGCCATTCCGTTATGTCCAATTATAGCACTTAACGGTGGATACATGGTCCAGCCAGTTCCAGTTCCTGCATCAATAACCATTGAAAGCGTTAATAAAATGATTGATGGTACCATCAGCCAAAAACTTACGTTATTTAACCTGGGAAATGCCATGTCAGGAGCGCCAATCAAAAGAGGTACAAACCAGTTCCCAAATCCACCAATTAGCGCTGGCATGACCATAAAAAACACCATTAAAAATCCATGGCCCGTAAGGATTACATTGTAAAGCTGTCCTTCTATGAATGTATTGCCAGGATGAGCTAGCTGCGCCCTCATCAGCATAGAAAGTACACCTCCGTAAAGTCCACCAAATGCAGCAAAGAATAGATATAAAGTCCCAATATCTTTATGGTTTGTAGAAAGCAGCCAACGACGCCAGCCAGTTGGGTGAGAAATTGATACCATTATGTTTTTTCCTCAGGTGATTTTTTGGGATTAACTTTTGAATTTAACCACTCGTTGTATTCTGCTTTTGAGACAGCTTTCACAGCAATAGGCATAAATCCGTGTTTTGCTCCGCATAATTCAGAACATTGCCCATAATACATACCAGGTTTTTTAATACTGAACCAAGTTTCATTAATTCTACCTGGGGCAGCATCTCGCTTAATGCCAAGCGCTGGTACTGCAAAACTATGTAATACATCAGCAGCCGTAATTAACACTCTGATAGTTGTATCAATTGGTACAACCATAGGATTATCAACATCCAGTAACCGTAGTTGACCAGGTTTTAAATCCTTTTCTTCGATCATGTAGCTATCAAATTCAAAGTGCTGACCTTTATTTTGTTCATCAGGATATTCATAACTCCAATACCATTGGTGGCCAACTGCTTTAATGGTGATATCAGCATTTATAGGGGCTTCCATTTTATGAAGTAGCCGAATAGAGGGAATGCCAATAATGATCAAAATAATAACAGGAACTATCGTCCAAAGCACTTCTAGTGTTGTATTGTGTGTAAATATGTTAGGGGTTGGGTGTCTTTTGTGGTGAAATTTATAAAAAATATACCCAAGCAGCAAAACTACCGTTAAAGCAATCCCCCCTGTTACCCATAATAGAAGATTATGCATATCATGAAGTCCTTCCATAACTGGTGATGCCGCTTCTTGAAAGTTAAATTGCCAAGGAAGAGGTTGACCAGATGGTTGGGTCATGCGTGCTATTCTAAACCAATATACGTTCTTTGAATCATTACATAAAAGCTTACGTTGGAAAAGTGCTGTGTTGGAAGAAATGTCAAGGTTACGAACCGTTGACATGCTATTCTCTGTAAGTTAAGGTTTTTCACTGTCTCCAGTTCTCTATACACATGTCTTTTTTTAAGAGTTGGCTTTTTGCACTAATAATTATTTTTGCAATACAAAATGATGTAAACGCTTCGGGATCTCGAGAAGGAGAAGCGTCAGAAGTACAAGTCCAAGTGGTGATTCCAGAGCCTTTAATGGCTAAGCTGGAAGGATTTGAATTTGTTTTAGATGGGTATAAAAATATTGTAGTTACTCTCAAATCTCCATCTACAAAAGATACAGATCGCCTTAAAGAAGTTACAGATGAAATGGCGCGTTCTTATAGGAATTATGGAATATATGTACAAATTCCCATAGAGCATGGTGAATTTGCAGGTAAGCTCGAGAAGCTAGGATTCAAATTATATGAGTTGGATACAAACGCTAAAACTTTATCATATCTTTTTGGTAATGGACGTAATATTCCTGAGCTTAACTACGCTTATACGGCGGCAGCTGTATATTTAATGCGTACTAATCCAGAAACGGCTGAAAAAGAAGTCTTGGTTATAAATGAACCGCAAAAAGTTATTGCTAATATTGTTGGTGGAATTTCAGCTAAGGGAGAATCACCAGAAGATACTGCAGTGAGAGAAGCTCGTGAAGAAATTGGTCTGGATGTTGATAAGAAGAAACTAAAATTAATAGCAGTTTTTCATACAGTTCGACCTGATAGAAAAGGTTGTGTTGAATTTCTTTATCTTTGCGATGAATTTAGTGGAACGTTAAAAGTTGATGGTAAGGAAGTAACGGAATATGCTTGGATTCCGCTTTCGGAAATTTTAAAAGAAGAAGAAACTATAGTTTTTGAAAAATCTTTTTTTAGTCTATGGAAAAAAGTTCTAAAAGGTGCATTTAAAGGGCATAAGAATGGGGCAGATATCACTAAGTCTAGAAAAGTTTATCAATCATTTAATTTTGTAGATTAATAACTTCTAGTTTTTTCTCAGTTCGTAATAATTCTGACTTGAATTTTTTTTTTAATTCCGTCTAAGCTTAATAATGTTGCAATTTTTTATACCAATTTGTAAAATGAATTTAGGAATTGTTCTTGCTAGTCTATCTGGCGCTCTTTATGGAACGCTTGGCTTGTTTGGAGTTTATTTACTTCGCGAGGGGCTAGGATTGAATGAATTTCTATTTTGGAGATTTTTTCTATCGGTTATTCTTTTACTACCATTTTTAAACAAGAAAAAATATTGGCGTGATTCCTTTTCAAAAAAAGGATTAATTATTATCGGAATCTCATCAGTTTTTTATGCAAGCTCAACTAGCTTTTATTTTTTTGCTATTGAATACATTGGCAGTGGTTTAGCCATGGTTTTGTTTTATTGCTATCCAATTTTTGTTGTTTTATTAGATTGGCTGCATGGCAAAAACTCGCCAAGTCGTCTAACTATCATTGGGTTGGCTACAGTATTATTCGGTACACTTTTTCTTAGTGATCCTAGCAACTGGTGTTTAAGTATTGATGGAATTGGTTGGGGACTTTTTTGTGCTTTTGGTTTTGGTGTGTATTTCTATACATCACAGCGAGCTATTAAAGAGTTATCTGTCATTAGTGGCACTTTTTGTATTTGTTTTGGAAATTTTTTAATTTTTTCATTGTTAGTGCTATACAAGGGATCCTTATACCTACCAACTACTGCCTGGGTTATCGGTAATATTACCGGTCTTGCAGTTCTTTCTACTGTACTACCTATCTATCTTGTATATGTAGCACTTAGAACTATCAATAGCACTAAAGCTTCTGTGCTTTCCGTATTTGAACCAATTGTTACCATCATCTTGGGAATTATCTTTTTGCATGAAAAGATAACACCCATACAGTATATGGGTGTTCTCATTATTTTAGTTGGCGTATACGTTGTGCAAAGTTGTAAAAAACACAAAAATCAATTGGTATCTATTTAAATAAACTCAACAGGGTATTAATCTGGTCCGTTCCTTGTGGTGCACTTTTCATCACTAGAAAAAGCTCAAGAGCAGCTACTATATTATTTGTATCATTTCTTTCTCTTTCATCCAGTACATCACAATCATCACGAACCCATTTCATAACCTTTAGTACTGCTTCTAAATTAATGTTTGTGGACCCCATATACAATTCTCTAGGGGTGTATGCACTAGGAGGAGCAGTGCGTCCAGGGACACTTCCTGGATCTCTTTCATTAAGGCGCATTAATATTACTGCTAAATTTGTTGCGTCTACAGGTCCTTCTATAGGCACTTCTGGTACTTGTATTCTATAAATTTCAGCAAGCTCTGGAGCGACTGTTCTGAAAATATTAGCGAGGCTTTGCTCTCTATTTGACCGTATTAGCTTTATAAAACTATTAACTCTTGTTAGCATACTTTTAGTGATAGCCTCATCAAAAGGAATACCTAAAAAGGTTTTTTCTCCATCACGTTCCTCAATATGTTTTGTTAATGCTAATTGATAACTGTCTTCCTTAAGAATTCTGGTCCACATTGTTAAAATATCGTCTTTTTTCTTCATGATTTCATCAATAACACTTTCTTTAATTTTGTGACTCAGCAGTTCATCAAAATAAAATAAAACACAGTGACATCTTGTATGTATGTTTCCCCACTTTGAATGAGGATAACTTTCAGTAAATTCTTTTCCGAAACTTCGTTCATTATCAATAAGCACAAACCCAGATTTAGAACTCCCTGGTATCGTTCTTACTCGGCAATTACGTGGACGACAATCTTCTGGAACAGTTAATAAGCAAAAAATTGCTAGTCGTTGAAATTCTTCTAAGTCAAAAATATATTCCCTAGCGGGTGATTGTGCTTGCATTAAAATATCATCAAAAGATTCGTCTCCTCTAAATTGTGATACTAAAAATGGGATTCCATTCATCACAATAACTTCAGCAGGCGGTATAGGGGTATTTTCATTATTTGTGCCAAAAATTCCTTTAAATGCTGAATGTGTAGCAATTTCAATATTTGGTGCTTCTGGTCCTTGCTTAAAACAGAGCTTATTGTCTAAGTATTCATATATTCCAACAGGATGGGATCCACTACTTGCTTTGTGCATTCTTATAGAGCTAGATTCTCTTTCTTTTGTCTCAGGTATTGCCGGTAAAAATACGCCATCTTGCATTAATAAATGATTTGGGTCATCTACTAGTATTGTTCTAACTAACTCTCCTGTTCCGCCGCTCATCAGTTGAATAAGCTCAGGTATGCTTGCAGTTCCTGTTGTGCTATAGGCCTTAAGTTGTACAATTACTAAATTTTCGCTAGGTTCACGGTCTAAGGGAGTAAAATTAAAAGCTTCTTCTCTAAAAGTTTTCCCGAAATTAATTAAGAATTCTTCAAGGCTAACTACTATCGTTTCTGTAGCGTTTATGCGCATAAAAAAACCGAAAAACAAAAAAGTAATATTTAGAATAATCGTATTGAATTTCATTTTTTCCTCATGAACTCTGGATGCTAACTGAAGTTAGTATCTGAGGTAATTCCTTAAAATGAAAAGAGAGAAAAATTAAAAAATTTCACCTGCTAAATTTAAATAGCGTGAAAGTTACAAATCCAACAAAAATCTTCCAGGATTTTCTAGACATTCTTTGATTGTAACTAAGAATGTTACCGCATCTTTGCCATCAATTAATCGATGGTCATATGAAAGAGCTAGATACATCATAGGGCGTGCAACTATTTGCCTATTTACAACTACAGGGCGCTCTTGAATCTTATGCATGCCCAAAATTGCTGATTGAGGGGGGTTAATAATAGGTGTACTTAAAAGTGATCCAAACACGCCTCCATTCGTAATTGTAAAAGTACCGCCTGTCATTTCTTCAATAGTTAACTTTCCATCACGAGCCTTTTGCCCCATATTTGCGGTTGCTTTTTCTATATCAGCTAGACTTAAACCATCCGCATCACGAATAATAGGAACAACTAACCCATTAGGCGTAGAAACGGCAACACCAATATCAAAATACGTTTTGGTAACTATATCTTGTCCATCAATACAGCTGTTAAGAATAGGCTGTTCTTTCAATGCTTGCACGCATGCTTTTACAAAAAACGACATAAACCCAAGCTTGATGCCGTGTTTTTTTTCAAAATTTTCTTTGTATAAGCTGCGTAACTGAGTAATAGCACTCATATCAATTTCATTGAACGTTGTTAGCATTGCAGCTGTGTTTTGAGCATTTTTTAAGCGCTCAGCAATGCGTTGACGCAATTTACTCATGGGGGCGCGAAGTTCTTCCCGTTGGGTATTCGTATACGAAATATTTTTTGATTTCTGAGCTGATTCAATAAATTGTGTAACGTTACTTTGTCCATGTTGAGTTTCAATAGCTTGCGCAATAGGTGCATTTACTTTTTCAGTTTTCATAGGAACCTTATCAAGTATTTTTTCAATTTTACCTGGGGTGAATTTTGCTAAAACTGAACCCACTTTAACATTTGTACCCGATTTAACTAACACTTCAGAAATAATGCCATCAGCAGGAGCATACACTTCAAGAGTTACCTTATCTGTTTCAAGTTCAACCAAAGGAGTGTCAATAGCAACGCTTTCTCCTGCTTTTTTTAGCCATTTACCAATGGTTGCCTCCGTAACGGATTCACCCAGCATTGGCACTTTAATGTCGATAACACTCATAGCTTATTACTCCTGTATGATACCAAGTAGGGCATTTTCAATAACTTTAGCCTGTTCTTTTTCATGACGACCAGCAATTCCTGTAGCAGGAGAGGCTGCTTCTTTTCTGCCAACATAATAAGGCCGAGTATGCTTTTTATTAAAGGTTTTTAAAATTTTTTCTAAGCGTCGGTCAAGAAAATTCCAGGCTCCCATATTGTGAGGTTCTTCTTGGCACCACACAAGCGGTACGTCTCCATAAAGCCCCAAGACTTCAGTTAATTGAGTTTCAGGGAATGGATAATATTGTTCAAGCCTTACAATGGCAACATCGTCTGCTTGTTTTACCTGGCGTGCTTCTATCAAATCGTAATAAACTTTTCCGCTGCACAAAACTACACGAGATGGATTTTTTATATTTTCATCTCCAATAACTGGCAAAAAATGCGTTCCAGTGCTCATATCTTTAAGCTTCGACACGGCTAATTTATGTCGTAGTAGTGACTTTGGAGTCATCACAATAAGAGGTTTTCGCCAATTATTATGCAGTTGGCGTCTTAATACGTGAAAGAAATTTGCTGGGGTCGTGCAATTGACAACTTGCATGTTATCTTCTGCACATAGTTGTAAATAACGTTCAAGTCTTGCTGATGAATGTTCAGGTCCTTGGCCTTCCATGCCGTGCGGCAACAACATAACTAGTCCCGATAAGCGCAGCCATTTTTTCTCTGCTGAACTAATGAATTGATCAATAATTACTTGAGCACCATTTGCAAAATCTCCAAATTGTGCTTCCCACACTACCAATGCTTCTGGATTTGCAACGCTATATCCATAATCAAATCCAAGTACAGATGCTTCTGTTAAGGGGCTATCAATGGCTTCAAACTTTGCTTGTTTTACGCCGAGGTTGTTTAAAGGGATATAACGATTTTCATTTTCTTGGTCAATAATTATTGCATGTCGATGAGAAAATGTGCCTCTACAAGAATCTTGACCAGAAAGCCGCACAATCTTTTCTTCGCTTAATAAGGTGGCAAAAGCTAGTGCTTCACCTGTTGCCCAATCAAGGGGGCCATCTTGTTGCAAAGCTAGTGCTCGTTGATCAAGCTGTCGTTTTAGTTTTTGATTGATTGAAAAACTTTTAGGAACAGTACATAAGGCTAATCCTAATTTTTTAAGCTGCTCAACATTAACGCCAGTTTCAGTTTTTGATTTACCTTTAATACTACTCCATGCACCTTCAAGCCAATCAAGTTTTTTATCGTTTTCATCTAAAAGTGCAGCAGATTCAAGCTCTTTGTTCAAAAGATTTTGAGCATTATTCTCAATATCTGTAATATCGGCAGAGCTTAGAATGTCAGCACCTTTTACATAGTCCGCATATAAAATTCTGGTCGTTTTATGATTTGCAATGGTTTTGTACATGATTGGTTGTGTAAAAGAAGGTTCGTCCGCTTCATTGTGGCCGTAGCGACGATAACAAACCATGTCAATGATAGCATCCACTTTGAATGTACGTACAAAGTTTGCTGCTAAGCTGCTGACTTTAACTACATCCTCAGGATAGTCCGCGTTTACATGAAAGATTGGTGCTTGTGTGGTTTTTGCGATATCAGAGGCATAAATAGTAGAGCGTGCATGGTCAGGAGAGGTGGTAAAACCAATTTGGTTATTAATGATAATGTGAAGAGATCCGCCAGTTTTGTATCCTTCAAGGGTAACTAACCCAAGAGATTCAGCTACAAGCCCTTGTCCTGCAAAAGCAGCATCTCCATGCAGTAAAATACTAGCAACGCTTTTACGCTCCGTATCATTTTTTTGATCTTGTTTTGAGCGAACCTTGCCCAGTACAACTGGATTTACAGCTTCTAAATGTGAAGGATTTGGCGTTAAAGATAGGTGAAGACGTTTTCCTGAAATCTCACGGTCTGAAGAATAGCCCAAATGGTATTTTACATCACCGGAGCCCTCAAAATTGTTGGGAGTTAAATCTTGCCCTTGAAACAGCGCTAAAATATGGCGAATTGGTTGGTGCAAAATGTTAGCAAGTACACTTAAACGGCCTCGATGAGCCATGCCAAAACAAACTTCATCAACTCCATCTTGAGCATAGATTTCTAAAATTTGCTCAAGCACGCAGATAAGGCTTTCACCACCCTCTAGGCTGAAACGTTTCGCTCCCGGAAATTTTACATTTAAAAATTTTTCAAAAAATTCTGCTTGTGTCAGTTGAGCAAAAATTTTTTTAGATTCAGGTTTTGGTTGAGCAGAGCACTCAATTTTTTCTTGAATCCAATTTCTCTGAATAGAATCTTGTATATGCATGAATTCAATGCCAATAGTGCCGCAGTACGCTTTTTTAAATTTATCTAAAAGACTACGCAAAGTTGCTTGCTGATTCTCTGCATAGATAGGGCGATCATAGTCATCAGGTATAAAACCATAATGTGCTGGATCGAGCTCGCTAGGAAAATTTCGTTTTTCAATGCCTAGAGGATCAAGATTTGCTGCTAGGTGCCCATATTCTCTATAGGCTTGAATAAGTTTAAAAGCTTGAATAGAAAGAACTATAGATTTTTCATCAATCTGGTTGCTTGATGCACTGGGGGAAAAATCACGAAAAACACGCTGCCATTTACCCTCAACTGATTCAGGGTTGCGACTATATTGCTTATAAAGATCGCTTAAGTATGCAGCATTATCTCCATAAAGCGCATCGTTCATCTGGCTATCTCCATAGCGTTCTTCATTGTCTCACCCATGTGGGCTGGAGTGGGGGCAATAGCAATTCCACAGGACTCTAAGAAAGTGATTTTCTCTTGAGCATTGTCTCCTTTACCTGAGGCAATTGCACCAGCATGACCCATGCGTCTTCCTGCAGGTGCTGTAACTCCGGCAATAAATGCTGTAACAGGCTTTCTTATACCTTTTTTAGCTTGAGCTGCTACAAATTCCGCAGCTATTTGTTCATCTTGACCACCAATTTCTCCAATCAGCAGTATTCCATGCGTGTCATTGTCCTTATAAAGCATTTCCAGCACATCAATGAAATTTAATCCTTTAACGGGGTCTCCACCTATGCCAACGCATGTGCTTTGCCCCAATCCAATTTGAGTTGTTTGATAAACTGCCTCGTAGGTTAATGTTCCTGATCTTGAAACAATCCCAATCTTACCACTTTTGTGAATAAATCCTGGCATAATCCCAATTTTGCAAGCATCAGGTGTAATAATGCCAGGGCAATTGGGACCAATTAAGTGGCATTTTTTTGAATTTAGCGTTTGCTTTACTTGCACCATGTCATGTACAGGAATGCCTTCAGTTATGCACACAATAATTTCAATGCTTGCATCAGCAGCTTCTAAAATCGCATCTGCAGCATATGCGGCAGGAACATAAATCATGGTGGCATTTGCACCCATTTTTGCAACTGCTTGATGAACTGTATCAAATACCGGTCTATCTAAATGCGTTGTGCCGCCTTTCCCAGGTGTAACTCCTCCTACTAGCTGTGTGCCATAAGCAATGGCTTGTTCGCTATGAAATGTGCCTTGCTTTCCAGTAAATCCTTGGCAAATAACCTTTGTATTTTTATTTATCAAAATGGCCATAGCTTAACCTTTCACTGCTAAAACAGCTTTTTGCGCAGCTTCATCTAAGCCATCAGCAGCAATAATGTTAAGCCCAGAATCAGTTAGTATTTGTTTTCCAAGGTCTTTGTTTGTGCCTTGTAATCGCACAACAAGAGGAACATCTAGTTTCATTTCAGATGCTGCCGCAATAACGCCTTGGGCAATAATATCGCAACGCATAATGCCACCAAAGATATTTACTAATATGGCTTTTACACCTTTGTCTTTTAAAATAATTTGAAGGGCTTTGCTAACGCGCTCTTTGTCGGCGCTGCCTCCTACATCAAGGAAATTTGCTGGTTCTCCACCGTAATGTTTAATAATATCCATAGTGGCCATTGCAAGACCAGCACCATTTACTAAACAGCCAATTTCACCATCAAGCTTTACATAACTAAGATCATGAGCTTTTGCCTCAGTTTCAGAAGGATCTTCCTCGAAAGGATCATTCAATTCTTGAATTGAAGCATGGCGATAAAGTGCATTATCATCAAAACTAACTTTTGCATCTAGTGCTAAAAGATTACCTTCAGTTGTTAAAACCAAAGGATTAATTTCAATTAAGCTACAGTCGCAACCTTTGTAAAACTCATAAAGATTTTGCAGTAAAGCTAGAAAATCTTTTGCTTTATCTAGAAGGCCAAAAACACAAGCTACACGGCGTGCATGGTATCCTTGAATACCAGAAGCCGCAGAAATGCTTAAGTTGATAATTTTTTCTGGATATTTTTCAGCTACTTCTTCAATATCCATACCACCTTCAGCTGAGGCAATAATACAAACCTGGCTGGTATTGCGATTCAGAACTAAACTCAAATAAAATTCTCTACTTACATTTGCAGCACTTTCTATATAAAGTTTTCGAACTTTTTGTCCTAATGGTCCAGTTTGATGCGTGATAAGCGTTGAATTTAGCAGGGATTCTGCGTAACTTTTTACTTCATCAAGGCTCTTGCAAAGCTTAACACCACCTGCTAATCCTCGACCCCCCGCATGTATTTGAGCCTTAACCACCCAAACATTTCCACCAAGTTCAGTTGCAACTTCAACTGCTCTTTCTGGGGTTTCAGCTACTTCACCAAGTCCCACAGGAATGTCAAAAACTTCGAAAAGTTTTTTTGCCTGATATTCGTGAATATTCATTTACAATCCTAAATTCATGCAAGCTTGTGTTAGCGCTTTCACTGAGTTAACAGAAGCTTCTAATTGCTCTTTTTCAGATGCATCTAATGGTAATTCAAGTATTTTTTCAGCACCATGTTTGCCGATAATAGCGGGTACTCCCACGTACAGATCATTAAAGCCATATTCCCCCTTAAGATATGCTGCACAAGGAAGAATACGTCTTTGATTAAACAAATAACTTTCTGCCATCTGCAGTGCACTAGTAGCTGGAGAATAAAACGCTGAGCCAGTTTTTAACAAATTCACAATTTCTGCACCAGCATTTTTAGTACGCTCAATAATTGCATCAATCTTTGCTTGGGTAGTCCAACCATTTTCTATAAAATAAGAAAGAGGAATGCCTGAAATAGTTGTATATCTTGGCATAGGTACCATGCTATCGCCATGACCACCAAGTACAAAGCTTTGAATGTCTCGAACAGAAACCTTTAATTCCTCACTTAGGAAGTGCTTGAATCGCCCGGAATCTAATACTCCTGCCATACCAACAACTTTCTGAGGGTTAAATCCAGTGGTTTTTTGCATTAACCAAACCATAACATCCAAGGGATTTGTAATCACAATCACAAAAGCGTTAGGGGCATAGTTTTTTATATTTTCTCCAACAGAGCTAATAATTTTTCCGTTAATGCTTAGCAAATCATCTCGCGACATTCCGGGTTTTCTTGCTACACCTGCGGTAACAATCACAACATCTGCATCTTTAATAAGGCTATAATCTTGGCCTCCAGATATAGCGCCATCCATGTTATCGGCGCCAAATGCCTGAGCTAGATCAAGGGCTTTACCTTGCGGTACACCTTCTGCAATATCTATTAAAACCACATCCCCAAGGCGGCGCTGCATAGCTAAATGTGCTAACGTCCCTCCAATATTTCCACTACCAATTAAAGCTATTTTGGGAAGGTTCATAAAGCTTATCCTTATAAAGCTATAGGTTGGTCCTGATGTTGATGTCGTATAAAATCAAGCCCAGCCATAAGTCCAGATTCATCTATGCTGTGACCAAGTCCAGTGCATGTCTTTGTCATAACATTTACGCCCAATTGGCGCAATTGGGTTTGTGCAACTTGTAACGCTGTATAAGGAACCACTGTGTCGGCCGTACCATGCACAAGCAGCACAGGTGTTGGTGACACTGAAGATATATTAGAGGGTATATAAAAAGCACCAGAGTACCCTATAATTCCTCCGAGCCTTGAAATACTAAAAACCATATCTAGAGCAAGCATTGTTCCTTGAGAAAAGCCAACTAAAATTAAGTCTGATGGTAACAATCGATATTCTGCAAGCAATGCGGTAATAAATCGCTTTAGATGTGGGCGTGCTTTATCGAGACCAGCGCGAATGTTCAAAGGGTTAAAATCGTTTAAGCCAAACCACTGATAACTTTCTCCAAAAGGATTAAGATCACTTAGCTCAATGCCATTGGGTGAGAAAAAGGCTGTATTTTCGAGATTTTTTTGCCAAATACGTCCTATTTCGAGCAGGTCATCTCCATTTGACCCATATCCGTGCAAAAGCAGAACAATTTTCTTCGTTGTTCCTTTGGGAAGTAAACACGGGCAATTCTCAAACAATTTCAAGGGTACTCAAAAATTTTTCACCTCTTTATTAGAACAAAATAAAGAGGTGATATCAATGGTGTTTGAACAGATGTTTTTTAAGAGAATTAGCTTCTCACATACTGTCTTAGTATAATTTCGTCACCATTAGGCATGCGGATGCTACCATCGATTTCTGTCAAAGCTGCTCCACGAGCAATAAGCAAAGCTTTAGTTGCTGCTAATTTTTCGTAAGAATCATCAATTAATGCAAACCTATTGATTCCTACAAAATGTCCTTGTGTTTTTAGATGTTCCAAAAGGCCACCAAAAAGGACATTACCCTTACTAGGAACCTCAAAGGCAAAGTGCGCAAACATTTCGTACCATTTATCGATTTCTTTTTCTTCTGTAATTCCACGTGCTCCCAGTGCCGCCGCAAATGATGGTGCTAATTCATTAATTTGCTCTTTTGTTGGGGTTGATCCTCGGATATTTCCTCTGTGGAAAGCATCAGATGGGACTGATATAACTCCAATTTCTGTAAAAATAGAAGGGCCATCATATATAGGGCTAAGCTTTTTGGGGTCAAAATTTTCGTATTGACTAATACGTGGGTCAAAAAAGCGTACAATGGGCGTCTCTCCTAAGTGGCTAAACTTATCTATTTGAGAAGCTGAAACTATATACTGCGAAACTTCACGACCATCAATTTCCACCCTAGATTCAATATCTGCAGAAAGAAAACCTAGCTTTGTTGGAATTAATTTACCTGCAGTAACTAAATTGGGGCGTTTGCCAATTTTTGCTGCGCCATCGCCATTGGAAATAATATTAAATCCATTGCTATTAAGTGTGCCAATATTTTCCTCTGAAAAATATTCTGAGCAGTCATTATAGTCAATAAATGGATGTATTTTTGATCCATGCATTCCTGTTTCTATAAGCGAGATAACTCCTGCTTCATTTACCGCAGGAATGAAAGGGTCATTCTCTCCTCTTACCTTTGATTCTATATCAAATATATAGTTAAGGCCAAATCCGTGAGCTTGACACTCGCTCATTACCTGAGGATTGTTATGTAAGAAATCAGCGACGGCTAAAACGTCGTCTGGGAATTTTTCTATTGAAGGTTTGTGGGTTCTGCCATCAAAAGCTTCCGACGAAACAACTGGAGTAAACGGATTTTCGCTAGCCAAATGGCTTGCATATATTCCACTACTAATTAAAACCGCACATAATAAAATGTGATATAAAACGCGATTAACAAATTTTTTCATTGTCAAATCCTTGCTTAAATGTTGATTAAATATTTTTAATTTTTGCGCATATTTATGCTCTATAAAATGCTGTGAATAAGCTTTTTCATTATTAAATTCCTCCTTATATTGATTAAGTATCTTAAATTCTTGCGTATATTTATGTCCTATTCAACTCTCACCCATCAAAATTATTCGATTTTCAAAAAGCAAAGATTTTTGTACACTCCCTTCTATTGTAAATAAAATAAAATAAATCATGCTTGGTTTTTGGCAACTTGTTGCCTTGGTGGTAGGAAATTTAGTTGGCAGCGGTGTGCTTATGCTACCTGCCACTTTAGCTCCTTATGGATCAATTTCATTTTCTGGCTGGGTGGTTGCGTCAATTGGTGCCATTCTGCTTTCTTTAGTTTTTTGTCAGTTATGTAGTAAACACCCAAGGACTGGTGGACCTCACGTCTATGTAGAAGAAGCATTTGGAAAAAATGCAGGTTTCTATATTGCATGGGTGTATTGGATTTTGGCATGGATTGGCTACGCCGCGTTGGTTTCTGCAGCAATGGGGTGCCTCACAACAGTTTGTGGGCCTCTTTCAAAACCAGTGTTAATGGCAATTGAAGTCCTAATTATTGTAGTCTTTACAACTATTAATCTCTGTCAAATTTCTTTTGCAGGGCGAATTGAGTTGGTACTGACTGTAGTTAAAGTGCTTCCTTTAATTATTCTGCCAGTCATTGCCCTCTTTTCTGTGAAGTCTGAATATTTATTTTCAATGCCTTCTTCAGATAAGTCATATACTTCCTCTATGGCAAGCGCAGTGATGTTGATGATTTTTGCATTTATGGGGTTTGAGACAGCAACTGTTCCTAGTGAAGAAGTTGAAAATCCACGTAAAACTATTCCCAAAGCAACTATCGTAGGTACTCTTATTGCTGCTGGTATCTACCTTTTAGGAACAATAAGCATGCTAGGTAATATTCCGTTTGGTGAATTAGCGCAATCAAAAGCTCCTTACGCTGATTTAGCTGCACGCGTATTTGGTGGGAATTGGCAGTGCTTTGTGGCGGGAGCAGGAGTTTTATGTGCATTAGGAGCATTGAATGGCTGGATGCTTATCGGTGGGCGTATTGCCTATGGCGCAGCAAAAGATGGTATTTTCCCTAAAATATTTTTAAAAAAAGATAAGTATGGTGCTCCAAGCGCTGCAATTATTATCTCATCTATGTGTACAATTCCGTTCATGATGCTTTCTCTTAGTGAAAGTTTAGTAGAACAATTTAATTTTGTGGTTTCAATTAGTTCGTCTTTAGTATTAATTGTCTATTTAGCGTGCGCCTTGGCCTATTTAAAATTTTTAAAAGAATATGCACATTCAAAGCTAAAACACTGGCTTTTAGGCTTCGCATCAACTGCATTTTGTTTATGGGTTTTAAGTTCAATTAGCTTGGAAATGACAATGTATTCTCTAACCGTTTTTTTGGTTGGTATTCCTTTGCGTATGTATGTTAGGAAAAGTATCTGAGATTGCGTCGTATTGTTAATTTAGTTGAGGTATTTTTTTTATACTTTTCATCACAATTAAACATAGTACACAGCTAAGTGCTAATGGAGTTACAAACAAAAAATATTGTTGAAAAATTCCGAGCCCATTGCTCAAAAAATATCCAGTTAAATAGCTAAAACTAAGTCCTAAATAGTACCATATAATGCTGTTGAAAAAGGGTTGATTTTCTTTGAATAATGAAAAAATCAAGGCTGAGCTTGGAGCTAAGAACCCTGCAAAAAAGAACGCAAATACAACTTGATAAGCTACGTATAAATGATTTATTGAGATATCTAATATTTTAAGACTGGCTACAGTTAGTAGGATGCCAAATAGCGATCTAATCATAAGTTTTCCATGATCTAGATAATCACAAGCTTTGGCAGCAAGAAGAAGAAATACTCCAATAGCGATATAAAAAGAGATATAGCCTACCTTTAGAGTATGAGCGTTAATAATTGAAACGTTCAAAGCATAAGGTTCAATAAAAAAGTAGTTATGAGTCATGCCAGCTCCGCAAACACCTCCAACTAACGTAGCTAGAAATTTTTCTTTATAAGACTGAGAAATTTTTTTGCGTTTTTTTATTTGAAAATGGGCAGATTCCTCCAATTGCTGGAGTATTTTTTTTTCAAAAAAGTATATTATTCCGCACAAGAGGCCTGCTCCACAAATAATAAGACTCATTTTTTGAGTGTTGTATTCATTTGCAATAATGTATGACAATACATACCCGAGCACGGATGCTAGAATTAGCAATGCACCAATTTTTACATGGCTTGAAGTACTATAACATTTCATTAAATACACTGCCGGTAAAATGAGGGTTGCAGGAAACAAAAGAACATTAAAATACACCAAAATAAGAATCATGGGTCTTATTTGGTGCAAATGAGTTGCGTAAGCACAGCACAAGAAAAATAAAAATGTTGTGAGGACGTATCCTAGGACAAGAATTTTTTGTGCAGCAAGAAATCCCCGTGCTTCAGCATATTTTCCAAAAATGTAGCCTCCCGTTACCCTTGAAATAAAAGTGGTCATTGACCAGATGTATAAAAAAATTACAGGATAGCTTAAGCTGAACGAAGCACTTGAAGTTTTTGTAAGTAAGTCATTGAGCCAAACTAGCTTGATAGAGCATAATGACTGTAAAAGCACCCCAAGAAAAATACAAAGATCACGCGGATTCCGTAAAAGTTGCATGGTAGAAAATTTCTAAGCATGGTCACTGATGTGATACCTAAAGGAAATTATTTAAATTGACAAGTGCTTTTTTTATTAAATAATTTTTTCAAAAAATGAATATTTTTGTTTTTATAATTAAATTTTAAATAATAATATGAATCTATATATTATGTGATAAAAGGGGGTAATATTGCAAATTTTTCTCTGAGGCACTAAGACTAAGATCTTTAATCCAAGCAGTTCAAGCTTAATAATGTATTAATATAATATCGCTATGATGAATATAATTTATTCTCACAAGCCATAAAAGAATCAAATGCAAAAAATGCAAATCGGCTTTATAAGGCCAGTCTTAGTGATTTCTTGTGTAGTAACTATATTTGCTGGCAATGATAATTATCCTAATCATCAATTTGTTTTTGAAGCATTGAAAAATGTAGATTTCAAAAGTCGTGAACAAAACCAGCCTAATAAATTAAGAGTTTTAGAAAATATAAGAGTATCAGGTAGCGCACAATTTTCAAAAATGAGCTTAGAAGAAATTATTAGAAAAATTAAAGCTCATGATAATTTTCCTATAGTTATTCTGGATGTTAGACAAGAAATGCATTTGCTTGGGGATGGCGATTTATCGCAAACAATTGCTGAGAAGGATTGGTCCGAAATTAACCATAAACTTGAATTTATTATTAAAGATGAAGATGCATTGGTTCAACCAGGCTTACTTGAGCGTGAAGAAATCATTGTTGATAAGCTTGGTCTTAAATATTTGCGTGTTCCTGTAACAGATGATTCTGTTCCATCGGAAAGAGCTGTAGATACTTTTCTTGAGTTTTATAAAGAACAGATTAAAAATCATCAAAACACTTGGTTTCATGTGCATTGTGAGCACGGCCATGGGCGTACAACAACTTTTATGAGTATGCTTCATATCCTAAATACTCAAGGCAAAATAAGATTGAGTGATATTTTGGAAGAACAATGTGTAAGTGGGGGAGCTGATCTGTCTTTTCCATTGAAGAAAAAATTAGAGAGTAAAGATCTTCATTTGCAACAAGAAAGATTTGCTTTTTTGGAAGAATTTCATCAATACGTAAACGATAGGGAAGTTGGATTTTGTGCTGGTAAATCGTGGTCAGAATGGAAGAAAAATGTAAGCGAAATTGCTGAATAGGTAAATACTTTATCTTACAAAGAAACCCTCAGTTGGAGATTAACTGAGGGTTTTGTGATAATGGCTATTACAGAGCCGTACCAACTGTAACGCCATGTTCCCAATTTTAATCTGGATAAAATGTCAAATCCATTAGTAACAGGATTATTATTTCAATATTTAATTAAATAAACGTGAAAATTTATTTAATTTTTAATTAAATAAATAAAAAAATTTATAAAACTATCGTAAAGCCACAGGGCTTGCTCCATGGAATTTCATAAAGATAGGCTGAAAATTTATGCGGTTTTCAAAATTACGTACTTGTCCCGTTAATCTTATTTTTCTGAGATGATCAATGTCGAGTACTGCACTTGCCATAAAATTATTTTCCGTTATCTCTAAAATACCATCTTCAGGAAAGCCATTATCAACAGGTGTAAAAATACCGGCATTTCCTATTGCTATACCATCAAACTCATCGCAATTGACCTTTCCCTCACACGTTGAGGTAATAGTAAAGCATTGATTTTCCATAGCACGTGCTCGTGCTGCAATTTGCACCCGATATGCTCCATGTTTACTGTCGGTATAGCTTGGAATAAAAATCACATTTGCTCCAGCAAAAACTGCCTTGCTTGCCAATTCTGGAAATTCACTGTCGTAGCAAATACATACTGAAAAATCACCAAAATCACTATTGAAAACATTGATGGTGTTTGAACATTTTAGCCAACCGAGCGATTGTTCAGATGGGGTTAAATTTATCTTGTCTTGCCATTTTAATTCTCCGCATGGGTAGGCAATATAACAACGATTGTAATATTGGGTGTCTTGTACAGGAAGAGTTCCTCCTATAATGATTTGGTTATAGTTTCTAGCTAGCTCAAGTAATGATTTCTTATAATTTTCTAATCCACTATTTTGAAAAATTTCTACATTTTCATAAAAGTTTTTTTTATAGAGCCAAACCCACTCTAGTCCAGCATATTCAGGTAAAATCAAGAAATCAGCCTCTTTTGTCGCCTTGCAGATTTTTTCAAGTTTTTTATAAGCATTTTCTACAGATGAAGGAATTTCTAAAGCGTACTTAACAGTAGCGACATGCATCAACACGTTTTAATCCATGCAGAAAATGGTTTTCTTGTTGCTTCCTTTTTATTTATATCTTTCCAAGAATACCAAGCTTCAATTTCAGGGTGCTCAATAAATCCATAATAATTCCATATAGGAGTTAAATCTTGATAATTTTTCGGTTTTAAAACGTGATTATCTGGCCTTTTTACTGAAAAAAAAGCACATAATTTTGTACCATGAGCTCGTGCAGCATTTTCTCTTTCTTGCATAAAGTTTCTATATAACTTCATACCTCTATATTTTGGTAAAAGTACAGATTCTCCGAAATAAAAAATCTTAGATACATCTAAACCTGATTTTTCAAAGGGCAAGCGAAAATCTTCGCGCTCATCTTCTAAGGGTGCAGCTGTTGTTGCACCAATTGCATTTTGGTTATCAAAAAGCATTAGTACGAAGCTATCTTTAATATTTAAATACCTGCTCAGATAGTCTTCTTCATAGGCTATTGTTCCATCATATAAATATGGGTATTCCTTAAATACTTCAATACGCAACTGTGCTAGCTGATTTATGATTTCAGCTATTTCTTTTCCTCTATAAATTTTAAAATCAAATGTGTGTGTGATTTTTTGTGGTTGCATTTGTCTATGTACGAAAAAAACATTCCAAATAACTCTTGCAAAAAGAGTGAAGGTAATCAAGGTTACGTGGTAAATGGGAGTAATTTTAAAGAGACAAAGAAGTAGCTAATCAGTAATAATCTAGCACTTGGCCTACATTACAAACTTGGGCATAATGGCCCAGATATATTCAATTTTTTTTCTAATGATTGCACATAGTGAGCTATCAAATGCCGTTCGCTTTTTAAGTATTGATGCTGTTGAAAAAGCAAATTCTGGTCATCCAGGCATGCCAATGGGAATGGCAGATGTTGCAACGGTTTTATTTGAAAAACACTTAATGTTTAACCCAAATGATGCCAATTGGCCAAATCGAGATCGTTTTGTTTTATCAGCGGGTCATGGCTCAATGCTTCTCTATAGCCTTTTGTATTTAACAGGTTATCCAGAAGCAACGCTTGAACAGTTAAAAAATTTTCGCCAGTTACACTCAAAAACACCAGGGCATCCTGAATATGGTCATCTTCCTGGTGTAGAAACAACAACAGGGCCGTTAGGGCAGGGTATAGCAACTGCTGTTGGAATGGCGTTGGCTGAGCGTATGCTAAATGCAAAATATCCAGAAGTTATTGATCATTACACCTATGTTATGGCAAGTGATGGCGATCTAATGGAAGGTATTAGCCATGAAGCAGCGTCTCTTGCAGGGCACTTACAGCTCAATAAGCTAATTGTATTGTATGACGATAATGGTATCAGTATTGATGGTAAATGCGATTTATCCTTTTGTGATAATTCTCTTCTAAGGTTTGAAGCTTACGGCTGGAATGCAGAGCGCATTGATGGGCACGATAGTAATGCTGTTGATGCTGCTATTTCTAGGGCAAAAAAAAGTAATAAGCCAAGTTTGATCGCGTGTAAAACAACAATTGGTTTTGGCGCGCCAACAAAAGCAAATACCAGTGAAGCACATGGATCTCCTTTGGGTGCTGCTGAAATACAGGCAACGCGTGCTGCTTTAAATTGGCCGTATGAACCATTTGTTATTCCAGAGTCTATAATGAATTCTTGGCGTATGATTGGTATGCGTCATCATTTAGTTTATGAGCAATGGAAAAATAAGACATCAAACACTATTCAAAAAGAACTGCAAGAACCGTGTATTGAAATTGATAAAGCTATTAGTGAATATAAGCAAAAAATAAAAAACGAGAAACACAGTGCTGCTACTCGAGTATTGTCACAGCAGGTTTTAGAAGTCATTGTACCCCTCTTGCCTCTAATCGGAGGCTCTGCCGATTTGACAGGATCAAATAATACAAAAACAAAATCTCAAACCGTAATTGCTGCACCAAATTATGAAGGTAATTATATTCATTACGGAGTGCGTGAACATGCTATGGCAGCGGTAATGAATGGTTTGAGCCTTTCAAAAGCTTTTATTCCCTATGGCGGAACTTTTTTAGTTTTCCTAGATTATTTAAAACCAGCACTTCGTTTATCAGCATTAATGAAGCAGGGTGTAATTTATGTATTAACGCATGATTCCATTGGTCTTGGAGAAGATGGGCCAACTCATCAACCTATTGAACATTTAGCGCATTTACGTTGCATTCCCAACGTTTTAACGTTTCGTCCTATGGATGCGATGGAAGTTGCAGAATGTTGGCAGTTGGCTGTGCAAAGCAGAAGTGCACCATCAGTTTTAGTGTTAACGCGCCAAAAACTCCCTTATTTAAGTGATTTACGCACTAATCACCTTGAAAATGCTTGTGCAAAAGGTGGATATGTATTGATTGAAAAAACAGAAGCAGAAGTTACATTAATTGCATCTGGTTCTGAAGTTTCAATAGCTGTTGAGGCAGCAGATGCCTTAATGAAATTGAATATTCTGGTGAGGGTTGTGTCTATGCCATGTATGGAATTATTTGCAAAACAATCACAGAGCTACAAAGATCAAGTATTAGGAAAAGGTATTCGCATAGGAATAGAAGCAGCGTGCGAGGGTGTTTGGCCTAAATATTTAGGTGAAAAAGGAATATTTATTGGAATGAATTCTTTTGGAGCATCAGCACCAGCAGGAGATTTATATACACACTTTGGCATAAATGCTGATATCGTGATAAAAAGAGTAAAAAGCATTTTTGGGAAAATAGTATAAAATCATGCCACGCAGTATCTATGAACAGTCTTTAAATTACCATTCACAACACCCAAAGGGTAAGTTAGAAATTACTGCAACTAAACCTCTTACAAATCCGCATGATCTGGCACTTGCTTATTCGCCGGGTGTTGCAGAGCCATGCTTGGAAATAGCTAAAGATCCATTAAAGGCAGCGCAATACACTATACGTGGAAATTTGGTTGGTGTTATCAGTAACGGAACAGCAGTATTAGGGCTTGGAAACATTGGGGCATTGGCTTCAAAACCTGTTATGGAAGGTAAAGCTGTACTTTTTAAAAAATTTGCCGGTATCGATGCTTTTGATATTGAAATTAATGAAACAGACCCCCAAAAACTTGTTGATATTATTGCTGCATTGGAGCCAACTTTTGGCGGTATTAATCTTGAAGATATAAAAGCACCAGAATGTTTTTACGTAGAACGAGAACTTGCTAAAAGAGTCAATATTCCAGTTTTGCACGACGATCAGCACGGTACGGCAATTATTGTTTGCGCTGCGATGAAAAACGCACTGGAACTTGCCGGTAAGTCTTTAGATAAAATAAAAATGGTTGCGTCAGGTGCAGGCGCTTCTGCAGTTGCATGTTTAGAACTTCTTATAAAATTAGGATTACGCCGTGAAAACTTAATAGTGTGCGATCGTGATGGTGTAATATTTAAAGGTAGGGCTAACCTTGACCCATCAAAAGAAGCACTAGCTTCTGACACACCTCTTCGCACTCTTGAAGAAGCAATAAAAGGAGCTGATGTATTTTTAGGTCTCTCTAGTGCTGGGCTTATGAGTGCTGACATGGCTAAATCCATGGCTGATAACCCTATTATTTTTGCACTTGCAAATCCAGAGCCAGAAATTCGGCCGGAAATTGTACGAAAAGTTCGAGATGATGCAATCATGGCAACAGGTAGAACTGATTACCCAAATCAGGTTAATAATGCTTTATGTTTTCCTTATATATTTAGAGGAGCGCTTGATGTTGGCGCAACTTGTATTAATCATGAGATGAAAGTTGCTTGTGTTGAAGCCATTGCAAGTATTGCCAAAGTTGAATGTGATGACTTTGTTGTTGCGGCTTATGGAGGAGAGAGATTAACTTTTGGTCGCGATTATATTATTCCAAAGCCTTTTGACAGGCGTCTATATGTGGAATTATCTTATGCAGTTGCTAAGGCTGCAGTTGACTCTGGAGTTGCAGCTAGACCTGTTAAAGATTGGGATGAATATCGTAATCAGCTAAAAGAAGCCATTTATCGTTCCGGTGTTGTCATGCGTCCAATTTTTGCGGCAGCAAAAGCTTATGCTGATGATATACGTCTTGTTTTTGCTGAGGGTGAAGATGAAAGAGTTTTGCAAGCAGTTCAGACCATACGTGATGAAAAAATAGCTAAAGTTTTAGTTATTGGGCGTCCTGAGGTTATTGAGCGTCGTATTCAGCACCTGGGGTTAAGATTGGAAATGAATACCGATTTTGAAATCATTAATCCTCAGGATGACTCAAGATACAAAGCTTACTGGCAAGCATATCATGAAATTATGGCACGAAAAGGTATCACACCAGATAATGCCAAAGAAATTATGCGTACTAACACAACGGTTATTGCTGCTATGATGTTGCATTTAGGTGATGCTGATACCATGATCTGCGGTTGTAATGGTAATTATCCTGATCATTTGATTCCCATTATGGAAGTTTTAGGTATTGCTGAAAATCAACATCGTTGTGCAGCTCTTTCGGCAATTGCTGTAGATAACCGCAAACTTGAGAGAGGGATTTTGTTTATTACAGATCCTTATGTAAATATTGACCCTACGGCTGAGCACTTAGCGGAAATCACTATCATGGCAGCTGAGCAAGTACGTTTGTTTGGTATAAAGCCAAAAATAGCCTTGATATCATATTCTAATTTTGGTGCTGGAAGTCATCCTCAAGCAAAAAAAATGCGCCGTGCTATGGAGTTGATTAGAGATAGTGCACCCGAACTTGAAATTGAAGGAGAAATGCACATTGATGCGGCATTAGATGAAAAAATTCGCGGTCATATATTTCCAAAAAATACATTAAAAGGTTCAGCAAATCTGCTTGTGATGCCAAATATAGATGTTGCAAATACAGCTCTAAATACTATTAAGATTTTAGCAAATGGACAAACAATTGGTCCTATTCTCATGGGAATCAAAGAATCTGCACATATTTGTACACCAACCGCAAGACCTAGAACCTTAGTTAACCTTGCAGCAATCGCCGTTTCTAAGGCAAGATTACTTAAACAACAAAAGGAACCATCATGAAAATAGTATTTACAGATAAGGCGCCAAAAAGCAGCTTATTGGTTGCAAGTGTTTATGAGGATGGGAGCTTTGGTAGTGTTACTAAAGCTCTAGATAAAGCTGCTAACGGTTCAGTGAAATTATCTGTAGATAACACTGAATTTAACGGAAAAGCCGAGAAAATGTTGCGTTTACCTTCAGTAAATGGGCTAAATGGCCAGCTGATTTTGCTTGGCTTGGGAGATGCTAAAAATCATACCTCATTAATTTTAGAAAAAATCGGTGCTAGGCTTTTTGCATGCTTAAATAGCTTGCGCGAAAAAAAAGCTGTTATTGATTTATCAGATATACCTGGTGTAAAAAATCTACCAGTTGCTGAGTGTATAGCATACATTGCTTCTGGTGCACTTATTCGTTCATGGTCTTTTGACAAATACAAAACTAAGCGTGAAAAAGACGAAATTCCAGTGCTTAGTGAATTGGTTTTTGTAAGTCCTAATGTTAAAGAATCACAAAAAATTTTTGATAAGCTTGCAGCAATTGCAGGTGGGAGCCATCTAACAAGGCTTGTTGTTTCAGAGCCACCAAACATTGTTTATCCTGAATCAATGGCAAAATACGCTAAGGAGTTGAAAAAAATTGGCGTAAAAGTCCAGATTTTGGGTGAAAAAGAGATGAAAAAATTGGGCTTTGGTGCTTTGCTTGGCGTTGGCCAAGGTAGCATTCGTGAGTCTCAGCTAGTGATTATGCAGTGGATGGGCAACAAGTTTGGTCAAAAACCTATAGCAGTAGTTGGTAAGGGTATCACGTTTGATACCGGTGGGATTAATATTAAGCCTTCCAATGGCATGGAAGATATGAAATACGACATGGCAGGTTCAGGTGTTGTATTGGGACTTATGAAGTCTCTAGCAATGCGGAAAGCCAAAGTAAATGTTGTAGGGGTTATGGCTTTAGCTGAAAACATGCCTTCAGGAGCAGCGCAGCGTCCATCAGATGTTGTCACTTCTCTTTCAGGACAAACTATTGAGATTTTAAATACAGATGCAGAAGGGCGTTTAGTCCTAGCTGATGCTCTTTGGTATACCCAGGATAAATTCAAACCTCAATACATGATTGACTTAGCTACTCTTACAGGCGCTATTACTGTGGCTTTAGGATATGAATATGCTGGGTTATTTAGTAATAACGATAAGCTTTGTGATATGTTGACCAGTGCGGGAGAAACTGTCGGTGAACCGTTGTGGCGTCTCCCTATGGGCAAAGCATATGATAAAGACGTTAATTCCGATGTAGCTGACGTTAAAAATGTTGGTTCAGGTCGTGGTGCAGGTAGTATTACAGCGGCTCAATTCCTTGAGCGATTTGTCAACAAAACGCCTTGGGCGCATTTAGATATCGCTGGGATGGCCTGGGACAAAGCCGAAAAACCGCTGACAGGTAAAGGCGCTACCGGCTATGGCGTACGTTTACTTAATGAATTTTTCGCAAAGAATTTTGAAAAGTAAGATAGTGAAAGTGATAGGTGGGTACGATCCCCTATCACTATTTATTTCTTTAGTGCTGAATTTTTGTTTCAAGAAATTCGATAATGCTATTCAAACTTTCGATTCTTTCAGGAAGTGTTTTATCAAATTGGGCAGGATAATAAGCTAGCCTGTCCATGGCAGTATAACCATTTTTGTCTGGCTTTCCTGCCCAGTTTAAACGACTATTTCTTTTTTTGGTGTCGTTCATTTCCTGCATTTTAGTGCGTGCTTGTGTTAGTGCATCAATAACTGCTTGCTGACTTGGCTGCATTGGCCATGCTTTGCCAAGAAATTCTTGAAAAAATACTCTCACTAAATAAACATCTTCAACTTTTACAGCTTCTGTTAATGCTGTATCTAACTCAGCAGAGCTAGGAAATGTATTATTTTCAAGGGCTTCACTTAGAAAGCTATCTATTTGAGGGGATGCATGAACCATCAAATCCTTTATAGTTTTTGTCTGCATTTGCATCTTTATTGATGCGTCTACTTTTCTTAAAAAAACACTATTTCTTGTATCATCAGGTACTGTCACATCAATCATCGCTGTCAATATAGTGCTGTTTAATAATAATATTGTTCCTAGTATTTTTAATTCGATATGTTTTCTCATTATTTTTTCCTTAATTTACAAGATCCAGAACACATAATTTTTAGCAGTGGTGAAGCTGCTATCTTTAATATTTACCAGGAAAAAAATAATAAAAAGTAAAGTATATTTGAAAAAATTAATTATTTGTAAATTATTGTAAATAAATAGTTAATAAAAATCATTGAAATTTATCTTTTTTGCACTATTACCCTCTAATGGAAATTTCTTAGAGGTTTTTTTTATGGAAAGGATTTTCTTAAGTATATTTTTATTATCAGTGCATCTTTGTGGAAGTGAAAATACATCAAGACTAGATGACCACGAACCACCAATACCTGGTGTAAGCACAAACCAAAGATTTTTAGTTGGTATGCAGGAAATTGCGCATGATCTGCATTGCGACTGGTCTTTATATGCTGTTGAAAGAAGCCTAGGTGTTCTTTCTGATTCGTATAGATTTAGCAGTACATTGGCTAGAGTAACTTTTAATGCTTGTACCCTTATCCCAGAACTTCGTCAGAGATCTGAAATTATTTCAGTAAGGCTTTCTGCAGAGGAATTAAATACTTTGCAGCACCATCTCTCGATAATTCGGCATCATATTGTAGAAATTGCTGAGCGTCAGGGATTAGATTTGCATGTTCCATTATTGCTAAAAACTGCACATCACGAAGATAGTAGCGTACTCGTTGCTTCAACTATGGTTGGTGCGTTTGCTCACCATCATAAAGAAAATATATTGTTTAAAACTTTTGCAGCAGCTGCTGAGGCTTGTGGTGCAGGGGATACAGCGCACTCTTTGAAAGAAACAAATCTTTCTGAGATGTTTCATAATTTTGAAAGGATAGGGCCATTAGCGTCCTATATTAATGTCAGTAAATTTAAAAAAGAAGATAATTATCGAACAGAAGACATTAATTGTTCATTAGATAAAATAAAACCAATCTTTCAAAAAGCTAAAGCTTGGTAAGAACGAATAAGTGAATAAAAAAAGGGCTGAGATTTCTTTCCAGCCCTTTTTATTTGGAAATCTTGAATTAGCGACGATTGCCAAATAGGTGCAATAGTGCCAAGAACAAATTCAAGAAGTTCATGTAAAGTTGCAAAGCGCCAAACAGTGCTTTTTTACCTGAAGTTTCGCTATCATCATTTGCATAGTAAAACTCTTTGATCATTTGCGTATCATAGGCTGTTAAACCCGTAAAAATTAGTACAGAGAGTACTGAAATCGCAAACTGCATGGGTCCGCTATGCATGAACATATTTACTACACTTGCAATAATAATTCCAAGTAAGCCCATAAACAAGAATGAACCAAACCTGCTCAAATCTCGCTGAGTCGTGTACCCATAAAGGCTGGTGCCTGCAAACATACCTGAGGTAATAAAGAAAACCTTAGTTATGCTTTCTCCAGTGTAAACCATAAATATACTTGCTAACGAAAGCCCCAGTACGCCCGAGTACGCCCAGAAAAGCGTTTGTGCATTTGCAAAACTCATTTTGTGAATACGTGCACTCATGAAGAAAACCATTGCAAGTGGTGCAAATAGTACCACATAAGCAAGCGGCGTTCCAAAAATGAGTTGCATCATTTCAGGTGATTGAGCTGTTAGGTAAGCCGTTATTCCGGTAATACCCAATCCCAAAGCCATAAAGTTATAAACACGCTGCATGTACGTGCGCAAACCTGCGTCAATATCCCATGCACCTGCCGTTGTTCGTGTTGTTGGATCAAATTTATTGGACATAATTATCCTCCTTTTTCATATGGCAACATTCTAGCATGTTTTTTAAAATTTATCCAAAAAGTTAAAGTTTAGCGGGTAATACTTTTAGAAAAAATTATTTGATAGATATGTAAATTTTCGAGATTTTCTGAATAACTATTGACAAATGGAGTATTTGCTATACAAGTATAGCAATGATTTTTTTTGTCAAGACTTAATCAATGCTAGCAATTAGATTACCTGAAAATATTGAAAAACGCCTTGCCTTACTTGCAAAGAAAACAGGTAGAACTAAAACTTATTACGCGAGAGTAGCTATTCTTGAGCATCTTGATGAGATGGAAGACACTTATCTTGCTATGAGTCGTCTGGAAAATTCTGGAAAAATATGGACTCAAGAAGAACTAGAGGCGGAAATTGATCTGGCAGATTGATTGGGATGATAGGGCTAGAAAAGAACTAAGATCTCTCGATTATCCTCTTCAAAAAAAGGTTCTTGAATATATGAGGGTAAGAGTCTCTAGTAATCCTAGAAATTTTGGTAAAGAGCTTATTGGAAATAAATCGAGCCTTTGGCGTTACTGTTTGGCCGATGTTCGCATTATTTGTAAAATTGATGATGATGTCGTTAGAGTGTTGGTTGTGTGTGTAGGGCACCGAAAAGATGTTTATGTTTGAAAGGAATTAATTATCTTCTTAATCCTTTTCAAAGATTCTTCTTTACCCAAAATTGACATTACTTCAAACAGGCTAGGTGATACTGATCTTCCTGTAATTGCTACACGCAACGGCCCTGCTAATTGCCCAAGTTTTATGCCAAGTTCTTCAGCACTACTGCGCAATGTAGCCTCAAGTACATCCTGCGAAAAATCACAAATTTCAAGTTTTGGTAAAAGATTTTTTAAATGATTTATGTTATCAGTTGTCAGCAACGATGTGGCTTTTTCATCAAATGGCAAAAGTTGAACATAAATTATTGAGCTTTCGCCAAGTTCAATAAGTGTTTTTGCTCGCTCTTTAAGGCCAGTCATCCCCTGAAGAATTCGACCTTTTTCATCAGAAGATAGAGCACATTCCAATTGCTTTTCAATAAATGGCTTCATTAAGCCAAATAAATACGCATTATCAGCGTGGCGAATATAATGTCCATTTAAATTATGAAGCTTTGCCATATCGAAACGGGCAGGGGAACGACCGATGCCTTCTAATGAAAACCACTCAATAGCTTGCTCTTCATTAATAATTTCATCATCACCATGCGCCCAACCAAGTCGCAGCAAATAGTTCTTCATAGCTTCTGGCAAAAACCCTAAATCACGATAGACATCAGCGCTAGTGGCACCATGACGTTTCGAAAGTTTTGCTCCATCAGCGCCATGAATCAGGGGGATATGGGCAAACTCTGGAATGTTCCAGTCCATAGCTTGATAAATATGATGCTGACGAAATGCATTATTAAGATGATCATCACCCCTAATAATATGCGTAATTTCCATATCATGATCATCTACTACTACAGAAAGCATATAAGTAGGTGTTCCATCTGCACGCAATAAAACCATGTCATCAAGCTGAGCGTTTTGAATAGTAACCGCACCTTGAACGTGATCATTAATCGTAAGTGAACCTTCTTGAGGTGACTTAAAGCGAATAACAGGTTTAATACCCGCAGGTGCAGTCGACGGATCGCGGTCGCGCCACATACCGTTGTAGCGTGGTGGCAACTTTTTTGCTGTTGCTTCTTCTCGCATTGCTTGCAGTTCTTCAGGTGAGCAATAGCAATAATATGCATTGCCACTTTTTAACAATTGATGAGCAACCTCAACGTGACGTTCTGCTCTGGAAAATTGAAAAACGGGTTCTTCGTCGGAATTTATACCTAGCCAATTTAAGCTTGCAAAAATCGCTTCAATAGCTTCAGGAGTCGAGCGTTCACGATCAGTATCTTCTATGCGAAGTAAATATTTTCCTTTATTATGCTTGGCAAATAAATAATTAAACAAGGCTGTGCGTGCACCGCCAATATGCAAATATCCCGTCGGAGAAGGGGCAAAACGAACACGAACGGTCATTTAGTTTTTGTCCTCGTCTTTCTCTTTCATTCCTTCCTTAAATACTTTTACGCCTTTAGCAAGATCACCCATAATTTTGGGGATTTTCCCTGCGCCAAACAGTACCAAAACAATTAACAAAACAATGATCAAGTGACTTGTGCTAATACCCATAAAATCTAAGCCCCCATAATGTCTAATAACCTGCAATGTACACGGAATAACCCTTTTCGTCAAAAGTCTGAACTTATGTTATTGTCACTAAAAATGTCTAATACTACAGTGTAATTTAATGATTTTAGAATATTTTCCGTCTATTGCTGCGCTTTTTTCTATTCAGTTATTGGGGTTAATGAGTCCAGGACCTGATTTTGCAATTGTGGTGAAAAATAGCCTGATTTACACAAGAAAAACCGCAATTCTTACGGCAATAGGTGTATCGTTAGGTGTTTTAGTGCACCTAAGCTACATTTTTTTAGGACTTGGTATCATTATTGCCCAAACCACATGGTTGTTTTTGTTATTTAAATATGTAGGAGCTTCGTACCTTATTTACATTGGTATTAAGGGATTGCTTGCTAAAAAACAAAAAATTTCTTACGAGAAAAACAAGCCTCAACAACAAGATATTTTGCCCTTAAAAGCACTCAGGGCAGGCTTTTTTACAAATGCTACAAACCCTAAAGCCATGCTTTTCTTTTTGAGTATCATCTCAGCTTTTGTAACGCCTAAAGAACCTGCATTTATTATTGCAATCTATGGGGTACTTATTTTTGCATCAACCTTAGCTTGGTTTTTAATAGTGGCTATATTTTTTTCAAACAAACGCCTCAGTTTATTTTTTAAAAATTTTCAATATTTAATTGAACGTGTTACTGGTGGTTTTTTAATTTTATTAGGTGTAAAAATACTTTTATAAAAAAATTTCAAACAAAACCCCAGCCAGGTTTTTCTGACTGGGGCTTATTTTGTGCCATTGCAAAAAGAGTATAATATCATTTATCAGAAATAGATTCCCGCACTCGGACCTATGGTCCTTGGCAGGAATGACAAGACTTTGTCGTCCCTGCGAAAGGTCGTAGACCTGGATGCGGGGACCTATTTTAATAATAGTTATTTAGGACAAATGATATAACTCTTGTGGCAATCCAGTTTATGGCAACATTATTTAATGCGCTGTCACATCATGTGACCATGCTTTTGTACCAATATATACATTTGTTACATACAACGTTCCGCTTGTTAAAGAAGCAGCTGCTGTGTTTGCTGACGTTGCATCAATTTCCCCAAACGTTAGGTTATGTGTTGATGCTTGTCCTGGAGCCGCACTTACCGTTGCAACACCTTGAATAGCACAATCATTACCTGGGAATTTAGTAGCGCTATCTATAACTACCGGCTGCGAACAAGCCGCAATACCCCCAGTGTTTGCTGAAAGATCTTCTAAGTGAACATCCCCAGTACCTGAATTTGTTGTGGCAATCGTTAATG
>CANKYV010000015.1 GCA_947487955.1 Alphaproteobacteria bacterium
TTTTTTAAGAAATTACTAAACATGTAAAGTTATAAGGAGAAAACATACATTAATTAAAGAAATTTTTAATTAATTTTTAAAATAAATCGATATAATTTCTTATTTTCTTAACAAATCAAAGATAAATTTTTAAAACAAGAATTTTTTTCTTGATCATTTAATTTATTTCGCGCTATGGTGAGGGCAATTCATGAAGGTGATTCTCGGAGAGAGAAAAAAACCATTAAACCTCAAAGCAGGATGGGAGAAAACAACATGAAATCTAGCTTTACGTTACCAACACCAACTTCAACCAATTACTTAACCGATACAGAATTTTCAGCAAGAGTCTTGATCGCTTTTTGTCTAACGGCACTCGTGGTTTTTAACATCGATAGCCTATTAGCGGTGGAAGTGGCTGAGTTACGTGCGCCGATGCAAGGCCTAAAAAAAGAAATTTGGTCTTATATGTATCCTATTAAGTTAGCCGCCGTTGCAATAGGAGCGGTGATGTCGGTGACACAACAATCCCTAATGCCCTTTGGTGTTGGAGCTGCCATTGGCGGAGGTATTCAGTTTTTTGATACGGTCCTTGGAGATGGGTCGGCAGCCCTGATTTAGGTTGCTGTGATGAAGCGTCACCTTATCCTCTATACCATCGATCGGGCCGTTCGCTTTCTACTTTGGACGAAGGGTGAGTTAGCTCTAATTTTAGGACCACTTGTCTCAGGTCTTGTCTTTGATGCGTTTGTCATTGGATGTGTTTGGACCGGAATTGATGTCTGGGCAATTCGCCAATTTAAGCGGCGCCTGGGAGAAGGGCTTTTAAAAGCTCTTTTGTATTGGTTTTTCCCGCCGGCAAAGCAATTCAAAGGGTGGCCGCCATCACACATCGAGCATTTTGTAGGGTAGGGAGGTAAGATAATGAAACAAGGCTTTAAAGACCTCAAGCTCGGAAACTTAATGTTCCAGCGTAATGCTCTTGCTGGACTTGCTAGTGTTTTGCTTCTTATCACTTTACTACAAACTGTTTTCCTCTTTCTTAAAAACGAAAAAATCATCATTTTACCACCAGAAACGAAGCAATCTTTTTGGGTTGAAGGTAATAAGTTTTCACCAATTTACTTAGAAGAACAGGCCATCTTCTTTGCACATTTACTGCTTGATGTAAGTCACTCTAATATTTTGTCTCAGGGCGAAATCCTCTTACGCTACACCGATTCTAGTGCGCACGAAATTCTTAAAACCCGTTTGTTTAAGGAAGAAGCACGACTTAAGCGCGATAATGTCTCCATGAAGTTTGAAATGATTGAATGCGAAGTCTTTCCTAATCAGCTAATGCTTGAATTGACTGGTGATTTACATGCGTATGTTGCCCATAAGAAGATTAGTACTCACCGTGAAACCTACCGAGTGGAATTTACAAGCCGAAGTGGACGATTGTTTTTGAAATCTTTTGAGGCGATTAAGTCCGATAACAAAGATTTAGCGCATCTTTCGGCGGAAGATGGTGCTTTTGAAGAGGATGTTTCGACTCATGAGCATCAACCTCATACCGAATCTAAAGAGTTTCGGTCTCAAAGCCTTCTCGTCTCCTCTGATAAAAAAACGTCAACTTCTTTAACAGAACCAAGTGTTGAGGCAATCAATAAAGATCCTAAGAGCAACGAGGAAAGCATTACGATTCCATCCGATTCGTCATCTTCCATTGCACCTCTTGCACCATCAGTTGTTATCCCCTCTATTCAGGAGAATTCTCATGCATAAACGTATTACTTTTGTGGTGGCTATTTTACCGCTCATCGCAACCTTAGAAGCGGGAGCTTCACAATCGTTGCCGATGAATCCTGATAAGCGGATCAAAGCCTATATTTCTAATGATTCGATGAATCGTCTTGCGGTGGCTAATGATCGAATCACGCAGGTGTTTGGAGATAGTGAAACCTATGAAGCCCAAACCGAAGAGAGCACCGGCCAAGTTTTTCTTAAACCAACCCAAGAGAATGGGAATAAGGCTTTAGCCATTACGCTGATTACCGAAAACGGGGCAACGCAGGACATGACCTTGGAGCCTAGCACCCGCGATGCGGCGACGATTATCTTAAAAAATTCTGTTGCTGTTTCTTCACCTTCTCAGCATGGTGGAGGTTTTTCTGGTCAAGGGGTAGGAATGATGCCGACCGCTTATGGTATGGGGCAGAGGGCATGAGTCCAAACCATGGACATTCCCCTCAATCGTTTCAAGAGCAGGTTATTCAGGCCATGAAGCTCTTAGTAAGTGGTCAAGCTCCAACCATAGAAGTGGAAGACTTTACACGCACTGGGCCCAAAGGCGTTGAGCTGGGGTTGATAGCTGCGTATATGATCGGTTCCATTAAAGGTTACAAAATCGAGATTAAAAATACCAGCGGAGCTCCTTTAGAGCTTTTAGAAAAGGATTTTTATCGTACCGGTGATGTGGCGATTTTCTTTGATAAACGGTTTGTGAACACCGGAGAAGCCGCAACCTTTTACGTGGTGGGGTATTGATGGAAAACGGTCCTATCGCATCTTCCATCGCGAAACTTCGTAAAAAAGCCCAATCGTTTAGGTTAGCTGGCGTTGTTACCGCTGTAATCCTAGGGGTTACGGGCGTAGGGGTGGTGATTACCCATCAATCACTGGTTGCGATGAAAAAACCAAAAAGCTACAAGGCTCCCGTTACGAGTGGCGCTTCACGATTAAACAGCAAAGAAGTTTGGGCCGAGAAATTTACCAATGATGTTGATAATCAAACAAAACGAATTGATGCATTAGAAAAAGCCCTAGAAACATTACTGAAAATCAACCAACAACGTCCTCAATCAGCTTCGCAATCACAAGCGCCTTCTCAACAAATGGTTCCGCAAGGAATAGGAGTGGTGCCAGAGCTTCGAAACGAGATTCGACAAGTTCATGAAAACACTGCTACTGAGCAAGATTTTGTGCAACCAAGCGGGTCAAATGGAAGTCCTCAGGCTCAAGCTCAAATTGCTGCCATTAAAACACCCATTCAGCCGAAGCGTTTCCGCTCGAAAGGGATTCAACGCTTAACAGTAACTCTTACCAACAGTAAAAAAAACAAAGCCTTAAAAACCGTTGATAACACGATTCCCGCTGGTGCGTTTGCCGGTGCTGTGATGGTAGGCGGCGTGGATGCTTCCACCAGCATTCAAGCAAGCTCGGATCCCAGGCCGGTATTACTGAGGGTGACGGATCCGGGAACGTTGCCACGCAAGTTTAAAAGCGATTTGGGTGGCTGTCATGTGTTGGCGGCCTGTTATGGCGATATCTCCTCAGAACGGGTGTACATGCGCTTAGAAAAACTTACCTGCACCGAGCGCAAAACTGGGGAGCTGGTTGAGATGAATGTGAACGGCTACGTGGCGGGCGAAGACGGCAGGGCAGGGCTGCGCGGTGTGGTTGTAGACCGAGCAGGGGAGAGTATGCGCAACGCAGCGGTTGGTGGGTTCTTATCGGGGATGGGTGGATTTTTAAGCCAATCTCGCAGTCCGATAACGTTTTCTCCCTCTAATGGACTTGCAGAAACAAATCCAATGACCAATCCGGAGATCTTGAAGTTTGGAGCGGCTAAAGGGGCGAGTAATGCGTTAGAAAAATACGCCGATTTTTACATTAAACGCGCCGAACAGATGCAACCAGTGATTCAAATCCAAGCCGGACGTAAGGTGGATATTGTCTTTACCCAAGGAGTGGCCTTTGAAGATTCGGCAGCCCGCGGGGCGATGATTAAGGTCAACGACCAACAGCGCCTCAGTCAAATTCATGATTCGTCAGAATCCGCTCAAAAACCTGTGGAAGCGTGGGTGCCAGAGGCACGAGGACAAGAATCGGTTGGAACAAGACATTAAGGAGGATATATGGAACATATTCATAAAAAAACGACAAATCTAACCTTAGTTGGATTGATTTTAACAGCATGTAGTACCGCTCACGAAAGTTTTGATACGGAAGCGACTAAAGGGGTAGGGGCTAAATCCATCTCTGAGGTTAATAGCATGATTGATCGTGGAGATATTCCTGGTGTAAAAAGAGAGGAGGGGGATACAAAGGCCATCTCTCCCCTTGTTTCAACGGCACCCTTGCCTTCACCTTCATTAACCCCAATCGTTTTGTCTGATAATACGGTGATTCACCGACAAGCCGAACAGGTGATGCGGATTTGGATTGCGCCATTTCAAGACCAACAAGGCAACTTCTATGAAGCCTCGGTGGTGCATACGGTACATCGCCCAAGTTTCTGGTCGGCGCAGATGTTAGCACCGCAAGCAACGCCAGTATTTTTAGATCCGCAACACCGAGATGCGGTGTAAGTCATGGCTTTAGAAAAGCTTGGCAGAAAACTGATTGCTCTATTGGGGGGAGGAAACGAGGTTCCAAAAGCATCGTCGTTTAAACGCTTTTGGCAAGAATCGGCCCAGTTTCATAAAATCTGCGATTTGCTGCCCTATGATGCTTATGATCGCAAGACCAAGCTGTTTTATTCCGATGAAACCGTTGGATTTGTCATCGAAACCCATCCTCTGGTGGGATCATCAGTGGAGATGCAAAAAGAGTTAGAAAATATCTTTGCCGTGGCGTTACCGGAAGGCAGTTCGTTTCAAGTGATGCTTTGGGCGGATCCTCATGTAGGCGACCAATTAGATGCTTACGTTGACGCTCGTAAAAACGCGCCTAATGCGTCTTCTATGTTAATTAAAATGTCGGAAAAACGAGCCGAATACTTAAAGTCCTTTGCGTACGAGTCGCCATTTAAACCGTTTACGGTACGCAATTTTCGGTGCTTTTTTAGTGTCTCGTTACGGCGCACCGAGAGCCGACGTGATGATGAAGAGATCTGCGAACGAATTAAAAGTCAATTAATGACTACCCTGGAGATGTTAAGCATTCCAGGGGTAGTTTGGGGACCTGAGGAATTACTCTCTACCTTGGATGGTATTCTCAATCACCGTATTGGCCAAGTGACTGCTCCTAAAATACGTTGGAATCCATTTCAACGTTTAAGTGATCACCTTAGCTGTAGTGAATCCGATCTAAAGGTAAAGAAGGACGAGCTACTTCTGCATGATGAAACCGTAACGGTACGCACCTATGGAGTGCGTTCTTGGCCAAACATGTGGTCCCTGCATGCCATGAGTGAACTCATTGGTGATGAAAATCGAGACCAAGCGCAGATTCCTTGCCCGTTTATCATTCATTACGGGCTGACCATTCCGGTGCAGGATAAACAAAAAACAAAGTTCTTGGCTAAAGCTTCCTGGGTCGAGAAGCAAGCGGCTTCTCCTCTTGCTAAATACATTAGTGAAAGTAAACGCGAAGCAGAAGAATTAGCCTTTTTACGTGAAGAAGTGAATAAGGGCGAGCGAATTGTGCAAACGCACTTTGGCGTAATTCTTATGGCAAAGCCCGATGAGATCGATAACGCGGAGCAGATCCTTAACAACCTTTTTATCTCCAAAGAATGGAAGTTAGAGAAGAACAAATACCTGCATCTACCGATGTTTTTAAGCAGCTTCCCGTGCATGTGGGGACATTCTTATGTACAGGCGCTGTTGTATGCACAAAAGCTTAAAACCACCGTCTCAACCGAATCGGGGAATTTGCTGCCGATTCAAGGGGAGTGGAAAGGCACGAAGACGCCCGGCATGTTACTCGTTGGAAAGCGTGGACAGGTTAAGACCTGGTCGCCCTTTGATAATGATGCCGGCAACTACAATGTGGCAGTAGTTGGGCGTTCAGGGTCGGGTAAATCGGTCTTTATGCAAGAGATGGTAGCCTCCATGAAGGCGATCGGGGGAAGGGTCTTTATCTTTGATGTAGGAAGATCTTTTGAAAAGCTCTGCGAAATTTTAGGCGGAGAGTTTATGGAGTTTAGTGCCGACGCGTCCTTGTGCATCAATCCGTTCTCAACGATACCCGTGGATAATCCCGAAATAGCCGGAGAAGCGCTGTCGATGTTAAAATCCGTCCTTCCTCTGATGGCGGCACCCAAGCATGGCGTATCGGATAAAGGCGCCTCGCTTCTAGAGCAAGCGATGTTAGAGAGCTGGAACGCTCATAAAAATGACACGGCCATCACGCATATTGCCGAGTGGTTGCTTGCTCATAAAGATAAAGAAGCCCAAGACCTTGGCATGAGTCTCTTCCCGTACACCAAAGAGGGAAGTTATGGACGCTTCTTCAATGGTCCAAGCACGGTGAATTTAGATAACCCGTTCATTGTTATTGAAATGGAAGAGTTAAAAGAACGCAAAGATTTACAAGCGGTAGTCGTGCAGATGCTGATTGTTAACATTACCAACAAAATGTTCTTAGGCGATCGTAAAACGCCGTTTCAGATTGTCTTTGATGAAGCTTGGGATCTACTCCAAGGCGGTCAGGGTGGCAGTTTTATGGAAATGCTGGCACGACGTTTACGTAAATACCGTGGTGGCTTGGTGGTGGGAACTCAAAGCCTTAACGACTTTTATCAAAGTCCAGGAGCAAGAGCTGTCTTTGAAAATAGCGACACGCTCTGCATGTTATCGCAACGTGAAGAATCGATTGATTTGCTTAAAGAACAAAAGCGAATTTCGATGACACCGCAAAAGGAAGCCCAACTCAAATCCGTCAAGACGAAGCAGGGTCAATATGCGGAAATCGCGGTCATTACGCCTCAAGGGTATTCGATTGAGCGTCTGCCTTTAGATCCATTTTCGTTAGTGGTCTATTCAACGAAACCGGATGAATATGCTGCCGTAAAGGATCTAAAAAACCGAGGACTCACCATGGAAGAAGCGGTTTCCACTATCGTTGCAGCAAGAAAGAAAATGAAGAACCCTAACTATCAACAATACACTGAGGAGAAAGCTGCATGATCACCCACCCAAAAGTTTCGCTGATTCTCAGTTTAATCGCTATGAGTTTAAGTTTAATAACGTTAGGCGTTGTCTACCTTCAAAAGCCGCAACTTGCGACGGTGGATATGGGGCAATTAATCAATCGTCAAGCTGCCCAGCTTGGTCAGCAGTATACCGATGGCAAGGTGCCAACGGCGGTGATGCAGCATATCATTAGCGATCTCAAAGAGCAGATGAAGGAGCTAGCAAAAGAGCAGAAGACCATTCTTCTCACTAAAGGTGCTGTTTTAAGTGGTAGCTTGCCGGATTATACAGACCTCCTCAATGAATCACTAAAGCAATGGAACGAAGAACAAGAAAAGGAAGAGGGTTAAAGGATGAGTATACCCATAGCTACCCCGATATTTAGCTGGTTAAAACCATGCTTTACAAAAACTTCCCTAAAGAAGGGAAGTAAGACCTTCATGCTGACTTTTTTAGGCATAGGTTTCTTGAGTGAGCATATTCATTTGATTAAAAGCACTACCCATTCGATGCCGGAGCATTATTTTGTACATTTTCCCTACCTTAAGCCAAAACGAGGCGATATTACCTTGGTGTATAACACCTTTTATCAAGGCAATTTGATTAAAAGGATCATTGGCGAAGAAGGCGACAAGATTACTTATGACAAACATGGAGAGATTTGGGTTGGTAATAAACGTGTTGGGAAGGTATATCCGACGACACGTGATGGAAGAACGCTTCGTCCGATCCCGACGCTCGTTATTCCTAAGGGCTATGTATTTTTATATGCACTCCATCCAAGGAGTTTTGATTCTCGGTACGTTGAGGTGGGGTTGGTGCACCGCCATCAATTACAAGGCCGTTTAATCGCAGTGGTGTAAAGCATATGGCAATAACCAGGTTGATATTTTTCTTCTTGATAGGGATGTATTTGAGCGCTGCTCAAGCAAGCAAAGATTTAGGGGTTTTTGGAACGTTATTCCCTATCGAAGAAAACAACTTGCTTGAGGTGATTCAAACACGGCTTGCCAAGCTGCAGCGAGAGGGGACCCTGGAGATGCATCAGCAAAACATCCAAAGCAAAGTTAAAAAAAAGATAGAGAGACCTCAAGCTGTTGAAGGGATTATTCATACCGTACAACCGCGCACGTATACCTTCGATCCCTCCATTACAGTGACCAAAGACCTTAAAGATCATGAAGGAAAGGTTTTTTACCAAAAGGGACAACGCGTTAATCCGTTGGAAACACGCTCTCTTACCAAACCGTTGCTGTTTATTGATGGAGATGAATCCTCTCATTTGACCTGGGCCTTTTTTATGCTGAAGCGCCATCCGCTTGCCAAAGTGATTCTGGTGAAGGGGGCGCCCTTACAGATGATGAAAGATCTTGGAATTCCGATATTCTTTGATCAGTTTGGCAAGATCACCCATAAGCTTGGTATCAAACAAGTACCTGCCATCGTTACCCAAGAGGGAATGCTTCTTAAAGTCGAAGAGCAAAAGGCGGATGCAGCAACTCTTGTGGAAAGACGTCACCAAGAAACTCGATCCATAAATGCAAAAACGAGGGAATAAGACGTGGTCAAGCGATTCCTTCTCTGCATGATGATCGTTCAAAGCACGCTTGGCTATAGCAAGTGCGTGGGAAGGTTTGTTAACCCGATTTCAGATATCTGCTGGAGTTGTATTTTCCCGATTACGATTGGTGGTATGCGCGTCTCGGCAAGTGGGGAAGATACGGAGAACCTGAGAGAAATCTTATGTGCGTGTTCCACTCCTATTCCGCGCGTAGGCGTGCCGATTTCGTTTTGGGAGCCAGTGCGCATGGTTGATGTGACGCGCACACCCTACTGCTTAGTGAATATGGGTGGTATTCAGATGATGGAACGAGGCGTGCAAGGTGCTGGGTCAGTGGAGAATGGCCATCAAACGGGCAATACCTCGCGCATGCGTGATTCGTTCTACCAAGTGCATTGGTATATGTACCCGGTGCTCTACTGGTTAGAGCTGATTGTTGATTTGGTTTGCATGGAAAAGGGAGATGTGGATCTTGCCTATATCACGGAGCTTGACCCCTTATGGAACGATGATGAGACAGCCTTTATTTTGAATCCCGAAGCTGTACTATTCGCCAATCCGATTGCACAAGCAGCGTGTGCTGCGGATTGTGTAATGGCAAGCACTGGGTTTGGTCGGGATGAGTTGTTTTGGTGTGGGGGATGCCAGGGCAGCATGTATCCTTTTAGTGGCTCGATCGCGTCTCATGTGGGTGGGGTGCAAGCGAGTCTATTGGCGTTGCAGCGGATGATTGCCAAGTTACATCGCGAAGGGTTGCTGAAAGGCACCGTGGGTAGAGATGCGTGGTGTGATCGTTATCCGATGCCGATTATCAAAAAGACCCAATACAAAACGCAGATGTTGTTCCCCGTTCCATCGACTGGATCACGGCAGTGTCATCCGTTAGGTCGAACCGAAGTGTTATGGGGGAGTGGCAAGGAATTCCCCTATCAAGGGGAGGATTTTGGGTATTTGGTATGGAGAAAAAGATCATGCTGCTTAGGCTAATTTTATGCATAGTTTTTGGATTATTGGTACTTGAAGCATCGGTCCCAGCCAATGCAAAACCAGATCTACAGAAGGTCTATAACGAAGCGTTAAGCTGGAGCAAAAGCAAATTAAAAGAAATGCCAGATGTAAAGCAAAGCACTGCGATCATCAATTCTCCTAAAGCGGGTGTTTGTCGAGGCCAACAAGATGATAAAGGAGAGCTCGCTATTGCGCCTGGGTGCCCCAATAAAAACCGGGTGAAAAAAGATAACGATCAATACGTTCACGCAACTGTAAAAGATCCAAAGATTTTGGTCTTCGTGTCGTTTTCGATACCCAAAGCAAGCTTAACCGCTCTTGCAAAAGAAGCCGAAAAGTTTGGAGCGGTTCTTGTCATGCGGGGACTTAAAGGGGATTCGTTTAAAGAGACACAAGCAGCCTTTCAAGCGCTAGGTGAAGAGGAGAGGTCAGGTATCGAGATCAATCCTGAATTGTTTGAGACCTATCAGATACAACAAGTACCGGTGTTTGTACGGGTTAAAGCATCTACCGAGGGAGAACTGCAAGAGATAGGGCGTTTATCTGGAAATGTATCGCTAGCGTTTGCTGCGCAAAAGCTGCAGGAGATGTCATGAGATTGTTCGCTTTTATCGTCCTGCTAAGTCTTTCTGCTTTGGTCACGTTGCAGGCAATGACAAACGGCCATAGCGAGGGGAAAGCCATGGCGGGCTCTCTTCTAGGCGGTGTACAACAGGCGGCTACAAGTACTTCTCCTTCGACCGTGCCAGGATTTATGACCGATAGTCCAAAAGAAGCGTCTTTGGATAATGGATCGATCGGTGATGCTACCAGTGCTGAGGTGAGAAGTAACCAAGCAGCCGTGGTGATTTCCGAGAATTCAAGAACGCGGCAAAAGTTTGTCATTGATCCAAGCACGGATCCTCTCTTTATCAATGCTAATAAAGCGACGGCTAATCCGGAACAAACGATGCAGGAAATGGTTGTTGAGACGTCCGATGGTACTGGTCAGGATCAAGATGAAATTGTTGAGTGTATGGAAGGGGGAGATGAGTACGTACAGACGTGTCGTAAACAACTAATTCTTAAAATTCAAATTGTTCCAGAAGTGAGAAGGTGTGAATGCCACATCTATTGGTGGTTTTCCTCTCATGGACATCATCATAATCTCCAAAGTGACGGGACAAGATGGGCCATGGAATGGGTTACCCCTCGCCATGTGGAAATACTTTCTGAAGAATGGGTGGGGTGCGAGCACCTTGAAGAACTAAGTGACCAGGGACGATGTTATTATGTTGAAAGGGTCCACGGAGAGCCAGGAACGCGAGAGATTAGAGGAGATGTTGTAGGTCCTAAACCAGGTAACTCTCCCACCGAAATAGAACCTATTACACGAGATCACTGGGAAGAAACAGATACGTATGCTTGTTTTAAACCTGTTGAAAACACTTGCCAAGCATTGAGAATTAAAGGGTGTGTTCAGATTAGTTCTGTCTGTGCGGAAGAGATTAATGAAGTTTGTGTTGCCTGGAAACAAACGTTGAGATGCCCATCTGCTAAGAAGAAGATACGACGATATCGAGCCGTTGGCGAGAAGTCGCCATTTTGTTTAACGGGTGATTGTGCAGAGAGCGATTATGAGTCTAATGGCGAGATGTTTAATGCCATGGCCCATTTAGCTGTTCTAAAAGAAGTGCAAAATGATATTCGTGCCGATGTAGGAATTTTTAAAGGACAGTCACGGCAATGTCGTAAGAATTGCATCGGGTTTCGTGATTGTTGTACCACGGGAAAAGGCTGGGGGGTAAGCCTCAACCTTGCTGAGTGTAGTGGGGAAGAACGTGAACTTGCTGATTGGCGAGGTAAGAAGAAATGCGTGTTTGTAGGGACTTATTGCGCAGAAAGAGACCCGATATTTAAAATTTGTATTCGTAAAAAATCAAGTTTTTGTTGCTTTGGCACAAAACTCGCCAGACTTATCAATTCTCAAGGAAGGGCACAACTTGGTCTTGGATGGGGTGATGTAGAGGGGCCAGATTGTCGAGGACTCACGCCCACAGAACTGAGTCGCATTGATATGTCACGCATGAACTTATCGGAACTTTATGAAGACGTACAGAAGAATTTTAAGCCAAAAGCCCAAGAGCACATTGCGCAAGGCGTTGAATTAGACCGTATCCGTGAAAACATGAGTCATATGACAAAAAAAGTGAGGGTCTCTGGAACAGATACGGCTGGAGCTTCATCGACCAATACTCCCAGAAATGAGCTTTGAGATGGCAGGAGAAAACAGGATGAAAAAACACAATGTATTTTTGATAGGAGTAATGCTTATTTCGAGCTTAGAAGCGACTTCTTACTACCAAGTCCATGAAAAGGGGTGGCACTGGTATGAGCCGCAAGAAATCCCAAGAGAAGAGGAACAGCAATCTGCTGAGAAGTCCTTAAATACTTCAAAAAATTCTTCTATACCTTTGAAGAAAAAAGCACCGAAAGAGGTCGTGGCAAGCTACCGAGAAGAACTCGAAAATCGTCTCGCTGCAGCCTGGATAGACCCCACTCCCAAAAAAATACGTGCGTATCAAGACATGCAAAAAGACATGATGGATCGCTCAAAAGCTTTTAGTGAAGGGTGGATGCAAAGCGTGTTCTTAAACCCAACGCTCGATCATACACTAGTCTCGCCAGTGAATCAGCGGGCCCGTCATGTGCAGCTGGATTTAGAAAAGAAACAAGTGAAAGAAACCATTCAAGTGCTTGCCAAAGAGTATGGGCTGTTTTTCTTCTTTAGTGGCAATTGTGAGTACTGTCATCAGTTTGCGCCGATTGTGAAGCAGTTTAGTGAACAATATGGCTGGGAAGTTTTACCTATTAGCCTTGATGGCGGACAATTAGAGCTTTTCCCGAATGCACAACCGGATAATGGTCTGTTTGTACAGTGGCAACCTGGAAACCAAGGGCAGGTGATGCCGGCTTTATTTGCGGTGAATCCGAATACGGGGCATGTCATCCCGATCGCTTTTGGGATGACGAGTATTGATCAAATGGAAATCCGGATTATGAGTTTGGTGAACGCATGAAAAAGATTATTGCTTTTTTAAGATATTTGAACAGGAGATGGACTTACCAATGGCTGTTCGCCATTGCTCAAACGCTGCAGCAACAGCGGGATTCTTCATATTTTGGGTGGGGCGTAAACTATAAAGATAGGTCTGCACAGAGTACAGGACGAGGGTTTGCACATTGGTATCTAATTCCTTGGCAACAGCGGTTAACGAATCGGTTAGGTCGTCAGGAATATCAATCTGCATGGATCAATATGGTTGTAGATTTTCTATTCAGTGTAAGGTTTTTCTTTTTTAAAGCCAAGCGAGGTCTCCTTCTCTTTACGATGATTAGCGGCACGGGTCTTTATGCTCCCATTGCTCAAGATCTGATGACGTTTTTTAAAAGTGCTGGCATGGCGAGTAATGTCACTGCACCGGGAGCTTATCGAGATCAATCTGCTGGGTATTATACCGGTGGGAGTATTATGGCTCGCACAGGAGCACGTAATGCGCAACTGGCAACGGTACAGATGCCGGGATTTCGTGCGGGGTGTGGCGGTATTGATATGTGGACGGGAGGGTTTTCGCATATAAGTGCTGGAGCAATGGTGGAGATGATGCGCAATATTGGCTCATCCGCTGCTTCTTATGCCTTCATGCTGGCAGTGCAAACCGTGAGCCCGCAAATCTATAATATTATGAACGAGCTTAATGCGTTGGCAACGCAGATTAACCAAACCAATATCAATTCCTGTGAAGCCGCCGCGACGATGTTGGGGGGAATTTGGCCCAAATCGGATCAATCCAGCAAGCATTTGTGTCAAGCGATGGGAAGTAACCTTGGGGCATTTTCTGATTGGTCTGCAGCACGACAGGGATGTGGAGCTAAAGGCGATCGCGATAGTGTGTTGAGCCGGGCAGGGGCTGATCCAAAGTATAAAGATATGTTAGTTGGAGAATTTAACCTGGCGTGGAAAGCCATTCAAACCAATGCCTTTTTAAGTACGGATCAAGAATTAGCACAGCTTTTCTTAACCTTAGTGGGCTCTATTATTGCTCGTAAAAATGGGGAGGAGTTTGAAATTACCATGCTTCCTGGACACGCGGACCGAGATGATGTCTTAAATGGTCTGCTTAATGGAGGCAATACTCCTATTTACCGGTGTGACGATGGGAAATGTTTGCTCCCTGTTATGCAGCACATCAATCTGCCTGAAGCCCATGCGTTGTTTAAGAAAACGCATCTCATCTTGGAAAGCCTGATTGAAAAGATCTATGCCGATACCGAGCCAACGGCTGAAGAAAAAGATTTTCTTAATTCTACCAGACTGCCAGTGTATAAAATGTTGAACGTCAGTACAGCGTTTCGTAAAGGCTATGCACCGATAGATGTGCATCAATACGCGGAGCTAATAGCGCTTGATATTCTCTACAAATATGTCATTGAAGTGATTGATATCGTGCATGACAGCGTCGCCCAGCTGAAATCGATTCAGGTCGATGATGCCCATATGGATCGTTTCTTAAATCAGCTCCGTCATGCAAGAGAACGCATTACACACAAACGTCAATCAGCTTATCAACAAATGGATAGCCACTTATCGATGATTCAATCAACGCAAGTTATTGAGAAACAGTTGCACGTGATGATGGGCAATGTGGCTAACGAATATAATTGGATGTAACGAGGTAAATAGAAAATGGAATATGAAATTTATACCTTTGGAAATGGCGAAATTCTTCAAGGCGTCTTTAACTCGATTGCGGCCTGTCTTAATGGCCATACCGGCACTCTTTATGAACCACTCAAAAGAATAGGGATGATTTTAGGGGTGTTTTGGGCAGCACTCTATGCGGTGTATGGGGACATGATGAAACCCTTAACCCATTGGATCATTCCTATGTCAGTGATCACTACTCTCTTATTTGCACCACAAGCCAGCGTGTGGATTCATGATCCGGTCACGAAGTTTCATCAAAAAGTCGATAATGTTCCCTATGGTCTTGCGGCATTTGCAGGATACATTAGTAAGTTTGGCAGCATCATTACCGAGCAAGTGGAAAAAGTCTTTACGCTGCCTGATGATCTTAAGTATCAGAAGTCTGGGTCACTCTTTGCCGGTAATATCATCCAGCAAGCAAAATCCTTCCATATTACCAATGAAGACTTAGCAGAGAATATGCGCGGGTTTGTGGGGCAATGTATTCTCTATGATGCGATGTTAGGGCGTAAGTACACGGTTGAAGATCTCAGACATAGTGATGATATTTGGGAGTTAGTGTCTACCAATGCTTCACCAGTGCGCTCCTTTTTGTGGAGAGAGCCGCGCCAAGCAGGAACCATGGCCGGAAGGCCAGAGATTATTACGTGTCGGGAAGGGGTAGCACGTTTTAATCGTTTATGGGGGCAAGAACTGGATCGAAGTGCCACGATATTTGGCAAAAAGATCTTTGGCAACCATGTGCTAATTAATGGTAAAGCGGAATTGCTCAAGTACCTTCCGTTAAGTTATGGAGCCTTAGGGAATATCGCTAAGTCAGCACAAGAGATTATCCAGCAGCAGATAATGATTTACAGTATTGTCGATGGGATTGAAGCCAATGGTGCTGCGGTAGGAAATGCCCAAAATTTTGCTGCACGTCGGGCTTACTTACAGCAGCGCTCGACCTATGAGACTTTAGGGGCCATGGCCGGAGAGACTCTGCCAACCATGAAAGCGGTGCTCGAAGCTATTGCTTATGCTTGTTTCTTATTTATTATTCCCATGGCTCTTTTACCGTTTGGCTATCAGTTTCTTTTGCGTTGGGCACAGATTCTTCTTTGGTTGCAAATGTGGGCACCTTTATATGCAATCTTGAACTACGTCATGACGATGGCGGCACGCTCAAAGACCTTAAGTTTATTATCTCTATCCAATGAAGCAGGAGTGACGATTGCAAGTTCTGTAGGGATTGCTAACCTGAACACGGATATTGCCTCAATGGCCGGGTATTTAGCGATGAGTATCCCTTTTCTCTGCATTGCCATTGTTAAAGGGGTAGGAAGCTTTGTGCACATGGCATCACACTTAGGAAATGTGGGTCAGGGTGCCGCCAGTATGGCAGCCTCTGAAGTGACGTCGGGAAATTTAAGTTTTGGGAATGTCTCAGAAGGGAATGTGCAGATTTCGAATAGTTCGATGCTGCAGCGTTCTAACGCGGCTGCCTACAAAGCTCATTCCTTCTCGATGCAAGATGGTCGTGTAGAGATGACGACTATGGCGGATGGCTCACAAATCTCTAATATTGGTACCTCAAACCTTCCTATTAGTCTTAACGTCGCGGAATCGCAAAGTAATCAACTCTCGGAAATGGCAAGCAGAAGCTATCAAAATGCGATGAATTTAAGTGAAAGTTCTTCGCAACAGCTTAGCAGCAGTGCACGTTCAGCCGTGAGCTTAAGTGATACTTTGTCTAAGCTTGAGAGCTCTGGCGATACCACTAGCCATGGTATCAACGTGGAACAAAGCCAAGCTATCCATCATGGGGCTAATTTAACCAAGGATTTTGTACGGCAAACTCAACTTGAGGATGGAAAAGCAGTACAGTTATTAGCTAATGTCAGTGCAGGAAAAAGCATGAAATTGCTAGGAGGATCGATGAGTATGGGAGGAGAATTAAGTGCAAAAGAACAGGAGCTTTATTCTAAAGCTCAACGATTTATAGAAGATAATAACTACCAAGAAGCCATGCGTGAAGCAGCACATGCTTCTCAGCAGCTATCTCATTCGCTTACTGATGAAAAAGCACGACGTTTAGCAGAAGAAACGTCCGGCGCTTATGAGCAAGGAATGAATCAACGTAGTGAAGCGGCGAAGAGTTTTAGAACTGCAGAGGATTACAATCAGCAAGCAAGCTTTACTCGAGCTAATAGTTCCACCATTAATTACAACGCAAGTCAGCAGTTTGGGGAATGGTTAGCAGCGCAACCAGCCGATAATACCAAGGGTCATCTAGGGACACGAGGAGCTGCGCATATTATGGCACATAATCCTAAAATGGCGATGGCGTATGCTGGGCGTTATATGGCTGAGAGAGGGTTAAATCCGGGAAGTGTTTCTACACCTTCATCAGCACAAGTGCGAAACCAGTACGATGGGGAGCAAGGGCATCAGTCTTATGCGGTGACGAAAGATAGTCTGCAGCAAGTGAGAAATCAAGCAGGTGATATTGCTAGCAATCCAGGTGTTTCAACACGACAAAGTGCGGAAGAAAAGATTACACAAGGACGCACGGCCATTGTTAAAGGTGCTAATGAAGCACGAGGTCAGGGTTCTACTTTAAAACAAGAGCTAGACGCACAACAGGATAAAGGAGTCTTTAGAAGAGTTGCTGAAAAGGGAATAACAGAGGTTAACGGCATGATAAGTGATGTAACGGATGCAGGCAAAAAAATATGGAGCGGAGAGTCTCAACAGAAATGAAAAAGCTAACTATATCGAGAGTTATTTTGCCTAGAGTAATAGGCAGAAGATCCTGGTGCACAAGGGTCAATATTCCATGCTGCGGAGCCCATTTTAGCAGGATTCATGCTCCAATCGTCATTAATTTTAAAAATGCGATTGTTAGCACCATTATAGCCACTGGAAATATTTATCTTCATTTTAAAGAAATCAACAAGACCAGCAATGACAAGAGAAATGAGGATGTTTTTCCAGTTCGCTGTGTGCAGATCGACAACTTTAATCATCATGCCGAGCATGCCCAGTACAATTGCATGGCGCCACAAAAAACGCATGGTCTTGATGGAGTTATCAAGAACCTTTTGTATCCTATGAACAGCAGCTATCTGCATTGTGTGTTTGTCATTTCTTTTCATAGGATAACTATACCCTTTAAATTCTTAAAAATCTATCTATTTGGGGAAGAAAAGAGCGGTTTTTGCGTGTATAGTGACGAAAATCCTTTATTTATTAAGAAAGTGAAAAATGTCATCTAATGTTTTAGATTCTAAGGATTATCTCGCTTTTTTCAATGAGATCAAAAAGGATATCCAAACATCGCGAGTAAAAGCATTGCTTGCGGTTAACAAAGAACTTCTTCTTCTTTATTGGAGAATTGGTAATGAAATTTTGAAAAGAAAAAGGGAGCAAGGTTGGGGGTCCGAGGTTGTCAAAGCACTCGCACAAGATTTAAAACACACTTTCCCAGAAATGAAAGGATTTGGTGAAAGAAACTTAGTCTATATGCAGACGTTTGCGTCTTCTTACCCTGATTATGAATTTACGCAGGCACTTCCTGCGCAAATCACCTGGTATCACAATCAAACAATTCTTGATAAAGTAAAGTTACATCAAGAACGTCAATGGTACATTGAAAAGACTCTAGAAAACGGCTGGTCTCGCAATGTTTTAGTGATGCATATTGAGGCCAAAAGCCATTTAAAGCTTGGTAAAGCGCAAACAAATTTTTTATCGACATTACCAAACCCAACGTCTGACCTAGCACAACAGCTTATGAAGTCCGAGTATAATTTTGAGTTTTTAGGGTTAGCAGATGATGTTCATGAAAAAGTGATTGAAAAAGGTTTAATAGATCATATCCGTGCTTTTTTGCTTGAGTTGGGAAAAGGTTTCGCGTTTATGGGTAGCCAGTACCGGGTAGAACTTGCAGGGGAAGAGTTTTTCATTGACCTTTTGATGTATCACGTCAAGCTGAAATGCTATGTGGTTATAGAACTTAAAGCTGGAAATTTTAAACCAGAATACGTCGGCAAACTTGGATTTTACACAACAGCTATTGATCATGAAGTCAAAGATGCATCGGATAATCCAACGATTGGTTTATTACTGTGCCAGTCCGCAAATCACATTATGGTGGACTACTGTTTGAAAGATACAAAAAAACCTATGGGTGTTGCAGAGTATACGACAGGGCTACCTGATCAATATAAAGACCTCTTACCCACTCCAGAGCAGTTTCAGCATTTGATCAATACATTAGAGACAAAAGAGGACAAATGATCACCCTTAGCGACAGATTCACACAAGGCGGCCAAACCCAACTCCATAAATTCCGCATGATTAAGCAGGTAATGTGGGCTACGCTTAAGGTAAGTATAGGGATTTTTCTCTTAAGCTTTGCGTTACTCGTATATTTAGAACACCCTTGGCAGGACTTTTGGTTGGCAGGGGTCTATGCAAAAGCCTCGTTTATGGCCAATTGTCCATCGACGATTTCGTCATTATTACCGTCTAGCGTGATTTATCATGTGGGAGACCCTCAAGGGTATTCGGTAAGTGATTACACGATTATGCATTCAGATGTTGTGTTAAGGATGTTGGACTATATCAGTATGTCTCTTATCAAAAAGCTGCTGCAAAGTGCATTAATCGCCATTGTTGGATCAGTGTTGCTGTCATGGTTTTGGGTAAAGATGGGTAATAAGAAAAAAGAAACACAAGTCCTTAGTGGCTTTGAATGCGTAGAGGCAAAAGTCTTAAAAAAGAAAGTCCTAAAACACGGGGCTTCCTCTTATACGATTGGCGATATTCCCCTACCAAAAAATGCAGAATTTCAACACCTGATGATTACAGGCACCACAGGATCTGGAAAATCCAACTTGATTCACCAGTTGCTGACACAAATTCGAGAAAAAGGGGATCAAGCCATCGTTATTGATACGACCGGTGGTATTTTTGCGCGGTTTTTTGATGAAAAAACAGATATTTTGCTTAATCCGTTAGATGAGAGATCAAGTAAGTGGGATATGTGGAGTGAGGTAACGAGTGATTATATTTTGGATGAGCTTGCTGAAGCAATGATTCCTGAAAATAAATCCTTTGATTCATTTTGGACGCAAAGTTCCCGGCAGGTCTTTTGTGAGTCAGTACGGTTTTTAAAGCAAAACAATCAATGCTCGTATCAAGAGCTTTTAAACATGACACTCCATCTTTCATTAAAGGCCTTAAAAGAAAGACTGAATGGGACAGCCGTTGCATCTATTGTTGATCCGGCTATTGATAAAACAGCTTTGAGTGTTCGAGCCTCTCTAGCAAGTAATCTACGTTCCTTCCAAGTTCTTGAGGATGCTGTAAGAACAGAAGAAAAGGACGATCAAGGAGAAAATATCTCGTTGTTACGCTTTTTAAAATATAACAACAAGACATGGACGTTTTTAAGCTGCCAACCTGATCAGCGTGAGTTCTTAAAACCACTGTTTTCAGCGTGGATATCACTGATGATTAAAGGCATCATGCGACGCTCAGAAGGAGAGGGGAGTCGCACGTGGATTATCATTGATGAACTTGCTTCACTAAATAGCCTTCCATCTTTGATGCTAGGTCTATCCGAAATTCGTAAATATGGCGGATGTTTTGTCCTAGGGTTTCAAGATCTAAACCAATTAGAAGAAATTTATGGACAAGCCAAAACAAAAAGCTTATCGAACTTAACGGGAACCAAGGCCTTATTTCGAAATGTCGATGCGGAAGTAGCAGCACGGGTGGCAAAGTACCTTGGAGAGCAAGAAAAACAAGAAGCTTCAGAGAGTATCTCTTTTGGTGCACACCAAATGCGTGATGGTGTAAATTTAAGTAATCAAAAGCAAACTAAATCCGTTATTTCTCCAAGTCAAATCATGATGCTGAAAGACCTGGAAGCGTATCTAAAGTTTCCAGGAGATTTACCAGTAAGCAAGATTGCTCTTCCTTATCTTAAACTCAACTATGGAACGCCTGTCTTTATTCAGAAAAAGTCAAAAAAGGAAAAACAAAAGCAAGCGCAAGAGCAAGAGGTTAAAGAACAAGCAGCAGAAGCTCATGCTGCAGCTGAACAGCCTTCAATCAGCGTTGACCCGCTGTTCTCTGACCTGATTCCAGAAAAGAATAAGCCGCTTATCTTATAGAAAGCGATGCATCAATCGAATGATGAAAAAACGAAAGAACGTTGAAAGCCATGGAAAAAAAAGATGAATATGACGTTAGTACAACAAATTGAAGCACGCATGAAAGTGCAAAATATTAGTGTTATGGCTCTTGAGAATAAAGCAGGATTAAAAGCTCATGCCGTCCGTAATATTTTAACAGGAAAGTCAAAAAGACCTAGTGCTCTTCATGTACAGGCTATTGCAGAAGCTCTCAGATGCACGGTGAAAGATCTTTTAACAACTCTATCTTTTATACAAAACGAACAAGGTGATTTTTCTCGAGAAGAGATACTAACCAAGCGGTATGCTCAATATTCAACAACTCACTTAATGGAAGAAACGGTAGAGGTTGTTCATGCCCTTTTTCAGGGGAAGGGAGCAACAGTGAGGCAATTTCTTCTTTGTCTTCATGAAGTTTATCTTCGTTCTCTTCAAAAAGATCCAGCCACGGTCAATAAAGAATATGCACGTTGGTTTATTAGTCTTATTGATTAGATGTACAAGGGTAAAAAATATCTTGATAAAAATATAGAGGATGTACTAAGAGACTTTAGCTTTTATAAGCTGTTATTTTACGGTATATTTTGGGTGTAACGCTGTAAAAGATAAAAGATGGGAAGAACGATGACGTACTCGTTATTAAGCAAATTTAATAAAAACAAAAGAGATCTATCTTTTTTAGGGTGGTCATTGGTAATAGGGGTTTTTCTTTTTTATCCGTTCAAGGCAGAATCTTTCTATGTGGTGGATAAAGAAGTGTTGTTAACGGAACAAACTCAGAAGAAATACCCGAATGGTTTAGTACCAAAAGAGGATCTCATTGAAACGACAAAAAACATTGATGCGTCAATCGATCAAGTGCAAAGACAAACCGGACGCACGGTTATCGATATACAGCGACGGCCCTTGCCATTAAAACAGTAACACCACAGGCTATATCATACCTGATGCCGGCTACGGATCTGGTAAGAAAAGAATTGAACAAGCATTAAGGATGTTGGTGTTTTCTAAATTAAAGAAAAAACTAAATGGTTCTGTTTCTTTTGAATACTGACTTCTTGCTGTTGAATCGATAGGTCTTATAAGTTCGTTGTGGAGTGAGCTGAGAAATATTTTTTGAGATTCACTTTTTACATTATTTTATTAAAGTATAATAAATCGTCATGGGTTGACGTTATCAAGAGAAAATTCTAAGGTGCATTTAATATGAATAAGAGTACAGCTGGATGAATAAAGGTTCTCCTAATGGTGCAGTACACGAGGCTATTTCAACTGTAGATAAGCTCTATCAACGAGTATCTTTGCATTTGCATCAAGCCAGAAAAAATGTTCTCCGTTCTATCGATACAGAACTTTTAATAACCTATTGGAATATCGGTCGAGAGATTATTGAAGAAGAGCAAAAGGGAGCTGAAAGAGCAGAATATGGTAAATCTATTATTGAACGGCTTTCCAAACGTTTAATAAAAGAATTTGGCAAGGGATTTGGTACAAGTACATTGGCCGATATGCGTAAGTTTTACGTAACCTATCCTAAAGGTCTAAACATTTTCCACACAGTGCGTGGAAAATCTTCTCTGCCTTCTCAAGCTCAGCTTTCTTGGACTCATTATCGGTTATTACTACGAATACCTCGAGAAGAGATGAGAACATTTTATGAAATTGAAGCAATTCAAAATGCATGGTCTTCTCGAGAATTAGAAAGGCAGATCAACAGCCTTTTGTTCGAAAGACTTGCAAAAAGTAAGGATAAAGAGGGACTGCTCGCCCTGGCACGAAAAGGGCAAGGCATTGTTAGACCAGAAGATGCTATAAAAGATCCGATTATCTTAGAATTTTTAGGATTGCCAGAAAGTCACCTTTTAGTGGAGTCAGATATAGAACAAGCGTTGATTCATAATTTGCAGCACTTTCTATTAGAGCTGGGCAAGGGTTTTGCTTTTGTTGCTCGCCAAAAGCGTATTACCATCGATGGAGATCATTTCTACGCAGATCTCGTTTTTTACCATACCATCTTAAAATGTTACGTTGTAGCAGATATCAAAGTGAGAAAACTTAGCCATGCTGATTTGGGGCAAATTCAGCTTTATGTTAATTATTTTGATCAAGAGGTTGCTACAGAAGGTGACAATCCAACGATTGGGTTAATTCTTTGTACGCAAAAGAATGATGCTGTGGTCAAATACACACTTGGAGAAAAAAACCAACAAATTTTTGCTTCAAAATACCAGTTTCACCTGCCAACCGAGCAAGAGTTGGAAGATGAGTTAAGACGCGAAGTTGGGTTAATTAGTCAAACGACTACTCCTCAAGACGAATAGAAGATGCTACGTACTCGAATGGTGATTGACCAAAACAAGGCTAAAGAGATTTATCAATACTTTTCTAAAGCTCTCTTTGAAAAGCGAATTTTTAAAAATAATCCAAAAGAATTGGAGAAAGCACAACAAGCCTTTTTAAAAATACCGTCACTCGATGATGAACATACAAACGCAGCAACTTTTAAAAGATTTTTACAAGAATGGGTAAGCATGTATGTTCCCCAACACACGTGGCAACGATGCCTTGCTACTTTACGTCAAATTCGCAGTAACCAAAAACATGAAGTAAAATCGATAAAGATCAATAAAGAAACGTATATTCTCTTAAAAAGCTATGCTGATCGTATGCACTTAAATGTGCAGCAAGCGATTCATTCAGCGATTGAGCCATTATTAAAACAAACGATACGAAAGGATGATCCGACGAGCATTATTTTAGAATCAACAATCCCTCACAAATACAAAAAAGAAATAAACGTGAAAATTTGGCTATGCGTAGAAAACAATAATAAGTTTGTAAGGGGTAAGGGCAAGGTTCAAAAAGACATAGAGGATTTTTTAGAAGAATACAATGTGAAGAAAGATGCAGACAGCGATGGACTCTACATCTTAACGATTGGGTATAATAATCAGAAAGATTTAGACGAAACAATCGATGAAATACACCATGAGATGGCCTCTATAGCTGATTTACTGAACTGTTTTATAGAAGCAGACATTTATACGTTGGATGGGAAAAAGAGATGGTAAATTAATCGTCATGGGTTGACTATTTTTGCGGCGTTCTTTATGGGGATGGTGAGTTGAAATGATCTGGTCTTTAAGAGCAATGCGTTTCCATCAATTCATCTAATAAAGGATTTAATTCTGTTGGAGGTATGATACGAGCAGCTTCTCGTGTTGGCCATATTTTTAAAACTAATGCCTCATCAAATGTTTGGCTACCTATGCGTATTATTTTCTCGCGTCCAACAACCCAGGTTGGCACATTCAACTCTTTTACTTTAGCAAACATCAGTCGAGCATAATCCTCAAGTTGACTTGCTTCATCACCATCTGCAAAGATGAGCATGGCGGTGATGGCGCCACATTTTACACACGGCATAACCATTGATTTAATAAGATGCTCTTCTTGCGGTACTTTGTAAGGCGGAGATTGCGGGGATGAGGCACCAAATAGTGTATCTGCTCGTTGATAAAGTTCTTGAAAGAAAGGCTCGATAATTTCTCGACGTTGTTGCGTCATGGGATCATCAGGATCACCAGCTATCTGTGAATCCCATTGTGTTTTTTCTTGAGAATGAGGCACGATCACCATTTTGCCTAATTCACCTAAGTATTGGTGTCTAAACACATAAGCCACATGACCTTCTGGGGTGATGGTTGAGTGCATAGTCACATCTTTTGGCAGTACAAGAGGATTAGCTTTAAGACTTTGAGCTATATCTTCCATTCTATCTTTTTTACTCATTTGTACGACTCTTCTTAAAGCGTTTGTCATAAAGATTTCGAATAAAATCTGGTAGTGGTTCTTTCCAAGATTCTTGACGATGATTATCATAACTACCGAATTTCTTAGGGTTCAACCCTAATTCTTTAGCCATTTGGATAACATCATCAGAAAGTCGGTGCCTTTTTTTAGCGATATCCCAGATTTCTGGTTTCTTTTTTTTCATGGGATAATGAGCAACCCCTTCCATCCTTGAGTACAGTTACCATGGATGCAACTCAAATTAAAGTCTTTAAAAATGGACTTTGTAAATTTTTGACAATCAATCATTATGTTAACACATACTATTAGTTGCTAATCGTTTAAGGGTATACGGAGCGTTAATAAGTTGATCCTACAGTGCTATAAAGCTTTTTTTCAAGCTTGGTCAAGAAGTTGTTGGACAACATGGTCAACCTTAGGTTTCCCGTTTAGAAGACCGTTAAAATAGTGCAGACGGCTCACCATAAACATCTTTAGTGATAAATTTGTAGATAATTGAAGAAAAATATCATGTAATACCATCCCTAACAACACTTGTTATTTAGAAGATACAAGGAGATGGTATTGAAATCCATCCCACTTAACTACATGAAATTCAGAACTTTATGGTTAATTAAGGTGTATGCTAATAAGTACTGTAATGTTATTTAATAAATTTTAAGTGGAATTGTTTTGGTTGTGTGGATCACGAAGGTTATTAGTTCTTCTTCTGGTTTCTCTTTTTCCTAATTAGGTTTAAGTAAAAGTACGTAGAAAATATGAAATGTTAAAACAAAAAATTCAAAATATAATAGAAAGGGTAAACATTTCCTTTTCTTCTGGTAAAGACATTTTTGATATCTTGCAAGATATTTGCCAGGATTTTTATCTACATGATATTTCGTTATCTATATTTTTTGGGGAAGAAAGGATCTCTGATTCTTTTCTTCTATATAGTACATACAAACCTAAATGGATACAGCATTATAAAGACCAACGATATTATTTGTGTGATCCTCTTTTTTCTTCTTTACAAAAAATAAATATCCCTTTTGAGTGGGATATTCAAGACTTTAAAGATCTCTTTCCTCTCCAACAAAAGTTAATGGAGGAGGCATATAGTTTTGGCATAAAATCTGGCACGACTATACCTTTACTTCCACAGACAACGTTTCATGGATTTTTAACTGTATTAAACCAGACAGCACTACATCCGGATATCTTATATGTTCTTTCTTTAGTGGGGAATATTTGTACACAAAAGATTATAGAAATAAAGAAAAGTGAAGAACTAAAGATACTAACAGCGAGAGAAAGAGATGTACTCTTTCAAAAATCGCAAGGATTAACGATAAAAAATATTGGAAAAAAATTAAAAATATCTCCATCTACAACCGCTTTTCATCTGGCAAATATTCGTAAGAAATTAGGAACACAAACGACAGAATATGCTGTTTTAAAATTCATGATGATTAATAAAAATCAATCTCAAAACTGCACGCTTGATCCAAAAGCTAACAGAAAAGGATTAGTTTTTCAAGAAATAAACCCAGAAAAACAACGAGAAGATCTCACTGAAGAGATTTTTTTAGAAAATGATGATAGATAAAATAGAAAATTTTATTGTTTTCATAATTAGTTTTAGCTAAATATGCATATATTATAGGGTAATGGGGAAGGCGTTTGCATCATTGTTCACAAACTATATATGGAACGACAATTGTAGCTATAAGAGATCAGAAAAAAGTTGTGATGGCAGGGGACGGTCAAGTTACTCAAGGATCTCAAGTTATGAAAGGAAATGCAAGAAAAATTCGTCGTATTGGAGGAGAAAAAGTTCTTACCGGCTTTGCTGGAGCAACTGCGGATGCTTTTGCTTTGCTTGAAAGATTAGAAGCAAAATTAAACCAGCATCCTGATCAGTTAGCACGTGCTTGCGTAGAAATGGCAAAAGACTGGAGGATGGATCGATACCTAAGGCGTCTAGAAGCCATGATGATTGTAGCAGATGTGCAAAAGACTTTTTTGATGACAGGAAATGGCGATGTTATTGAACCAGATGATCAGGTTATTGCTATTGGATCAGGTGGAGGCTTTGCTTTAGCAGCAGCTAGAGGAATGCTAGCAGTATCTCAAGAGGAAAAAGATGTGGAGTTTGTCGCTAAACGTGCTCTTGAAATTGCTGCCGATCTTTGTATATATACGAATCATCAAATTATTGTGGAAACATTAAACATATGAATCAGCTTACACCCAGAGAAATTGTCGTTGAATTGGATCGTTTTATTGTTGGTCAACAAGAAGCGAAAAGAGCAGTCGCTATAGCGTTACGGAATCGATGGAGGAGAACGCAGTTACCAGCCGATTTAATGGATGAAGTTTTACCAAAAAATATTCTCATGATTGGTCCAACAGGAGTAGGTAAAACAGAGATTGCACGTCGTCTTGCAAAACTTGCTCAAGCTCCTTTTATTAAAATTGAAGCGACAAAATTTACCGAAATTGGCTATGTGGGAAGGGACGTTGAGCAAATTGTTAGAGACTTGGTAGAAATTAGCATACAGATGCAACGAGAACGGGCGCGTTTAGAGGTACAAGAACGTGCAAAGAGTATTGTTGAAGAAAAGATATTGGATGCGTTAGTGGGCGTGTCAGCAACACCAGACACACGTCATACGTTTCGAAGTAAATTAAGCACTGGTGAGTTGGACGAAAAACAAATAGATATTGAAGTCCGTGATAATGCTAACGCTTTACCGATATTTGATGTACCTGGTATGCCTGGAACACAAATGGGGATGGTTAATTTAAATGACGTTTTTGGAAAGGTGCTAGCTCAAAAAACAAAAACACGAAATGTTACTGTTCATGAAGCTCGTAAAATTTTACTTACGGAAGAAGCAGATAAATTATTAGATCAAGAAAGAATTATTTCCGATGCTATCCAATATGTTGAGCAAAATGGAATCGTTTTTCTTGATGAAATCGATAAGATTTGTGCGCGTAGTGACCTCAGAGGAGGTGATGTTAGTCGTGAAGGCGTACAACGCGATATCTTGCCATTAATTGAAGGAACAACAGTTTCTACAAAATACGGGCCTGTCAAAACGGATCATATTTTATTTATCACAAGTGGGGCATTTCATGTTGCCAAGCCATCTGATTTATTGCCAGAGTTACAGGGACGTTTGCCGATTAGAGTAGAACTGAACGCGTTGACGAAAGAGGATTTAATTCGGATTTTAAGAGAACCAGAAGCGAATTTGATTCGTCAATCTCTTGCATTAATGGAAACAGAAAAAGTGCAACTAGAATTTATGGCTGAGGCTGTTGAAGCAATGGCAGAGTTAGCGGCTAAGGTTAATGAAGAAGTAGAGAATATAGGGGCAAGGAGACTACACACGATTTTAGAAAAAGTGATAGAAGAGATTAGTTTTGATGCGCCAGAGAGAGCAGGGGAAAAAATCAATATTGATAAAGACTATGTAGAAAAAACAGTAAAAGGGCTGGTTAAAGACCAAGAACTCTCAAAATTTATTCTTTAAAAGCTTAATGTGAAAAATACAATTGGAAAGTGTCTTTATTTTAATATTAGCAAAGGACAAAAAACATGAAAGAACAGATAAAGGAAGAAGAGTGTCTTATTAACAAAGTTTGTGTTCCTTGTATGGGGGGAGTTCCCCCTCTAACAGAAGGCGTTGTTCAACGATATTTAAAAGAATTGGGAAATAAATGGTCTTTGAATAAGCAGGGACACCTTCACCGGGAATATATTTTTACGAATTTTATGGAGCCTATGAATTTTGCTAATAAAATTGCAGAACTCGCTGAAAAAGAAGCGCACCACCCTGATTTAACTATTGCTTGGGGAAAATGTGTTGTAGAAATGTGGACACATAAGATAAACGGCTTAACGGAAAGCGACTTTGTATTAGCTGCGAAAATAGAAAAGTTGGCACATGACCCGTTCTGAGAAAATATATACGAGTCTGTGTGTAATATTTTCTATTCTCATCGTGGTAAATAATTTGATTTATCAGAAGTTTGTCACCTTACCAATTTTACCTTTTCATACATTTGAACTCTCTATAGGAGCTATTTTATATCCCTTAACTTTTTTACTATCAGATTTAATTGCTGAATTTTATGGTAAAGAACAGGCTACCTTTTGTGTGCGTTTTGCTATGACGATGAACATCATGGTTGCTATTATTATTTGGGGAATGGATCACTTACAAGCTACAAGCTGGTCTAAAATAAGCAATGACGAATTCCATAAGATGTTTGGGGCTTATAGTGTAGCTTTTACAGGTTCTGTACTAGCATGTTACATAGCGCAACTAGTAGATATTAGGATTTATCTTTGGATAAAAAAATTGACTAATAATAAATGGCTTTGGCTTAGGAATAATGGAAGTACGGCAATTTCTTTGTTTGTAGATACAAGTATCGTTATAGGGTTTATGTGTTTTTTTGATATTTTACCTTTTGAGAGGATTATACCCTTAATTTTAAATAGCTATAGTTTTAAGCTCTTCTTTACCCTATGTAACACTCCTTTATTTTATTTATATGTATGGATTATCAGAAAAGTACTAAAAAGTGAATCTTCCTAATTGATTTTGAAATGGCACAAAGCTAAGAAATTTAAAATCTAAATAATTTAAGAGAACTAACTGAAGATACAAGGAATAATTAACCTTTATAATTAAAAAGATATGATTCATAATAGTGAAAAAAAGTGATCAGAATAATTTTCAGCTAAAATAAAAAACTTGTTATTTTTAAAGAAAAATAAAAATTCTTTATGTTGTATTTGTTTGTAATTTTCTTCTTCTTTAGGAAAACCAAGAGCTAATGCTTTTTTTTCTAATTTAGGGTATGGAATGAAATGGATATCTTCTCTTCTTAGGGCTATTTTTTCAGGAAGATTTGGGTGCCTACCAAATCCTTTTTAAAATACTTAGAAAAAAAAATTTTTGCTCTCGGTAAAGAAGTATCCCACAATAAATATTCTTGCTTTATTATTTGCCTTTCCCAGAAATTATCATTGATAGTTTCTCTAAGATCTATACTTACATGTGATAATTTTAGTTGTGTTGGAAAATCTAAGAAGTCTGCTATCAATGTGATTATGTCTCTAAATAATATTTTTTCTGTTTTATCTTTTTTATTGACTAAAAAGCAGTCTCTTTCATTAGGTTCATGATAAGAAGAGTTATTTCTAAAAAAACATGGAAAGCAAAAAAGGATACAATTAATAAAAGAGTCTTTTATATTCATATCAGTTTCTAATCGTGATCTTTCAGGTAAATCCACCAGATTCTTTTTATCTAATAAATTATCAGAAACACTTTCATTTTCTACTGCATTTAGCGGTAACGTAAAAGATAATGTTAGGAAAGCCAAAAATATAAAAATCATGATTTTAGGATATGATTTAATTTACGTCACATTATTTATCCTATAAATTTCAAAGCATGCAAGTTCTTTGATCAAGAACATTATGAGTTTGCTTGAGAAAATGGTGAATTTTCGTGCTTTTATTTTTCAATTGAGAGTGTTCACTTAAAGATAGATAAGAACACTGTTTGATATTGCTGGAAGATATCAGGGACTGTAAGAGCACACCATAACTTTATTGAAGCATCAATCATTTCTTCTTTTTTTGAAACGACTTTTGTTCGCCGAGTCATGCGTCCTAAATGTTGACGTGTATTACTATTATCCCGCTCAATAGTAACGCTATGTTGTTTGCCAATAATATGGCGATCTTTCGGTAGCACCTTTGCAAAGGCATCCCAATCATCTGTATAAAATATACAAGTTGTTAAATGTTTAACTTTGTCATAGAGTCGCCTGAAGGTTGCAGCATCACGATTGCCGATAACCCAGGCAATAGTTCTCCTTGAGCCACGATCCACGGCTTTGATGATCCATCTTTTGTTTTTTTTGATTGGATAAAATGCCACATTTCATCAAATTCAATTTCCTTAATGTCTCCAGAAATAACAGGTTCACTGTGCTTTGCTGCTTCTTCTGAAATCCAACGATACGTTAAAGAACGCGAATGCCCAAGGATTTTAGCAAGCATCCCAAATGATGCTTTTCCTAATGAATAAAGAATCACTGCTAAGGCTTTTTTAACGGCTACCGAATCTTTAACGCGACGATCGCCTTCTATAAAATTCAACCCGCATTTCTTACATCGATAACGAATTTGATTTCGAACTAGTCCATTCTTAATGATTTCTTCAGCATGGCAACGTTTGCAATTGATCATTCTTACCTCCATATTCTTACGAAGGTATCATACCATACGAATATTATTTTATCTATCTATGTGTGAACACTCTCTTTCAATTATTTGTGGGATCTCCATACATATGAGGACATGATTTTTAGTTGGTCTTAACCTGTAAAAAAAGGACCGAAGGAAATTCCAACTAATTTGAAGGATTTTTGGGATTTTTTCTGGAATATTTTAAGAGGCGGTAGTCGATGAATAAGCTTTTTAGGATGATTTGGAGTTTTATAATAATGAGGGGGGAGAATCTCCATACTTCGAAGTGAGCGGCTACTTTTTCTAGGGTGATTTTGCCCATGGTATATGTGCTTTTCTAGTATTTTCTTGGCCACAGAGAAAAAATTAGAAAAAGTTATGCAGTTTTACTGAAGGGATGCACAAATTGCAATAGTGCTAAACTAAGCCTAGGGATAATTTATTTTAAGTCATTTACTTGCCATGCAATTCAAAAAGTAGTATGTAGCTAAAAGGGGTGCAACATATCATTTAGTGTATTCATGACTAGAATGGTACGAATTTTTTCTATGAGAAAATTACAGGAGTTACGTAAAGTCTTACTGGTGGATAGGTTAGAAGTATGAAAGAAGAGCTTATTGTCAAGAGATTTGAAAATCAGGTTGCTATCTCTCCTGAAAGTCCGGCTGTCTCTTGTGGTCAGTTATCTATTTCGTATGACCAGCTTAATAGAAAGGTAAATCTTGTAGCAAACCACCTTATTGAAAAAGGTGTGAAAAGAAACTCTCCTGTCGGTGTTATCCTTCCTAGGTCCATTGACTTCATAGTTGCCGTGCTGGCTGTTTTGAAATCAGGAGGATGTTATATCCCAATTGACCCTAGTTATCCCAAAGAAAGAATAAAAAATATTATTGAAGATGCTGGCGTGTTTTTTTTACTTAAAAATAGTTCAAACGCTCTTTTGTTAGATGATGATGGATTATGCTTTGTTAATATAGATACTCTTGATCAATTGATCAAGACGCCTATGATAGGCAATCCTTCATTAATTAATGATGTGGATGATCCGATATATATAATTTATACTTCTGGGTCTACGGGAATACCAAAGGGAGCCATTAATAAGCATAAAGGTTTTTTAAATTTGATTGATTGGTACACTCAAGATTTTAACCTGAATAAAAATGATAAAATTTTAATTTATACCCCACTTAATTTTGATCTCACTCAAAAAAATATTTTTGCACCTTTGCTAGTAGGAGCTACTATTTTTTTGATGAATGATGGCCTTTATGATCCTAGCTTGATTGTAGATGAGATACATAAAAATAAAATTACTTGGATTAATAGCACTCCCAGTGCTTTTTATCCATTGATTGAAAGTGATTATAATTTAAAAAAGCTGAAATCTTTACGTCATGTGTTTGTTGGGGGTGAGCCTTTGTTTGCTAAAAGGGTTTTGCCCATTCATCTTAGTAATCTAAGACTTAAAATTGTTAATACATACGGACCGACTGAGTGTGCAGATGTGTGTTCTTTCTATACTTTAACGGAGAAAGATTTTATATCTCAACACGTCTACGTACCTATTGGTAAGCCAATAAAAAATATAAATTTATATGTTTTGGATGATAACATGAACAAGGTGAAAGAAGGGGAGGTTGGAGAGTTATATGTAGAAGGGGTTGGTGTCGGTCTAGGTTATGTTAATAACCAAGAGATTACAAGACAGACGTTTTTATCTAATCCATTTGATAAAGGTAATAGCCCCAGTATATATAAAACGGGAGATATAGTTAGGATTCTTCCAGACTCTAACTTAGAGTTTATTGAAAGGAAGGATTTTCAGGTAAAGATTAGAGGTTACAGGGTTGAACTAGAAGAAATAATCAGTTCTTTAAGAAATATTCCTGGTGTTAAGGATGCGTTGGTTATCGCTTATGAGAACCAGGATCAAGAAAAATTTCTTGTAGGGTATGCTGTTGGGAAAAGTTTAAAGGAAAGGGATTTAAAGAAAAGTTTACAAGAAAAACTGCCTTCTTATATGATACCTTCGGCAATTATTGTTATGGATTCCTTCCCTCTAACAGCTAACGGAAAAATTGATAGAAAAAAATTACCCTTAATAGAAAATAAAAATTCACAATCTTTTTTGAACTCCTCTTTGGATGAGAGAGAAAAAAGGATGTTTGATATTTGGAAAAAATTCTTGCCTATACCTATCAATAATTTAGAAGACAATTTTTTCTCGCTAGGAGGCCATTCTTTAAGTGCAATTAAGCTTATTTTTCAAATAAAAAAAGAATTTGGGGTTGAAATTTCTATACAAGAGTTATTTACACACCCAACAATATTCTCTCTTACTAGAGTAATTAATGACAAAAAGATAGAGAAAAATAGCAAAATTACGGAGATTGTGGGGAATGTATATGGTAATAAAAGCCCTTTGTCTCTGCCGCATCAGAGAATTTTTTATATTGAAAACACTTTTCATAATCCCATTATTTTTAATAACCTCATTACCCTTTCATTGAAGGGTTGTCTGTCTGAAAAAAAATTAGAAAATGCTTTTCGCAAATTGATTAAAAGACATGAGATTTTTAGAACGTGTATTGTGAGAGAAAAAGATCAAATGTTTGAAAAAGTTTTTGACAAGCTCAATTTTATCTTAAAAAAAATTGACTTTAGTCAAGATAATGCTGCTGTAAAAAAGCAAAAGGTAGAAGAGTTTGCAAGACAAGTAGTTGAAAAACCCTTTAATTTAATGTCTCTTCCCCTCATCAGAGGGTTTTTGATCAAATTAGAAGAAGGCAGTTATGTTCTGTTGATGTGTCTACATCAATTCCTGATCGATGGTGCATCAATGGATACTTTTTATAAAGAGATTGCAGCATTTTATAATGAAGAAGGTGAATCTTTAGAGAAATTAAAGATACAATATAAGGATTATGCTTTTTGGCAAAGTCGAGTGATAACCAAAAAAAATATACAAAATCAGATAAATTTTTGGAAAATGGAGCTAAAAAATGCTCCAGAGCAAATACACTTAAAAACAAACCTTCCGAGACGCGAGGAATTTAGCTATAGGGGTGATGTGTATACACTAAACCTTGGCAAGGAACTTTCTGTTATGTCCAATAAATTTTGTCAAAAAAATGATGTAACTCTCTTTATGTTGCTTATGTCAATTTACTCAATTTTGCTGACTAGATACACAAAAAATCGTGATATTGTGATAGGAGCACCTATTGCTAACAGAAGAAGAGCTGACTTAGAGCCGCTCATAGGTTTTTTTGTTAATTTGGTTCCTTATAGAGTACGGTTTCCGAATGAGATTACTTTTTTAGAACTAATTTTAAATATAAAAAAGGTAGCTCTTGATGCTTATGATAATCAGGATATTCCATTTGTGCATTTGCCTGAATACCTAAATATAAAAAAAAGAAAGGATTATCATCCTATTTTTCAGGTTGTTTTTGCAATGCAACCTTATGCAGTTGATAAATTTTGTCTCAATGAAGTACAAGTTAAGGATTTAGATTATGAAGAACCGATAGCTAAATTTGATATGACTTTAAACACTAGCTTAAAGAATGGAAATATTGAGTTGAAGTTTGAGTATGCAACAGACCTTTTTGTAAAGAAATCTGTAGAAAAAATGGCAAAAGAATTTAAGTCTATTTTGGAAGAATGTCTTTCTAAGCCAGAAAAAAAACTAACTTTTCCTAATATAGATTAAGGAGGAAAAAATGGATGAAAAAGAGAGAGAATGCGTAGGTATAGCAAAGAGACTAAAAGAAAAATTTTATCATTTTGCGCAATTAAATAATGTAAATTCTGGTTTGTTTACAACTATCAACGAAGAAGGACAGCAGTTTAGAGATTCATGGAATAATTTGCACCTAGATAATCACATGGGTGACGGAGGAAAATATAGATACAGAAGGTATAGTGTTGTAAAAATTAGAGAGGATAAACAGCTCGAATATCTCCCTCCTGAGCCGCATTTTCAGAAAAAAACGTATAATGGTCTTAATGGAGATATTTATAGAGAATATTCACCGTTTGAGGAAAGAATTTTGAGAGGTGTCTTATTTAGAGATATTATAATTTCCTCAGCCACTATCTTCAGCCAGTTAAAAAAACCTAAAAATGGGTGGAGGGTAGAGTGTCATCAGTTTCGTATTATCCCTTCTGAAAATGAAGCTGGATTTCCAACCCCCGAGGGTAAGCATAGAGACGGGGTTGATTTTGTTTTGGTGACGCTTATTAACAGATTAAACATGGATGGAGGTAAAACAACCATTTACGATAGTAATGATAAAGAAATTGCTTCTCGGGTTATGAGTAATGAATGGGAAAGTGTTTTTATCAATGATATAAAAACAATGCATGAAGTTTCTCCTATATACAAAAGAGACTTTTTTGAAGGATCTTACCGTGACACGTTAGTGCTTACGTTTCAATGTTTCTAGAGAGGGGAACCATGAAAGATTTTAAGGAAAATAAAAAATTTCAATATGTATTCTTAACGAAAGAAGAAGATGATGATGTTGAAATGGTACTTGCAAAAAAAGCAATTCAAAAATTAATTGACGAAAAATATATTATTCCTACTCACCGAGAGGAAAAGAACGGATCTCAATTTTTAGTGCAGGAAAATCCAGAGGTTTTTTCTTATCCATTTGAGTGGTCTTTTGATATGTTAAAAGATGCCTCCTTAATTTTTTTAAAAGTTGTTCAGGAGTGTATTGATGCTGATTTGTCTGTGCACACAGCAAGCTCTAATAGCATTATCTACCACGAGGGTAGTATGAAGTTTAGAAGTATTTTGGATATATCTGGAGTTTCAAATAGAGATGAGTGGCCGGGTTATAGCAAGTTTTTAGAGGTTTTTGTTTTTCCCTTACTTTTTGGTGCAATTTTTGAATTAGATCCTGCGACTTGGTGGAAAGCGACTCTAAGAGGTATGCCATTTGATGAAGCGGTTAAATTACTAGGAAGGCATGAGCAATTTCAGAATTTTCTAAATGAGCTAGGAATTCCTCTTGGGGATCATTTTAAATCAGAAATCTGTATAGAAAAAGGCAATGCAAAGGAGAAAATCTGTGTTTTGAAGAAAATTTTGGGATCTTTAAAAAAGCAATACTCTATGCAAGATCTACATTGGAAAACTTATCAAAGAGATAACAGTTATACGGATCCAGACATTAAAAATAAGGAAAATTTTATAACTCGGAGTATAGAAAAACTTAAAGTAAAGCATGTTGTTGATATCGGTGCAAACACAGGCCATTATTCCAAACTAGTCCAAGCCCAGGTCTCTCATGTTGTTTCTGTTGACTCCGAGTCAGTGTGTATCGATGACTTGTATGGTGAAATTAAAAATAGAGAGATCAAAAATATTACGCCATTACTATTAAATCTTTTAAATCCAACTACTGATTCAGGTTTTGGCCTTCGTGAGTATAAAAATATTTTTGCAAGAATTAATGCTGATTTCTTTTTAATGCTGGCTGTTATGCACCATCTTACACCTATACATATTGATTTAAATGTCTTTGTAAAATCTTTAAAAGATATTGCAAAAAGTGGGGTAATTGAATGGATTAGTCCAGATGAAGAGATGCTAAAAAAAGAGTTAAAAAAAGAAAAATACAGACATAAGAGGTATGATTGGAACTATTTTGTTGGGCTTATTAAAGAAGATTTTGAGATTCTAGAGACGATGGATGTGCATAATGGTTATCGTAAATTATGCCTTTTGGGTCCGAAATGAAAAAAGTGATATGAACATTAATCATAAGAATAAGGGATTTAAAAAGATTTATGCTTTGTTAATGACGAGTGAGAAATTTTTGAAATTCTTTATTGAAGAGCCAGAAAAAGCAATACAAAAATTTGATTTAGAGGAAGAGGAAAAAAGAATCTTGTTAGTGCGCCATGTTGATGAACTGCCGGCATTAGGAATAGAAAAGGCACCTCCGTGCGGAATACGAGAAGAAGAATGGTAGATGAGATAGAAAAGGCTGTTAACGGATACAACTTCAAGATATTGAGTTTACCTCATAGCCATATACATAATCTACAAATGACGTGGGCATACCCCGCTTATGTAGAGAAGTTCACAAGTTGTGGAACTAAAATTTACATATCTGCCACCATTTTTAACTCTCTTGATATTTTTCACGTGGCTGTTCCTTGGCTGCTGTTGAATAAAATTTCTTTTAAAATTATCACAAGTAACCATCTCCTTAAGCAAATTAATGATAATCTTTTTGGATATTTACACTCTGGCAAATTTATTACAATTTTTCCTTCAGATCATTTTGAACTAATCAAAATTATGCAATCTCTCTATGTAATGCTAGGTAAGTACAAAAGTATCCCTATTCCTTTAAAAGAGAGATTTAAAGAAAAATCAATTGTGTACCATGACTTTAATTATCCTGCCAGTAGCAGCAATAGACCTCTAGATGAAGAAAAGAAAACACTAGGAACTGGGTGGGGTAATAGGGAGAAAAAAAAGATATTAAAAAAAGAAGGTCTGTTTCTGGGGAAATTTATACTGCTTGAAATTGTTCGGCAGCGAGCAAGAGGTGGAACTTATTTGGCCTTAGAGGTTTTACAAAATCAAAGGACTTGTAGAAAAGTCTTTGTCAAAGAGGCTCGTGATTTTGGTGAAATTGAACTAAGTGGAGTCGATGCTGTTGATCGTCTACATTGGCAATTTAAGATGTTAAATCTTTTGAATAAATATAAAATCACCCCAAAAGCTTTTGAAATTATAAGAGAGAAAAATGTGTCTTTTTTAATTATGGAGTATTTACCAGGAGAATCTCTACGAAAAAAAATTATAGAAGGTAGGGGAGATTTTTCAAATCAATTTATCAAAGATACTATTATTAAAATCGCGAAACATATTAAAAAAATGCATGACAAGCAAATGTATTTTCTAGAACTATGCCCGGATAACATTATGCTTTTACCAGGTGGTGACGTGAAATTGATTGATTTTGATTTGTGTTATGCCAAGGGCGCACCAGAGTTTGTAGGATGGGAGAATGGGACACCTGGTTTTTTTCCAAATCTAGATCTTTTAAGGAGCTCAGGAGAAGAGGAAAAAAGGTGGGGTTTGTTAAGAGATATTTTTGCTCTAGGCTCTATTTATTTTTCACTACTCTTTCCTCACTGGTACAAAGAACTTTTTAAAGGTGTAAAGATGGAGAATAGTGAAAAAGTAAAGATTGGACTTATCCATTTATTGCCAGAAAATCTGCAGATTTTCTTTAAAAAGACATTTTTAATAGGTGAAAAATTTGAAAAAGTAAGTGACTTTGTAGATGTTATGATGAGTGATAAGAGAGTTTTATTGAACAATAAGTAGCGTTTATGGGAGGTATAACATGAAAGTAAATCAATTTATTAGTGATGATGATGAAATAAATATCAGGAAAGAACTAGAAGTAGCACGATCTTTGCCTGCTATATGCTATACTAGCCAGGAGTTTTTCTCTTTAGAAGAAAAGTACGTTTTTCAAAAAAATTGGCTTTGTGTTGGTAGAGAAAGCCAAATACCTAACAATGGTGATTATTTTACAATTGATATACTTAGCGATCCTCTAGTTATTGTTAGGGGGAAGGATAACGTTATAAGGGCTTTATCACGTGTTTGTAAACATAGATGGATGGAACTTGTTGCAGGTAAGGGGAACACATCGAGTTTTAAATGTCCCTATCATGAGTGGATGTATGATTTAGCAGGAAAATTAAAAGCAGCTCCCAGTATGGATATTGAAAAATTTGATAAATCCAAATGTAACTTACCTTCCTTACGTGTAGAGATCTGGCAGGGTTTTATTTTTGTGAATTATGATGATCAGGCCATTTCTTTAGATCAATCATTGTCTGGTTTGAATAAGAAGCTTGAAGGATATCAGTTATCTGAGATGATTTCAGTAGATCCTATAGTTTATGAATCTGACTGGAATTGGAAAGTGATGGTTGAAAATGCTTCAGAAGTTTACCACTTAGGGCTACACAAAAATACTCTCATTTCCAGTTTACCAACAAAATCTTCTATTATTGAAGATAATGATGGGCCCTATTCTTTTTATCGAATTCCAAATAAAGATAGAGAGCCTTTACTTACATCATTTACTCCTCCTAATACTTTAAATAAAGATCAGCTTTCTGAATTTGTGCTATGTAATGTATTTCCTCATCATATTATGATTATTAATCCAGATCAGATGACTTGGATTCAAATTTTACCAAGGTCAGCAACAAGTCATACTCTATTATTTCATTTGTGTTTCCATCCTTCGGCGTTTAGAGATAAAGCTTTTTTTCAAAAAGAGAAGCAGAGTAAGTGGTTTTTGCAGCAAATTCACGATGAGGATATCTTTGCGTGCCAAAGTGTTCAAAAAGGTTTATTTTCCCGATATGCTCTGCCTACATCTTTTTCTTATCTTGAAAAGTCTATTTGGCAATTTCATAACTGGGTTTTGGATCAATTTAAGCAAGTAGGGTAGTATGAGTGATCAGTTTATTTTTCCTCTGACCTTTACGCAAAAGCAGCTATGGTTTGATTGTGTAATGCATCCTGACTCAGACATGTATGCATCTTCTTATGTATTTACTCTTGAAGGAAATGTTAATGAAAAAGCAGTTAGAGAAGCTTGGGATCAAGTTGTTAGGCGTCATGATGCCTTGAGAACGTTATTTAATAAGGATAAGGGTGAACCTCAACAAATTATTTCACAAGCTTATGATTTGTCTAAAATATACGTTTATAATGATTTTTCAAAATTAAAAGATGCAGAAGTAAATAAGAATTTAGAAAGTATTGTGTCCAGCCATTCTTTATTTGACTTAGGAAAATGGCCTCTACATTTTGTTTACCTAATTAAGATTCAAAAAAACGTGTTTAAATTAATTATTTTCATTCATCATATCCTGATAGATTATGATTCTTTCAATCTATTAATGAGGGAATTTAGTGAGATATATAATGGGCAAGTAAGAGGAGAAAATATCATCCTTCCAGAAATCACTTCTGATATAGGAGAGTATTTAAAGGAAGAACGAGATTTCTTCAGAAAATTTAGTAATAAAATGGAAATTTTCTGGTCTGATGCTTTGAAGGGATGCAATTCCTTAAGATTAAAGGGAAAAAGGCCAGTGAAACCATTTGCTAGAAGGTCTTATTTTTTTCTTAGTAACAAAATTCTTGAGGATTTGCGTCAATTGGCACGGCAAAATGAAACAACTTTCTTTAATGTTTTTGCTGCATGTTATTTTGCTTTTTTGCATGGGATAACGCGGCAAGAAGATATTACAATTGCCTACCCAAGTGGTAGAAGGATACCAGGTTTTAGCCTATTGGTGGGATTTTTTATTAATAATTTGCCCTTGAGAGTTAAATTTAATTATCTAACAACTTTTTTACAGATTGTTGAAGTTATTACTAATTTTATGAAACGTCCCGGATACTATGATTATTATCCTACGTACGAAATTGTAAAAATAGCAAAAAAACATTCAAAATCTAATGGAGATATATTTGATAATGTTTTTTCATCAGCTAATTTTGCTTCTGGTGGTTTTCAGTTAGATAATATTAAAGTCATAAGTGAACTAACTCAAATTAGAGAAACGACAAAAAACCTCCTTTTTTTATTTGATAATCAGGGGCAAGATATTCGATGCGCCTTTGAGTATAGGGAAGATCTTTATTCAAAAAGAGAAATTGAGTCTTTTATAAATATATTTAAAAGTGTTGTTTCTCAAATATTAAAAGATCCTAATTTTATAGTTAAAAATTTATTTAGAGATCAAAAAGGTGATTTTTCTAGGAATTGGAGTTTAGGAGAAAAGAGGGAATATAGGGAAGGGAGTATTATACAGTTAATAGAAGGAGGCATACAAAGCAGCGCTAAAAATACGGCTTTAGTTTTTGATGATAAAACACTCAGCTACCAAGGTCTTAATGAACGAGTTAATCAA
>CANKYV010000016.1 GCA_947487955.1 Alphaproteobacteria bacterium
TTTAATGTTCAAAAAATTCGGGTGAAAGACGTGTGGCATTTAACTGCAAAACTATCTCGTAAAATTCTTGCTCACACTGCTGCTTTCTTTATCAAAAAGTCTTTGCAGTTCGATCTAATCTTCTCTTAAAAACTCGCACACTGCGTTAAAAAATAATACAACTCAGTTGCCAAAGCATTCATCTTTCTGGTAACTTTACAGGAAGTCAACGCGCGCGGGCGTGGTGGAATTGGCAGACACACCAGACTTAGGATCTGGCGACGCAAGTCATGGGGGTTCAAGTCCCTCCGCCCGCACCAATAAAATACATGGAATACTAAATGAGTCTTTCTGTTCAAAAAGTGCGCGAGCAAGGTGCAGTAATTGATTTCAAAGCAACGCTTGTTTCAGCTGATTATGCGCAAGAATTAAATTCTTGGTTCAGTAAAAAATCACAAACAGTCCGTCTTGACGGATTTCGTCCTGGAAAAGCGCCTCTTTCAGTTGTGCAAACGCGATTTGCTGATGAAGCAAACAGGTCTGTCCTTAATACTATAGTTGATAAAGTTTTACGAATAATTGACAAGGATCATAAAATTAAGGTTGCGGGTCAACCTAAAGTAACTATTGAAAAAGCTGACTCTAAAGATGGTTTTGAATGCAGTGTAAGTGTTGAGTGTTTGCCAACTATTGAATTAAAAGATTTTTCGTCAATTTCTTGTGAAGAATTGGTATTAGATATTTCTAAAAAGGAAGTTGATGATGCTGTCGATGCACTTTTCAAAAGATACAAAGGGCATGAAAAAGACCCCAAGAATGGAAAAGCAGCTTGGGGTGATAAGGTTACAGCATTGATTAAAGAAAAAGGTGGGCACGGTTTAGGGCAAGAGCAAGACGTGATCTTGTCAGAAGATATCGATGCAACGTGGATGCCTTTGCATAAAGGACTGCATGGAAAAGCAATAGGTGAAAAGACTGAAGTAGTGATTACTTATCCAGAGGATTTTCAAGAGAAGAATGTTGCCTCAAAGTCTTTTACTTACGAAATTGAAATGAAATCTATTTATGCATTCAAGATGTTTAAGTTAGACTCTGTTTTTGCGAAGGAATTTGATTGTGAAGATCTTGATGGTTTACACAATAAAATGCGTGAAACATTAATGAATGATCAGAAAAATCTTATCAACTTATATCATAAGCGTCAGATTTTAGATGCTTTAAATAACCAATATAAAATGTCATTACCGAAGTCATCGGTAGATTTTGAGTTCCAGCAAATTTGGAAAAAATTGCAAGATGAAGTTGCAGCTGCTCGTGTGCGCGGTGAAAAGGAAGATATTGATCTTAAGGAAGTTGAAGCTGAATATCAAGAAATCGCTGAACGTAGAGTTAAGCTTGGATTTTTGATCTCAGAAATTGCTAAAGAGCATAAGATTACCTTGACCAATGAAGAAATTCAACGAGAAGTTGTTAGCGAAGCAATGAAATATCCAAATCAGTTTAAGGAAGTAGTAGATTTTTATATTAAAAATCCGCGAGTGCTTGAAAAATTAATAGCGCCAGCAATAGAAGATAAAGTTGTTGGGTTTGTGTTTGATAAATCAAAAAAGAAACAGACAAAAATAACGATTAATGATTTACCATCAAAATTGAGGGGGGTTGTTCCTGGTTATGAGGATGACGATAAGCTAACTTCTAAAAAGTCAAAAAACGTAGATAATGAGCCAAAAGAAGGTAAATCTGAAGGTCAAGAAGCACCAGCCAAGAAGGCCGTGACGAAGGAAGGCAAATAGGTATGGGTTTTAAATCATCTAAAGAGGCGGATGCATTGGTTTCAACGCTAGTTCCGATGGTTGTTGAGCAAACTGGCAGAGGAGAGAGAGCTTACGATATTTTTTCAAGGCTTTTGAAAGAGCGTATTATTTTTCTAACAGGGCAAGTGCATGATGACATGACAGCCCTTATTTGTGCTCAGCTTTTATTTTTAGAATCCGAAGATCCTGATAAAGATATTTATATGTATATTAATTCTCCAGGAGGGGTAGTCACGTCTGGTTTTTCGGTACTTGACACAATGAATTATATACGCTGCGACGTGGCAACTGTGTGTTTAGGGCAAGCTTGCTCTATGGGGTCATTACTTCTAACAGCCGGCACTAAAGGCAAGCGTTACGCACTGCCTAACTCACGCATTATGATTCATCAACCTCACGGTGGTGCACAAGGACAAGCGACAGATATTGAAATTCAAGCACGAGAAATTATAAGTTTGCGTTCTCGCTTACATCGTATTTATGCTGAGTGCACAGGTCAAAAGATTGAAAAAATTAGTGAAGCAATGGAGCGTGATTGCTTTATGTCAGCTGAGGAAGCGGTGGCTTATGGTCTTGTTGATCATGTGGTGACAAAACGCCCAACAAGCTTTTCAAAAGTTTGATACTAGCTGCGAAAGACTATTAAGAAGAGAAGTAGCTCTGAACACATATCTTTGCTAAAATTCAACCATCATGTGTTCCTTGATGGGTATGTTTTACTTTTTAGCGATAGTTTTTGTATTTATTCATGACAGCCAGTTGAACGGGCAAGTTTTGGAGTATCATGCTTTAACAACTGCTTCTCAAAAAGGTATAGACTATAAAGTTGAGTGGCCTCAACTTACACCTGAGATTATGAAGCGTATAGAAAGCGTTTCTATGTTGTTGGAGAATAAGGCACGTCTCCCAGGTTCATTTGGTGGGCTAATGAAACGTGCAGAAAAAGATAAAGTATTATTAGAAAAAACTCTGCACTCTTTCGGGTATTATGGATGCAATGTATCTATTGAGCTTGATTTAAATCAAGCTCCAATTTTAATTCGATTTATATGTGAACTTGGTCCTCTTTATACAATCGAGAATATACAATTAGAAAATAGAGGTAAATCTGAGCTGCCAAAACTATTGGTGAACTTAGATGATTTAGTAGGATTAATCAAAGGAGAAGTATTAATAGCTGAACAAGCTAAAAAGAGTCAAATAGTCCTTAAAAAATATTTTTCCCAAAATGGTTATCCTTTTGCTGAAATTGATGAGCCTGAAGGCATTGTTAATCATGATAAATATTCAGTTATCTTGATTTTTCCAGTAGATCTTGGTAGCTGTGCCGTTATCTATGATTCAGAAATTGAATCTACTACTCAAAAATTAAGCCCTGATTATATTAGAAATCGCTTATATTGGAAAAAAGGAGATATTTATGATAATCGAGTGGTTGAGCAAACCAGACGAAAGCTTAGCCAAACAGGATTATTTGATAATGTGATAGTAACACCTAAGCCACTAAAAAGTGATCTTTCCGAGAATAAAAAAGAACAACCTATTATTATGCATGTTAAAACCACAGAAGCTGCACCTCGTGCTGTGTCAGCCGGCGTTCACTATGCTACGTCACAAGGTGGTGAGGCTCGCTTTTCTTGGAACCATTATAATCTTTTAGGAGGAGGAGAAAATCTAGGAGCGAATCTTCGTATTTCTACAATTCGAAATAAAGCACGCCTTTATTACAATATTCCTGATTTTGGTGTTCCTAAGCAAACCCTTAAAAATGAAACATATATATTAAAGGAACACACAAGAGCTTACCGAAGTGAAACGTTTGCTTTATCAAGTAAGCTTGAGCGTCAATTTACAGAAATGTTGTCGGGATCAATTGGTTTAGGCACAGAAAGTGGTAGCATTCGTCCGAAAACAACAGATAAAAAAAGCCCAATACGTCTTGTTAGTATTCCAATTGAACTTGGAATCGATGCATCTAATGATTTGTTGAATCCAACCAGAGGTTTTCGTGTTGGCGGAAGTATTACTCCTTACACAGGATATTTGGGATCAAGTAAAGGAATGTTAATTGGGCAAGCTAACGCAAGTTTGTATGTTCCATTTCAAACTAATAGTCTTGATGAAGATATGGGAGTCATAGCTTCATTTGTACGGTTTGGTACTATTAAAATTCGTAATTTTGATGATTTACCTCCAAATAAACGTTTCTATGGAGGTGGTAATGGTTCAGTACGTGGTTATGGCTACCAATTAATTAGTCCTGTTGATAATAATAGAGTTCCATTAGGTGGGGAATCCTTACTAGAATTTGGTGGTGAAGTTCGCTATCGCTTTACAGAGACTGTAGGTGGGGTAGCATTTATTGAAGCTGGTTCGGTTACACAGCAGAAAATTCCTAACTTTAGTAAAAAGTTACTTTGGGGGGCGGGATTTGGTATTAGATATTACACAACCTATGCACCGGTGCGAGTGGATATAGCATTTCCTTTGCAGCGTCGTAAATTGTCAGGAGAGAAAAAGTCTTATGATCATCCCTACCAGTTTTACGTAAGCGTGGGGCAAGCGTTCTAATGAAGAGCATTTTTAGAAAATTTTTGATAAATATTGCAGCCTTGGTGTTGATATGGCAGGGGATACAATTTGAAGTTCCTCAAAAAGTTTGTATTGAGTTATTTGTTAAGATTTTTACTCCCTATAATGTTGCTGCACTTGATATTAAAGTTGCTAAGAAATTCCCTTTCCAAGCTGATATTCAAGCTCTCACTCTTACGAAGAATCACGACTCTGTGGCAACTCTTAAAAATATTTTTTGGAAGGTTCCTGATTTATTTTTTAAAGATATTGTTCTTGGGATTGAAGAATTTTCTTTTGTTAAAAAAACCTCATCTTTAGAAATTGATTTTCCTAATGTTTCACCTGCTTTAATTGGGCATTTTTTACAAAACCTATCCGAAAAGCTGAAGCGTTTTCTTTCTGTAGATATTAAGCATTTGTATGTTAATGAAAAAGATCTGTCTCTACATTTGGAAAGCCAAGGTTTAGAAAGAGTCATTACACTGTCGCATAAAGGTCAAAATCTGATATTGAAGGTAAACCAATCCAATGATTATTCAATTTTGCGTTTAGATGGTTTTTGGGAAGGTCAGCAGTTATTGGCTAATGCAAAGATTGGAGGAAATATCATTGATTTATCTTTGAAAGCTAATACTCGTTCTTTTGCAAATGAACATTTAGTTAATTTTTTAGGAGAAGAGGTAACGTTAGATGCTCATTTGGAAAAGTTAACTAGTTGGCAACTCAGACCTTTGAAAATTGTAACTTCAGCAGGTCATATTTTAGAAGGAGAATGTGTCCAAAAAAAGGATAAATTGGATGGGTATTTTATTTGGAATATGCCTTTGCCAGGTGCTGTAAAATTAACTAAATGTCACATTCTGATAGAGGGTTCTTCGAATCACCCTACAATAAAATGGGATTTTAAAGAAGGTATAGAGTCCTTAGAAGAAATTTCGGGTGAGTGTACTTTTATCGATAGTAATAATGTAAAATTTTTTGGGCATCTTCAACATAATATAAAAAATACTGCTTTAGTAAAAATGGATGTATCATTAAATCCTTTTCTCATAAATGGTAAGATTGCTGTTGCTTCTCCAGATTTGCAGAAGTTGCTTCATCTTTTTATGCCAAGTGCTCAAGGAAGTCTAAATTTAGAAGCTTTCTTTGAAAATGTTAGTTCGCTTGATAGGGGGCATATCGCTATTAATGGCCAAGGTACAATTTCTGATACAAGTTTTCACTTACCTATTGACGTAAAAGTTGCTATTCACAACGGTTTAGGTGCAGGTGAGTTACATTTAACAAAAGGTCATTATCAGCAATTGCCAGTAGATGCACATATTGCTTTTAATAGCACATCTAAACAGATAGAGATTGAAAAATGTAAAGTGCAATGGCAAGGCTTGCAGCTAAACCTTTTAAAACCAGTTGTCTATCATTTTGAGCAAGGATTATCAAGGGCGCAAATGCAGTTTTGTTCGGGCATGATTGAGATTGAACAGCTGAAATTTGGGCATACATTAGCTGGCATTATAAGTATTATTAAGCTTCATAATATTCAGCTACACGGCTTGAAAGTTTTTTTTGAAGGGCACGATATTGTTGGAATATTAAATGGTAAAGTACAAAAACTTGAGGGTAAGCCACTAACAATAAAATTAGATATTACAAAAGGATTTTGGCAACAGCATCAAGATAAACATACCTATAAAATCTTAAATAATTTAAGAGCTGTTTTTGATGCTCATTTTGAAGAAAATATTTGGAAGTGGGATTTAAAAATTAAAGATTTGGATAAAGTTAATTTTGAAACCTACGGAAAGACTGATTTAAAAAATTCTACAATTGATGCTTATGCTAAAGGTTTGATTAGGCTTAAGCTTCTTACGGATTGGTTAGCTACTGATGATCGCATTTTCGGTGATGTCTCTATTGATTTACGAGCTATTGGACAAATTAGTAGCCCTACCTTAGATGGGAGCGTTAATGTAGACAACGGACTTTATGAGCATAGCGAAGTTGGTACTTTTTATCAGAACATTGTAATTCGTACCAAAGCTCAAGGTAAGCGTTTAATTGTAACTCGTTTTGATGCTCAAGACGTAACTAAGAGTACTGAACCTGATCATGGTAATCTTCGAGGAGAAGGTTGGGTTGATTTTTCTCAGCCATTTTCACCTGTATTTAATGTGCCTATGCATCTTTTTCATCTGCGCATTGCACAAAATGATGGATTTATAAGTGATGCAAGTGGAACGCTGATGATTACTGGTAAAGGTGCTGAAGTTGGTTGTAAAGGCGAAGTTACGCTTGAAAATGTTCGTTATTTTATTGAATCATCTGTAGACTCAAAAATTCCAAAAATTATTGATAGATCATTGAAGAAAGATAAAATAAAACAAGAAAAAAGCTATGCTACTGCATTCCCTTTAGATATTTTAGTGCATAATCCCCCAGGTTCTTTCAAGGTCATTGGGTCTGGGGCTGATACAGTTTGGAAGGGTGACTTTTATGTGCGTAAATCAATTGTAAATCCTTTCTTGGTAGGTACAGTGCATTTACATGAAGGTAGTTTAGATATTTTAGGAAAGGTTTTACATATTACTCATGGTGAAATTACCTTTATTGACAATGATCGTAATAATCCAAGGCTTAATATTCGTGCAATTAAAAAACTTGAAGATGGAGTGATTGTTGCGATTGAAATTAAGGGTACAGGTAATAATACAATTATTGATTTTACATCAATACCATCTATGCCCAAAGAAGAAGTGTTGGCTTTGTTGTTATTTGGTAAGAAGCTAGGAGAAGTTTCTGTTTTACAAAGCGTACAATTAGCAGAGCTTGCTAAATCGGATAACGACCAACGTGGTTTTTTTGAGCAAATGCGTAGCAATTTTGGCTTTGATCAATTTGAATTTAAAACTACTACTCATGGGGGAGCTTCGGCGACTGATGAAGATGCTACCCCCCAAGAACGAGCGGAAGCAAAAACGAGTCAAGCAGTGCGTATTGGGAAAGAGTTTGGTAAAATTCAAGTGGCTATTGAACAAGGTGCAGGTAGCGAAACCAGTAAACTGATCGTTTCTACACCTCTTGGAAAGAATCTTGCATTGCAAGGAGACGTTGGGGCTGCTCAAAACTCAGGCGTAGGTGTTAGCTGGGTGAAACGTTACTGAGTGGGATATTTTAGGCAGCTTTTTGTTTACTTTTGTAGTCAATTAACAGCTCTAAAATCTGGATAGCATTTAAAGCAGCTCCTTTGCGTAAGTTATCAGAAGCTATCCAGAAGACTAGTCCGTTTGGAATAGAAGTATCCTGACGTAAACGACTTATAAGCACATTATCCTGTCCTACTACATCTAGGGGAGTTGCATAATCCATGGGATCATCAGAATCTATAACTTGTATACCTGGAGCATTTTGTAACGCTTCTAGGGCTTCATTAATTAAAAAAGGTTTTTCAAATTCAACATGCACAGTAGAACAGTGCCCTACAAATACAGGAACACGCACACATGTTGCAGAAAGCTCAATGCGTGGATCTAAGATTTTTTTAATTTCATCTCGCATCTTTGTTTCTTCGCCTGTATATCCAGATTCTGTGAATATACCTATGTGAGGTATTAGGTTATAAGCAATTGGCCTTGCTAATTTTTCTGCAGGTTTAGGTGTTCCTGTAAACAATGATCTTGTTTGCTGATCAAGCTCTTCCATGGCTGCTTTTCCAGCGCCTGAAACTGATTGATATGTTGATACAATGACCCTTTTAATTACATTTTTGTTATATAATGGTTTGAGAGCAACAGCAATTGGTGCTAAAGCGCAATTTGGGTTTGCTATAATATTTTTGTTTTTATACTCAGATATGCTTTCTGCATTTACTTCTGGAATAATAAGAGGAATTTTAGGGTCATTTCTGAAGCACGATGTATTATCAATGACTATGCAACCGGCTTTTGTCGCTTTTGGCGCATACTCAGCTGAAACTTTGCTGCCTGGTGAAAATAGTCCAATATCAACAGTGGAAAAGTCAAAATCTTTAAGTTCTTCAACTATTAAAATATCATCGTCACCAAAAGATATTTTCTTTCCAATGGATTTTGAAGAAGCAATAGCTTTAACTTGCGATGACTTAAAACCACGTTCTGCCAAAATATTCAGCATTACTCTTCCAACATTACCAGTGGCTCCTACAACAGCTATTTTTATTGCTGATTTATTCATCTTATTCTCCCCAATCATGTAAGCCATGGCGTTTACGAGTAAATGCTAATAGCATTCCTGTGCAAATAGCTAGTGCCACCATTGACGATCCACCATAGCTAATAAAAGGCATGGTCATTCCTTTTGTTGGAATAAGATGAAGTGCAGAAGCCATATTAATAAATGCTTGCAAGCCAAATTGTACTGTAAGTCCAGTTGCTCCAAGTAATATAAATAAACTCGAACCTTGCGTTGAACGTATCATAAAACGAACAACAATGCATGTAAAAATACAAACGATTAAGATGCACATCCATAGCCCAAACTCTTCGCCAGCAACAGCAAATACAAAATCTGCGTGTGCATCAGGGACATTCTTTTTAACTACTCCTTCACCAGGTCCTTTTCCAAAAAAACCTCCATTTGCAAAAGCAGCTAATGATTTGGTAATTTGATACAAATCATGGATTGGATTGCCTGCCGTTGGGTCTAAAAACTGATCAATACGTTTTGTTACATGAGGTAAAAAGTAGTATGCACTTACTAGTCCAGCAACACCAATGCTTGCAATACCTGCCATCCAGAAAATTGGCATTCCGGCAATAAATAGTTGCCCTATCCAGGTTGTAACAATAACAACTGTCATTCCAAGATCGGGTTGAAGTAAAAGTAGCCCTACAATAATCCCTACTGCAATCATTGATAAGATAATACCAGGAAATTTTTCATCGTGCATTTTTTCAGCAATAAGCCAGGCAGTGATGACAGTCAGAGCAGGTTTTACAAACTCTGATGCCTGTATTGAGGTTCCGCAAATAAGAAGCCAGCGACGAGCTCCTTTAATCTCAAGTCCAGAGAAATAAGTAAGAATTAAAAAGATAATTCCGCTCAAGTAAATAAGTAAGCTAAGTCTACGTACACCCACAGGGGAGAGCAACGATACGCTTATCATGACTGCGAGAGCAGGGATAAGCATAATCATATGGCGTTTTACAAAATAGAATGTGTCTAAATTAAGCCGTTCTGCAACTGATGGACTAGCAGCAAAGCTTAAAAATACGCCAATTCCAATTAATACTAATAGTAGTGAGAGAGCTAAACGATCAATCGTCCACCACCACCGCCCTAAAACGCTGTTATCACGCCTAGAAAAAGTAGTAGGATTAATCATGGATTTACCTTATTAACAATCTGTATGAACATCTCACCGCGATGTTCAAAATCACGAAATTGATCAAAACTTGCACATGCTGGTGAAAATAGAACAACTGAATGTTGCTCACATTTTGCATCAATGTATGCTTTAGAAACGGCTGTTTCAAGAGAAGAGCATTTTTCAAATAATACTGAGCCATTTAATGTGTGTGCAAAATGATCTTGCGCCTCTCCAATTAAATAGGCTTTTTTAATATAAGGGAAATAAGGATTTAAATGATCAATTCCATCAGTTTTTGCTACTCCACCGAGTATCCAGAAAATACTTTGCCCCAAGTATGTTCTGAGGGCTTTTTCACAAGCATCAGCATTTGTTGCTTTGCTATCATTAATAAAGTCAACAGATCCAATGCTTGCGATTAATTGTTGTCGGTGCGCAAGTCCAGGGAATGTTTGAATATACTCCCATATTTTTTGAGGAGTAGTTAGAATATGTCGTGCCGTGGCAAATGCTAAAGCAATATTTTGCCAATTATGTACACCTTTTAAAGTTTCTAACTCGTTGCAATCAAACGACATTCCATCACTGTGCATTATACCACTTGCATCAATCCAAATATCTGCAGGGCAATTCTTTAACTCACTAGCAATGGTTGTACAAGGAATTTGCAGCTGGTTGCTTACAAGTTTTGAGTGTTCATCATCTTTTGCAATGCATACCCGTTTTGCTTTATCAAATATACGTTTTTTGACCTTTACATAGTCTTCAATACAACCATGCCGCTCAAGATGATCAGGCGAAATATTGGTCCAAATCGCAATATCTAACTCAAGAGTATTTGATAACTCTAATTGATAAGAGGAGAGTTCTAAGATGTACCAGCCATCTTCATTTACTTCTTCTAGGGCAAGGGCAGGGATGCCGATATTACCGCCAATAGCTACCTTTAAGCCTGCTTGCTTTAGAATATGGCCAATCAGCGCAGTTGTTGTCGATTTTCCATTTGTACCTGTAATGCCTATGTATTTTGCTTTGGGGCTACGTTTTTGTAATAAATCGATGTCTGTACAAATAGGGATACTATTTGCTTTTGCTGCCACATGAACAGGATGCGATGGGGAGATTCCAGGGCTTTGTACTAGCGCTATAGCATCATTCCAATCAATATCGGGTTTTTTATTTTGATTGTCATCATGAATAATTACTTTGTGACCGAGAGAAAGGAGGTGCTTCTCACCTTCCTTTCCACTACGTCCATAGCCTAAAATAACGTATGTATTCTTGATCACAATATCAAATAACTTATTAATTTATAGGTACAATGCCGTTAAATATTCTCACAAGCAAGTATTTTATACATTACTTGGTAAAACAATTTTAAGTTCAGCTGCAACTTTTTCATTGCACTCACCACGTACAACAGATGGATATTCCATAGTTGTTGAAGATGCTGCTTCAGGATTTCTCAAAATATTTGCAATCATCTTTCCTGTTTGACGACCTAGCGCATATTGATCAGCGCCAAGTGCTGCTAATGCACCTTTTGACAGACAGTCCAAGTCACTTACGAACACAGGAATGTTTTGCAATTTTGCAGCGGCAATCACGCTATCAAAACTAGCTAAAGCAGTATTGTCATTATTAATGAATATGGCATCAACCTTATCAAGGAGGGATTTGGTCGCTTCACCTACATCAACGGTTCTGCTTGCTGGTGCAAAAATAATCTCTAGCCCCATGTTTTTTCCAGCTTTGCTCATTTCTTTGTTCAGAGTAATTGAATTCACTTCACCAGGATTATATACAACACCAATACGTTTCATGGTTGGCAGAATTTTTTTAAAATAATCAAACTGTTTTTGAACAGACACATAGTTTGAAACACCTGTTACAAATTTTTCTGGTTGTTTATCTGACTTAACAAGCTTTGCAGTAATAGGGTTAGTTACAGAAGCAAACACCAAAGGAGTATTGCTTCCTGATTGTTGAATTGCTTGTAAAGCTGATTGGGAAACAGTTGTGGGGATTGCTACAATGATTGCTGCGTTTTCTCCAATGAATTTTTGGGCAATTTGTGCTGCTAGTGCTGGATTTCCTTGAGCAGATTGATAACGCCAATCAATTACTTGTGTATCTTTGAATCCTTGTGCTTGAAGCTCGTCAAAAATCCCCTTGCGAGTTTGATCTAATGCTGGGTGTTCAATAACTTGAATTACTCCAATAATGGGTAATGCTGATTTATTTGATGTATTTTTCCACCAAAGTCCTATGCCTGTAAGCACTAAAGCTATTATAAAAATATTTTTATTCATGGTTCATATCCTAAATTAAAATGTTTACGAATTCGAGTTTAAAAAACGGTTTGAGGGTGCTTGAAGCACCGAAATATGGTGCCCTTTTTCTCCTTTAAGAATTCGTACAACCATTTCACCGGCGCGACGACCCATTTCATATTGATCAGGAGCTATTGCTCCTTTGCATCCACGTTTGACAGACTCAGGGTCTGAACAAAATACAGAAATGCCTTTTTGCTTAGCCGTCTGTAGTACAGCATCCAAGGCCGAAATAACTGTGTTATCGTTAGTCAGCATTAGGGCGTCAACATTTGGCACAGTGCTTTGAGCTGCTTGGAGAACATCTCCGGTTGAATAAGCAGGCGTTTTTATAATGCGAAATCCTGCAGATTGCAATTTGATTTCTAAACGTTCTGTGTGTATATGTGCATTGGTTTCTCCAGGATTGTAGATAATACCGATTATAGATCCTTTTGGTAAGAATTCCTGAATAAGTTGTACCTGTTTTTCAATATTTGGCGCATCAGAAACACCCGTTACATTTTCTTTATTTTTTCCAGATTCTGTAACAAGTTTTGCCGTGATAGGATCGGTGACACCGGCAAAAACCATAGGAATTTTCTGAGCATTTACAGAAAATATGGCTTGTGCAGACGGTGTTGTAATTGCAACAAGAACATCTGCTTTTTTTCCAATGAAATTTTGAGCAATTTGTGTTGCTAGTGCAGGATTTCCTTGGGCAGATTGAAATTCAATTTTGACCTTATCACCAAAAACAGAAGTTACCTCATCCTCAATTCCTTTTCGAATTAAATCTAAGGACGGGTGTGGTGCAATTTGTGTAATTGCTATAATTTTTCCGTTAATTTCTACTTGGGACGAACTACTGTAAAAAACAATAGCTAATATAACAGTAATAAATAAGGCGATTTTAGTATACATAAGAGCTCCAACATTGAATGGCTAATAAACCAGGTCCAGAATAATCTAAAGATTATCCGTGTCGCCATCGAGCAATATGTTGGTGCATCATAGTCATGTTGTTAATAATGCCCAATTTTTGAGCAAAAGTCAACAATTTTTCATGTGAACTCTGGTTTTAAGAAAAACGAGCCAGATTTGGCGTCCCCAACGGGATTCGAACCCGTGTTGCCGCCTTGAGAGGGCGATGTCCTAGGCCTCTAGACGATGGGGACCATGATTATATCTAGCCACTCAACATCATTTTTGCAAGAGAAATGCGTAAAACTTTTAAGTTGCAGCTAATAGATTACCTTCCATGACGGTAATTGCTTGGGCGGTAAGTGTTACGCGATTGTTTTCTAGAGCTACTTTTAAAAAGCCTGTGCGATCAGAAATTTGCAATGCATTCATGGAATTTTTATTTAATATTTTTGCCCATAAAGGAGTAAGGCGACAGTGGGCTGAACCACAAACTGGGTCTTCTGGAATGCCGACTTTAGGTGCAAAGTACCTGGAAACAAAATCGATATTTGAATCAATTTCGCCTTCATTTAAAGCGGTTACTGTTACTGATCGACAAGGTAGTTCAGCGATTTTTGCAAAATTAGGCTTTAATTCACGTACAGCTTGTACAGAAGGTAAAACGACCACATACATGATATCATCCTTATAAACGGATGTGACAGGTACAAATCCCAAAGCTTTATTGAGTAATTCTGGCATTGCTGCTGGCTCTACTGCTAAGCTTGGAAAATTTAGTGTGATCCAGTCCTTATTTCGTTGAGCTGTTAAAGGACCCCCTAGTGATTCAAAGGTAATAATATCTTCTTTAACAAGTGCTTGTTCCCATAATAAATGAGCAGCAGCCAACGTTGCGTGGCCGCATAAGCCACATTCGTCTTTTGGAGAAAACCAGCGAATATGATAATGGTTGGTGGTAATTTTTTTTAAAAAAGTAGTTTCTGAATAATTTAGTTCAGCTGCAATTTTTTGAGCTAATTCATCGCTTGGAAATTCAGGGACAACACATACTCCAGCAGGATTGCCTTTAAAAGGCTCATTTGTAAAAGCATTAACTTGCCAAATATGCACTTGTTTCTCCAATTGATGATTGCAGTTTGCGAGTATTCAAGATATTTTAAAAGCACATTTCTTTCAATATGTAACATTAGAAATTTGATAAGGATACTAAAAATATGTCTATTACTTCCTCTGTAAGCGGTGAACAATTACGCCAATTTATTGAAAAAATTGAAAATTTAGAAATAGAGAAAGCTGAGATTCAAGATCACATTAAAGATGTGCTTTCAGAAGCAAAAGCTCAAGGGTTTGACACAAAAATTATGCGTCAAGTCATTCGTATGCGTAAGATGAAACAAGAAGAGTTAATTGAACAACAGGAATTGCTTGATGTTTATACTCATGCTTTGGGCATGCAAGTTGAAGGTGAAGCTGCTTAATGCTGCATCTTTTTAATACCATAACAAAAAAAGAAGAACCGTTTAATCCAATTGATGCTGAAAATATTGGCATGTATGTATGTGGTCCTACAGTATATGACTTTGCACACTTAGGTAATGCTAGACCCGTTGTTGTTTTTGATGTGCTATTTAGACTTTTGCGTAGCCAATATCCAAAAGTAACATATGTACGAAATATTACGGATGTTGACGATAAAATAAATGCCGCTGCATTAGCTAGTGGTGAAGATATTCGCGAGATCACTATACGTACAACTAAGGCGTATCATGAAGATATGAGTGCATTAAATGCGTTGCCTCCAACGCATGAGCCAAGGGCTACTGATCATATTGCGGATATGATTCAAATGATTGAATCATTGATTAACCAAGATTATGCATACGTTAAAGAAGGGCATGTTCTATTTCGGGTGCAGAAATATGAAAAATATGGACATCTTTCAAGAAGGCAGCAGGATGAACTATTAGCTGGTGCACGTATTGAAGTTGCTCCATATAAAGAATATGCAGGTGATTTTGTATTATGGAAGCCATCGACTTCTGAATTACCAGGTTGGGATAGCCCATGGGGTAGGGGAAGGCCTGGCTGGCATATTGAATGTTCGGCGATGAGCCAAGTATTTTTAGGAAAAACATTTGATATTCATGGTGGCGGAGTTGATCTGGTGTTTCCTCATCATGAGAATGAGATCGCACAAAGTTGCTGCGCGCATCAAACTGAGCGCATGGTAAATGTATGGATGCACAATGGCCATTTGCTGGTGAATGGCGAAAAAATGTCAAAATCGCTTGGAAATTTTTTCACCGTGCGTGATGTATTAAGGGATTATGATGGCGAAGTAATTCGGTTGGCGTTTTTAAGTACACATTATAGACAACCGCTTGATTGGACAGATGAAAGTCCAAAAAATGCAAAGGCAACGTTGGATAGATTTTATAGAGCTATTGAATACGCTACAAATGACGATGCAAAAACAGATCTTATTGTTAGCGCACTAGAAGATGATTTAAATACTCCTTTAGCAATTAGTCATTTGCATGAACTTGCAAATGAAGTATTTGGAGGGATAGGTGGTTCTCAGATTCATGCTGCTAATACGCTAAAAGCTTGTGGACAATTTCTTGGGATTTTAACGCAAGACCCTCAAACATGGTTTCAAGGATCAGTCGATAATAGAGCTATTGAACAATTAATAGCTGCACGAAATGAAGCAAAGAAAGCAAAAAATTTTGCTGAGGCGGATAGAATACGTGCGCAGCTTACAGAGCAAGGTATTACACTTGAAGACGGGCCTAATGGGACAAGCTGGCGTCGCGCGTAGATGAATCAACCAATTATTCTTTTGCATCAAGTGCAACTTGCTGAAAATCTAGGTGCGGTTGCTCGTGCGATGGGAAATTTTGGCTTAAAGCAATTGCGCTTAATTCAACCAAAATGTGATCCGGATGATCCTAAAGCTATAGCGATGGCAGCTGGTAATGAGAGAGTGCTGGAGTCAGCAAGTTTATATCAAAGTTTAGATCATGCAGTAGGAGACTTAGAGTTGGTTTTTGCAACAACTGCAGCTGAGCGTGAACTTATTAAGGAATACTATACCCCAAGAGCAGCGATACCATTAATGAGTGGAAAAAAAGTTGGTTTGTTGTTTGGTCCAGAGCGAACAGGCTTAAGCAATGAAGATTTATCAGTAGCAAACCATATTATTACTATTCCTGTTAATCCTGATTTTTCTTCGTTGAATATTGGTCAGGCAGTTGTGATTATTTTATATGAATGGTATCAATCCCAAACAGATAAAGATACATGGCTACATCTAGGTGATACTAAGCCTGTAAGTCAAAAAGAACTTCAGAATTTTTTCAAACTATTAGAAGCTGAGCTTGATTTAGTAAACTTCTGGCGAGTTCCTCATAAAAAGGAAAAAATGTGGCAAAATATTAGGGCTGCATTTTTAAGAATGCAACCCACTGAGCAAGAGATCCGCACACTTTATGGTGCGATTCAAGCAATTAAAAAGTGATTATTGTCCAGCTATGTCAGCTGCAACTGTACAAAGGAATTTCTTCTCGGAGTTAAAGCCTTTAAATGCTTTTCTTCCAGCAACTGAGACAATACGCCCTTGTCCAATTGGTTTCCCATCAACCATAGAGGATCCTTCTGACTGGGTGTAAGTAAACGTTGCTTTGTCGTTTTGTCCATTTTTTCTAATTTCTGCGATTGCGCGATCACGCACAGATTCGCCTTCATTAGTTTTGAAGTCTGAAGCTGGTTTTCCAAGTAATGTTGGATCGGTAGATGCAACAACTGTATCGCTTCCTTCTTGGTAGCATGTGATGCGGTAGCCTTCTGCAACAGCTCTTGTGACAGTGCCTTGCAAAGGTAGTTCCCGATTAGTGGTCTGTATTTCACTGCTAATTATTTTAAAGAGTTCTTCAGGGCTATTCACACTTCCCTCAGTATTACTCGTGTCAGTAAGCTCATTTATGATATTTTGTAATTCTTTTACTTGCTTAGCGTTGACTGGCAGGGATTTACTAGGGGTAATATTTTTAGCACTACCTGCATAAACTGTTATAACTGATAATGCTAAACTTATTAACAATATTTTTGACTTCATAATTTACTCCAATTTCCAAACGTATAGCAATCTTAACAAATTTTTCTAAAATTTCCTTATTATTTTTTGAAATTGTAAATCTAAAGATAGTTTGCTGTTGCAAAAAAGCACTTGAGGTGTTTCTTATCCTATATCGTCTAAAAGTTCTTCAACGGCATCTTTTCTAGTGGTATGTTGAATACCAGGATTTTTTGCTTTTGATTCTGATTTTTTAGGAGCTTGATTTGGTCCATTGTAAATTTCTGGACCGCGAAGAAAAGCTGCTGCAACTTTAGTTGGTAAGTTTGAGCCTGTAGAGTGCTTTGCCATGGGTTTATTATTATCATTGCCAGTCCAAACACCAAGGACCAAATTTTGAAATCCGACATCGTTTTCTATATGTTCACGTATACCCATAAACCAAGCATCTGTGTCACCGTTGCTTCCGGTTTTGCCCATCACAGAGGGGGATATGTTGGCTGTGCGTCCGCTACCTTCATTAATAACAGCACGTAGTAATACTCGCATTTTGCTGAGAGCATCGGCTTTAATAATTACTTGTGTTGGTTGTTCTTCACGCCTATACAAGATGTTACCTTCTTTATCGCGAATTTCTAAAATTCCGTATGGCCAAACAGCACGCCCTTGGTTAGCATAAGTAGCAAAAGCTGATGTTAAATCTAGAAGAGTGGTTTCAATAGCGCCGAGTGATAGGGACATATGTTCTTCCATAGGGCTTGTAATACCTAGTTTGCGTGCTACTTCTATAACTTTTCTGGGGGTGACTTTAAGCATTAAGCGAATGGATACACTATTAACGGAGCGGGCGAAGGCTTCGCGAATACTCACTTCTCCTCGAGTTTTCCAAGTGTAGTTGCTGGGTCTCCAATTTCCAATAATAACGGCGCCATCATCTATCATATCATCAGGATTCATGCCTTCTTCCATGGCAGCTAGATAGATAAACATCTTAAAAGCAGAGCCTGGTTGCCGAAGTGCTTGGGTAGCACGATTAAACTGACTCTTCTTATAATCTTGGCCGCCTATCATGGCTCGTACAGCACCATCTGGACTCATTGCAAGTAAACCAAGTTGAGATGTTTTTAGCTTTGCTCCCATATCTTTTATATAATCAACGCAAACATGGTCGGCATGGCGTTGCATAGTAGGATCTAAAGTTGTAACCACGATTAAGTCACGATCAAGCCCATTAAGGAAATTAGGAATAAGTTCCATAATCCAATCGCAAAAATACTTAAAGCTGTTTTCCTGTTTGTTGTTTTCAAGAACATGCATGCCTTCATTAAAATATTTTTGTGCATCTTCTATAAATCCAGCTTCTTGCATAAGCTGTAGAACTGTTTTTGCTCGTTCTCTGGCTTTATCGGGATTTGATGATGGAGAATAACGAGATGGGGCTTTAAGAAGACCGGCAATTACTGCAGCTTCAAATACGGTTAATTCACGTGCTGATTTATTAAAATAGCGTTGTGCAGCTGCTTCAATACCAAAAGTGCCCCCTCCCAGATATACGCGATTAATATACATTGTTAAAATATCATCTTTGCTGAACTTCCATTCAAGCCAAACAGAGAGTAGTACTTCTAGGATTTTACGTTTGAATGAGCGATCTCTAACGTCAAAGGCTCCTTCAGTGAACAATAAGTTTTTTGCTAATTGTTGTGTTAAAGTTGATCCACCTTGTACAACACGTTTTGCACGATAATTTTCATAAGCAGCGCGCATTAAGCCAATAAAATCGACTCCAAAATGATAATAAAAACGCCGATCTTCTACTGCCATAAGAGCTTGTGGGACATGTGCTGGTAGGTCTTGTACGCGTACCATTTCATCAAATACATCTCCATAAGTGCTAATAACAGTACCATCAAGTGTTTGTATAGTAATACTGGGAGTGCGTACGTTTGTTTGAAGGCGATTTAAATCGGGAAGATCTTGAATAAACCACAAAAGGACCAATCCAATTAAGATTGATCCCCAAATACTGGCTAGTAAAAGAAAACGACCTGTAAATCCTAATAGTGATCGTTTTGCTTTTTTTGATCTATTTGTTTTTCTTCGCTTTTTTAAAGCCACAAAATAAACCTACACATCTAAGTTGATAACTTTCAGAGCATTACTTGTGATGAATTCGCGACGAGGCTCTACAACATCACCCATCAATGTTGAAAAAATTTCTTCAGCTTCTTCAGCGTGATGCATTTTTACTTGCAATAGTGTGCGTGATTCTGGATCCATTGTCGTTTGCCATAATTCTTCGTCACCCATTTCACCAAGACCTTTATTTCGACGGTAAGAAACGCCTTTACTTCCTTGTTCCATCAAAATTTTTGTTAGTGAGCCTATATCTGAAAGAATTTCTTGGCGTCCATCGCGCGCTGTAATATGAAGCGTTAATGGCTTACCAAGAATATCAGTCAATTGAAGGCGCAAAGTTAATAGAGCTTTTGCTTCTGGTGTTGCACGCAAAGACTCATCTAGAGTCCATTTTTCATCAACTCCACCCCAGCTACGTATAAAAGTGATTATATTATCGGCACCACGTTCAGCACGCCAAGACGAATTTTGATTATCACTAGCGTTTAAATGCGTAATAAGTACTGAATCTTGATCAGGTAATGTTTCCTCAAAATAGTTAAAGACTAAAAGACCTTCAAGTAACAAGCGATTTGAAATACGCCTTGCTAAAGGTTTAAGTGTGCTATCTGCCTTTAATATTAGTCCTGCAAGTTGTCTCCAATCAGCACTTACAATTTGCTCACCAGAAGGTAAAGTAAGAAAGGAATCTTTACATGCTGCATCAAGTAAGTAGTTGTCAAGAGCAGCTTGATCTTTCAGATATACTACTGATTGTCCACGCTTCACTGTATAAAGAGGTGGTTGTGCTATATACAGATGACCTCTTTTCAGAAGTTCTGGCATTTGCCTATAAAAGAAAGTTAGCAATAGAGTTCGAATGTGACTACCATCGACGTCAGCATCGGTCATAATGACGATTTTGTGATAGCGTAATTTATCAGGATTAAAATCTTCCTGACCAATACTAGTGCCAAGTGCTGTGATGATATTGCCGATTTGATCGTAACCTATAATTTTATCAAAACGTGCGCGCTCTACATTTAAAATTTTTCCACGAATAGGCAAAATAGCTTGATATTTTCTATTTCTACCGCCTTTGGCTGTACCGCCCGCTGAATCTCCCTCAACAATGAATAATTCGCATTTTGAGGGATCACGTTCTTGGCAATCTGCTAATTTTCCAGGAAGAGAAGCAATATCTAAAGCTCCTTTTCGGCGTGTTAATTCACGTGCTTTGCGAGCGGCTTCACGTGCTGCAGAAGCTTCAATAACTTTACCGACAATGTTTTTTGCGTGAGCTGGATTTTCTTCAAACCATTGCTCTAGTGCTTGACCCACAACAGATTCAACAACTGTACGAACTTCTGATGAAACAAGCTTATCTTTTGTTTGCGATGAAAATTTAGGGTCAGGAACTTTCACTGACAAAACAGCACTTAAACCTTCACGAATGTCATCACCCGTGATTGATAGCTTGGAATCTTTTTTTCCCTGAGGAGTGGCGGCAATATAGTTACCTACAACACGAGTAAGTGCGCCACGAAATCCAGCTAAGTGAGTGCCGCCGTCGCGTTGTGGGATATTATTTGTAAAGCAAAGAGTATTTTCGTGATAACTATCAGTCCATTCCATAGCCACTTCAACAGTCATTGCGTCAATTGTTTGACTGCAATACAACGGTTTGTCATGAAGTGCATTTTTGGCCTTATCAAGATATTTCACGAACTCAATCACTCCTCCTTCGTAATGAAGGACGATTTCGTAGAAGTGATCTGGGCGTTCATCGCGTAGTGTAATGTGCACACCGGAATTCAAAAATGCTAATTCACGTAAACGATGCTCAATAGTAGGTCTGTCAAATATAATTGCTGAAAAAGTTTCTAAAGAAGGAAGAAAGCGAACTTTTGTACCTTTTTTGCCTTCCGCAGAACCAACAAGCTCTAGTGATCCTTGAGGTACACCATGCTCAAAACGCAAAAAATACTTGTTACCGTTACGATAGATTGTTAATTCTAAAAAAGCTGATAAAGCGTTTACAACAGATACGCCCACGCCATGTAATCCGCCAGAAACCTTATAGGAATTCTGGTCAAATTTACCACCTGCATGAAGCTGAGTCATAATAACTTCAGCGGCGGACACGCCCATTTCTTCATGGATATCAACTGGAATACCGCGACCATTGTCAGTGACGCTTACAGAGCCATCAGCCTCGATTGTTATTGTGATACGATCACAGTGACCTGCTAAGGTTTCATCGATTGCATTATCAACGACTTCATAAACCATATGATGCAAGCCGGTGCCATCATCTGTATCACCGATATACATACCTGGTCGTTTGCGAACAGCATCTAATCCCTTTAAAACCTTAATTGAATCAGCAGTATATTCTTCATTTTGTATCGTTTTTGGTTCGCTCATTAAACGGTCCTTACCTGACTGGGATCAACTTCAAAACTTTGTGCATAGGGAAGTATAGCATCAAAAGCATCCAAATGTGTTCCAGTAAAAAATACTTGTAACATCCCCTGATTGCTTACTTGTTGCTGTAATTCCATAAGTTCCTTGAACAATAGCACACGATTAGTAAAATCTAAATGCGAAATAACATCGTCGAATAATAAAATTAGGGGTGTATTTATATTTTCTAGCAGATATTTTAAAAAGCTCATGAGAAATTTAGACAGAATCATTTTTTGCTCACCTGTTGAGCATTTTTCAGCTAACTGACTTTTAATCGTATAAAATATCTCTAAATCGCTTCGATGAGGGCCAAATGTGGTCATGCCAGCAGCTGCATCTCGAGGTCGATTTTGTGCAAGTTGCTCTAAATAGTAATCTTTTGCATCGCTTTGCTCTTTTAGAGTTTCTGCTGCTCCGCACATAGAAGCTTTTAATGAGGTATCTAGAGGTAAAAGATCTAGAAAGGCGCAGCGATTTTTTTGCATTTGTATGCCTGCACTGACAACATGCTCTTCAACATTACTTATCCATGTGTTGTCGGCATTCGTTTCAAGAAGACGTAATCTTTCTTTAGTAGCATGTTCGTATGTTTTTAAAACAGTAGCGTGTTCTGGCCAAAGGACAAAAATCATGCGATCAATGAAATGACGCCGAACTGATGGTGTATCTAAAAATAGGCGATCGGTTTCAGGCGTTAACCAAAAAAGACGTAAAATATCATTAAGGGTTTTTTGACTTTTTAGTGGTTCATGATTCAAATGCCAAAGGCGTTTTTTTGTGCCTAGATCACTAATTCCTGTTCCTAAAGAGTAATCATTTACCGTTATTGAAGCAGCCCAAGGATGAGAGGAATTATGTTGCTGCAGTTCAGATAATTCAGCTTTGCGTAATCCTCTGCCTGGAGTAAATAAAGATATGGCTTCTAAAATATTGGTTTTGCCTGCACCATTAGGACCAGAAAGCACGACAAAAGGTTTGTGTATATCCAGAATTAATTGGCTATAGCTTCTAAAAGATTGTAACTGTAAGCGTTGAATCATAAGACGAAATGGCTATCTAGCGTATGCTCATCCTATAGGTTGGTTAAAAACTGTGCAAGAGATAGCTTTAGTGCTGTTCAAGCAATATCTTTTAATTGAATAAGTTCATGGCGTTTTCTTATGTCCAAAAAGCCAGGCACTCTTTTTTCTATCGCTTCATCTAGTAGCTTTTTATAAAGTTCTTGATTTTTAATATGATAGAGCGTTGCAGATCCTTCATTGCATGCTTGTTTGAATTCATCAGAGTGGTAAATATTATAGTTTGCAAGTGTTGCCAATGATACTTGATCGCAAGGGCGATATTGTAAAGTTGAAATAAATCCAGCTACACTCCCATCATGCTTAAAGACAGCACCCTTTTGGGTTTTTATTTTTTGTATTCCGTAACAATAATATGTTGATTGATCATCAGGGTCTATTTGCACATGTTCAGCTAGCATGAGGGCGGTAACTTCAGCTGGTAAAACTTGATTATTATGAAGATGTTGATTCCATAAGAGCAAGTCTGACACTGTTGAGACCATACCTCCTGCTCCACATAAAAGTGCATTTCTTGCATAAATTTTTGTTTCAACAAGAGGTTGTTTGATGTAGGTATATCCTCTTGCGACATTGGGATAATTTCCTGATGCTTTCATTGTTCTGCATGTTCCGTTTTCAGGCATAAAAGTGTTTTCCATACCCAAAGGTATAAAAAAGTGATCGCGCAGATAACAACTTAAGCTTTTACCAGCCAGGCGAGCAATAATTTCGCTTAGTAAGAAATATCCTGAGTAGCAGTATTGATAGTTTGTTCCAGGTGTAAAAAGAAGAGGTTTGCTTTTAAATGCATTAACAACCTCAACTGGAGACAATGTGATTGTTTCATTTGGCTGAAAATTAGGCGCTGGAAGACCAGAGGTATGAGTTAGCATATGATGCAAAGTGACTTCATTTGCCCATTGTGGCATTGAGCCTTCCCATAGAGGATCGGAGGCAGGTAGGTAATATGCTAACGATTTATGTAGGGCTTTTTTTAATGATTTAATAGACGGATTTTGGTGCCATAAGATATGTAAAAGAGCGGCAGCTGTGAATTGCTTAGTAATAGATGCTATAAAAAATTGAGTATCTTTTGTGCAGGGCTGATTATTGGTATGATCAGCGATTCCAAAACCACTTGCATAGATATTACTATTGCCCTGCGCAACAGCAATTGCTCCATTTAACACATGCGATTGCTGAAATTGCTGAATTTTATCAGTTATGGTTTCTGTAGAAATTATTGAAATTTCTGTGGCTTTCAAAGATCCAATCATGAAGAACAATGCGCATAAAAACATAAGATAGATACAACCTAATATAAACTTGTCGAGAGAGTAAATAAATCTAACCTTAATGTAAAATCTTTTGAAGTTGCTTCACAACAGCAAAACAGAATTTAATGCGTAAGTCTGAGTTTAGGTTATCACGTAAGAAGCTAATTTTTTGATCTGGTCGCAACCTAACATCAGCTAGCTTACGTGCTTCGGAGGAGTTGATATATGCTAGCAATGATTCTGGTTTTGCGAATTGATTTTTGTAAAAACCTATTACCAGTCCTTTAGAGCCAGCATCAATTTTTTCAATATTTAGGTTTTTGCAGGCAATTTTAAGCTCAATGAGTTTTAGTAAGTTCTCGCATTCATTAGGAATTTTGCCAAATCGATCAACTAGTTCAGCTGCAAATACATGAATTTCATTAGATGATTCAAGAGTTGCTAGTCTTCGATATAGGCTAAGGCGTAGGCTTAAATCTGAAATGTATGTTTCTGGTATAAGTAAGGAAAGTCCTAAATTTAATTGAGGTGTCCATTCGTTCGTTGGAGTCTCTGTGTGATCATGTTCTGCACGAACTTGCAAAATAGCTTCATGTAATAGGGTTTGATAAAGTTCAACGCCAACTTCTTTTATGTGACCTGATTGTTCTTCACCAACAACGTTGCCGCAACCGCGAATATCCATATCATGACTTGCGAGCTTAAATCCTGCTCCTAATTGATCAAGACTTTGCATAACTTCCAGTCGTTTTTTTGCGGTTTCGTTTATAATTGCATCGGGAGGTAAGGTCAAATAAGCATAAGCCTGAATTTTTGTGCGTCCTACACGTCCACGCAATTGATACAACTGAGCTAAACCAAAGCGGTCAGCGCGATGTAGGATGATAGTATTAACCCATGGCATATCAATGCCAGATTCTACAATATTGGTTGCAAGTAATATGTCGTATTTTCTATCGCAAAAATCGGAAATTACATTTTCTAGTTCAGTTGCTGGTAACTGGCCATGTGCAACAGCAATGCGAAAATCGGGTAATAGTGATTCCAGAATTTCTTTTGATGGCTTGAGGTCTTCAATGCGAGGTACAACAAAGAAGCTTTGTCCACCGCGATGATATTCACGCATGAGTGCTTCTTTTATAACGACTGGATCGAAGGGCATAGTAAAAGTACGTATGCTCAATCGATCAATTGGTGGCGTTGCAATTAAGCTTAGTTCTCTGACACCAGCTAATGCTAATTGTAAGGTGCGTGGAATTGGAGTCGCTGTAAGAGTTAGAATGTGAACATTCGGTTTTAACTTTTTTAGCTTTTCTTTTTGCTTAACTCCAAAATGTTGCTCTTCATCAATGATGAGTAGTCCTAGATCATTGAATACTGTTTTTTCAGAAAGTATGGCATGGGTTGCAATGATAACTTTTGCGTCTCCATTTTTTATCTCATCACGAATACGTTTTGCATCCACGCTTTTGACTAAGCGTGAGAGCTGCACAACGCGAATCCCAAAGCCATGGAAACGATTGAAAAAATTTTGAAAATGTTGACGACACAGTAGTGTGGTAGGAGTTACGATTGCAACTTGTTTGCCAGTAGCGGCAACTGCAAATGCAGCACGTAGAGCGACTTCTGTTTTTCCAAAACCTACATCACCACATACTAACCTGTCCATTGGTTTTCCTGATGCTAAATCCCCAAGTACTTCTTCAATGGCACGAATTTGGTCATCTGTTTCAGGGTAGGGAAACCTTGAACAAAACTCATCGTAAACTTTTGGTGTTAAGAACGTTTCTCCTTCTTGTAAGGATCGTTGAGCGGCGAGCTTGATTAAATAATCTGCAATGATTAATAAGCGTTTTTTTACTTTTGCTTTGCGATTTTGCCAATGAGCAGTTCCCAGTCGATCTAATTCAACAACCATATCGTCAGATCCATACCGACTTAGCAGTTCAAGGTTTTCGACAGGCAAAAAAAGCTTATTCTTATCAGCATATTCTAGAATCAGACAATCATGTGGTTGTTCATTGACATCAACTGTCTGTAACCCTTGATACTTAGCTACGCCATGTTCACGATGTACAACATAATCGCCAACATTTAATTCGCTAAGATCTTTGAAAGCATTTGCATTTTTTCGTACTTTTTGGCTTTTACGAGCGCCTAAAATATCTTGCTCAGTTAAAACGATTTGATCGGGAGTAACAAATCCCTCATCTAAGGGAAAAGTTAGAGAATAAATAGGTTTGCTTGAGGCATTAATAGGAGGCCAATCACTTATTGGCAAAACTTGAATATTACCATGTTCTCTTAACAGTGTCTCAAGACGTGTTCTGGATCCATCTGTTTGGGCTGTGATAATAAATTGTTTATCTGGATGTGTGTTTTTTAAAGAAAATAAATCTTCAAATAATTGACCTTGTTGCCTTGCTTGTTGGAAGTTGGGAGCAGATTGAACTGCTAAGTTAGTGGCATCTTCGGTGTGAAGAGGAGAGATAACAATATGGTCTTTTTTTGAAAATTCATTCCATTTTTGTTCATTCCAGTAGAGTATTTGAGGAGATAGTGGCTGATAAGAACTATCTCCAAAAACAGGAGAGACTCTTGCTTGATAATATTCGTGACACAGAGTGTGTTGCTCTAAAAAGGTTTGTGTTGCGTCAAATTCTACAATAGTTTTTTCAGGCGTAATATAATCAAGTAGTGTTTCAGTATGATCAAAATATAAAGGTAGCCAGTGTTCGTAACCTGCGTATAAATGGCCTTCCTTAATATGTTTATATAAGGAACTTTGAAGATAATTTTCCGGAAAGTGTTCTCGGTATTTTTCTTTGAAAGAATGAATAGTTTGTGTTGTTAATGTAATTTCTCGAACAGGGCGAATCAAAATTTCATTTAACTCATTTAAAGTAGATTGATTAACTGCATCAAATTGACGAATACGTTCAATATCATCACCAAAAAAATCTACACGATAAGGATTTTCATAACCTATAGGAAAAAAATCAATGATATCTCCACGAACCGCATAATCACCTGGTTCATATACAACGCTAACGCGGTTGAATCCTTTTTCGATTAAGTAGTTTTGAAGTTTTGAGAAGGAGAAATTTTGATTTTTTTGAAGAGTTAATGTTTCACCTAAAAAGTTTAAGCGAGGAGGTAAATATTGAGATAAAGCAGCAACGGATGTAACTACAATTTGTTTTGGATCTTCTGCAAGAGTTGTTAGTGTTTGAACACGTTGGCCGATGCATTCAAGAGATGGGGATACTCGGTCGTACGGTAAACAATCCCAAGCAGTAAAACTTAAAATTTTCCTTTTTAATAGTAGCTCAAGTTGATATCGAAATTGATGAATATCTTGATCACGACTCAGCACAACAAGAGCTGATTCAGTTTTTTCAAGTAACTTTGCTACTGCAAAGGGGCGATAGCTTTTAATGACTTGTGAAAAAATTTTCATTATGCCGATATATACTCTTTAAATCGCAATAGCCCTGCTGCCCAAGCTGCAAGAAAATATGCTAACAATCCTGAGCCAACAAGGATGGCTAAAGCAATTGATCTGATATGAATACCATCATTTGAGAGAAGATAAGGTATAACGAGAGGTTTTATGGTTATCAGTACTAAAAATATAAAAGCACAAGGAATAAGAATTTTTGCAAGAAATTTCCAAAGTGCTTTGTCGAAGTTAATAAAATTTCGTTTTTTCAAAAGGTAGACTAGCACTGCCGCATTAAACCAAGAAGCACTAGATGTTGCTATGGCAATACCTAAGTGTTTGTATTTATAAATTAGTGCGAAGTTTAAAATAACATTCACGATCATTCCAGAAAGAGCCACCTTTATGGGGGTCACTGTATCTTGGCGTGCAAAAAAACTAGTGTTAAATATTTTTATTAAAATATAGGCTGGCAATCCACTTGCAAAACCCGCAAGTGTTTCTGCTGTTGCTATGCTTGAAACTTGGTCGAAAGCACCGCGTTCAAAAATAACCATAACAAGAGGGTGAGATAAATAAATCAAACCAACCATGGCTGGTAATGTGATAAGCATTGCAAACTCAATAGCGCGATTTTGGTTATGCATCGCGCCTTCCACATTGTTATCGCGCCATTGTTTTGAAAGCATTGGCAGTAAAACAGTTCCTAAAGCTGTTCCTGTTACACTGATGGGTAGATTATACAATCTATCAGCATAATAAAGGTAAGATATTGTACCCATAGGAAGCAAAGAGGCAATAATAGTGTCAATAAACAAATTGATTTGTAAGACAGCTGAGCCAATAGCAGCGGGAATCATCCGTTTTCCAAAATTTTGCATCACTTGATTTTTTCGAGGTCTTCTAAGGGAAGGTCTTATACCCATAAAATAACAAGGGATATATACCCAAAGTAGTTGAACAAAGCCTGATCCCATAATCGCTGTTGCAACAATGCCGCCATCACCAAGCATAGATGGATCAACAATTTTCATAATAAAAACGATAAAAAGATTTCCAGCAATTTGTGAAGAAGCGGCTGCTCCAAAACGATCATGGGTGTTTAGGACGCCACTAAATAAGGCAGTTAGAGAAATAAGTAAAATAAATGGAAAAGTGATGCGTGAAAAAGATACCGCTAACGAGAAAACTTCTTCACTGGCGCCAGGAACTATTAAAGTAACAACAAAAGGCATTACTAGTTCAACAACTAAAATTAACAATATTAAAATGCCAGTCATTAATGAAAATATATCTTTGATAAACTCTTTAGCTTCGTTTTTTTGTGAAATATGCATTGCTGAATAAATGGGCACAAATGAAGAGTTAAGCGCACCTTCGGCAAAAATTCTTCTCAAGAAACTAGGGATTTTTATGGCAATAACAAGTGCATCCATCACAACGCCAGTACCAATATATTGTGCCATTAAGACGTCACGAAAAAAGCCGGTTAAACGGCTAATAATAGTGAAAAAAGCAACGTTAAGTGCTGATGAAACTAATCGCATAGGCTTTGACAGTTAAAATAAATCATTAAATTACCTACAGAAATACCAGAAAACAGCAGCAGCGAAACTAACTGCTAGAAGGCTATCTAGCCGGTCTAATAGCCCGCCGTGCCCTGGAAGAAAATTACCAGAATCTTTAACTTTAAAATACCTTTTGCACCATGATTCTAAAAGATCACCACCTTGGGATAGAAAGACAGCAGCAACTGCAAAAAGCCAAAATGAACTATTGCTTTGAAGGTTCATAGCGTTAATTAAAAGCCAAGTTCCAAGTAATCCAAAAAAGATACCGCCTAGAAAACCTGACCAAGTTTTGCTGGGGCTAATGCCTGGTGCCAGCTTTGGACCGCCAATTACTTTGCCGACTAAGAAAGCACCGGTATCTACACACCAAATAAGTGTTAGCATTAACAAAATAAAATGAGGGATATTAATTTGCGATACTACATGAATAATAATTCCCATAGCAAAGCTGATATATATGTACCCTGCACTGACAATTGTAAATTTTTTAAAATCAAGAATATTTAGGTAATATAACCAGCTGCATCCAGCAAGAATTACGGCAACAGACCCCAGATATAACATTGGTACAAAAGCCGCAAGGATAGATAATAGGCATACACTATTCATCCAATGGTAGTTCTCTTTAAAGCTTAAGCGTGACCACTCTCTAAGTAGTCCAAAAGTTATGAAAACTCCCAATATTTTAAAATAAATTGGATCCTGAAAAATTAAAAAAATAATTGCAGGTATCGCAATTAACCCGGTCAGGATACGCGGAAGTAAATCACCTTTAGGCGGCGACACTATATAAGCCATATCGTCGATGTCTCTTTGAATATTGTTCAATTGCCCAGTCTAATTGCTTTGCTCCAAAATCGGGCCAAAAGCAATCAACAAATACATACTCTGTATAAGCCATCTGCCATAGCAAATAGTTACTAATACGCAGTTCTCCACTGGTACGAATAAATAAATCTGGGTCAGGGAAAAATTTTGTATCAAGGTTTTGGCTAATTAAGTCTTCTGTAATTTCTTCTGGTTTTAAATTGCCGTTTTGCACATCTTGAGCAATTTTTTGAGTTGCCCTTCTAATGTCATCACGACCACCATAACTTAAAGCTAGAATAACAGTGATACCTTTGTTGTCTTGAGTGCGCTCTTCAAGATCGTTAATCATGTCTTGTAGGTCAGTTGCAAAAGCTGTGCGATCACCAATGACTTTTATACGCACATTATGCTGCATTAATTTATCAATAGAGTGTTGCAAGTACCAACGAAGTAGGCCCATGAATTCAGAGACCCATTCTTGCTCTCGTTGCCAATTTTCTGAAGAAAATGCAAAAAGCGTAATATACTCAATGCCAATTTCGTTTGCTCTACCTACAATCTCTTCAGCAGCTTTTGCTCCTGCACGATGCCCTGCAATAGCAGGAAGAGATCTAGCTTTGGCCCAACGTCCATTGCCATCCATAATAATGGCAACATGTTTTGGAATATTTAAGTTCAACATCATAATTGGAATCACCATTTTGTTGTTAAGTATTAAATTATAGGGTTATCCCATGCCTTTTTGGCCCATGCGCAAAAATTTCTCTCGACGCATTTGTTTTAATTGCGGTCCACTGTGACGCATTAAATCTTGTAATGTTTCTTCCACTTGACGTTTGACAGATTCAATAACTTGTGTGGGAAAGCGTTGTGCTCCACCAATTGGTTCCGGAATGATTCCATCAATTACGCCAAGAGTTAATAGGTCTTGGGCTGTTAGTTTTTGTGCCTCAGCAGCTTCAGCAGCTTTTGTTGCGCTGCGCCACAAAATTGAAGCACATCCTTCAGGAGAGATAACAGCATAAATGGCATGTTCAAGCATTAAAACAGAATTTGCAGTTGCAATAGCAATGGCTCCGCCGGAACTGCCTTCACCAATGATAATTGTAATAAGGGGGACTTCAATCGATAGGCATTTCTCTATGCTTTTTGCGATGGCTTCTGCTTGGCCACGTTCTTCTGCATCGATTCCTGGATATGCGCCAGGTGTATCAACAAAGGTGATAACGGGTAATTTAAAACGATTTGCAATATCCATTAGGCGTTGTGCTTTGCGATAGCCTTCTGGTTTTGGCATGCCAAAATTATGTTTCATGCGTGATTCTGTATCGTTGCCCTTTTCTTGCCCGATAACCATAACAGATTTGCCATCTAGAGTGGCAAGCCCACCTACAATACTTTGATCGTCAGCAAATAGGCGATCACCGGCTAAAGGCATAAAATCAGCAAATATTGTGCGTACATATTCCAAAAACTTTGGTCTATCAGGATGACGCGCAATCTGAACCTTTTGCCAAGGTGACAGCTGAGTATATGTTTGACGCATCATCTTGTCTGCTTTTGATTGCAGTTTAGAAATCTCGTCAGCAATATTTAAATCTTTGTTGTTGGAAAGGTGCCTAAGCTCCTCAATCTTATCAACAAGCTCAGCGATAGGTTTCTCAAAATCTAAAAATTTATTCATGGCCTTAGGTCATGGATCCATAGATAGGGTATAGGATGTTTTTTAAAAATATTCAAGCTTTATAAAATTCATTAATCCATTCAAAAGCCCTGATTGCTTCAGGAAATAGGCTTGGAAATTGGGTAAATCCATGAATTACTCCGGGCACTTCTAGATAGCCTTTTAATTTATCTTTTTTTTCTAATATATCTTTAGCAATTCTTGAATCATCACGAAGAGGATCTGCGCTAGCGGCAATAATTAGGGTTGGGGGAAAATCTATATCTTTCAATACCCACAACGGAGAAACTTCTGGTAAATTAGCCAATGTTACGTTATTGCCCAGATATTTATTGATAAGATACTGTATTGAATGTTGAGTTAGCATATATCCTTCACTAAATTCTTTTAGTGAATCTAACTGTTGCGTTAGATCAAAAGATGGATAGAAAAAAATACAATCTTTAGGAAGAGCAAATTGTTGGTGGTTTAAGCGTACTATAAGTCCTGCCATTAAATTTGCGCCAGCGCTATCTCCTGCTAGGCTTATGGGAAGGTGCTGTTCTGAAATAGCCCATTTATACACAGCTTCAATTTCATTTAAAGCGGTTGGGTATATGTTTTCAGGCGATAGGGAATAATCAATTGAAATGACTTGGCAGTGCGTTGCTTTTGCTAAATTTTGGCACATAACGTGATGCGTATTTAGACTGCCTCTGATCCATCCACCCCCATGAGCGTATAAAATAATAGCTTTGGGATTTTCCACTTGAAAGGTTCGGATTTTAATTGGTTTAGAGATGCTTTGTAGAGTTAATTCTTGGTCATGAGATAAGATGGATTCGTCTCTGTTTCCTCCGTATAAGATCATTGCGGTTTCAAATTGATCACGCAGCATTTCAATAGGAATTTTTTCAATTGAAGGCAGATTTAGGTTTTTTAGGCTTTCCAAGAAAAGCTGTGTTTGGGGAGTTAGCATGTTTAGAGCCTAGTGCGTATGGTATGATTTTATTAATTCAATATTAATACTATAGCACTAGATTCTCGCGCCTTCTACGAAGGCTCAAGATGACGAATTTTCAAATGAATTCTTAAGCCGCCTTTGATTTCTCTAAAGCTTCTTCAATGCTACCGATCATATAGAAGTTACTTTCAGGGATGTGGTCATAATCTCCATTGCAAATGCCTTTAAAGCCCTTAATAGTATCGGCTAAAGATACAAGTTTTCCAGGAGATCCTGTGAAAACTTCAGCGACGAAGAACGGCTGTGAAAGGAAGCGTTGGATTTTACGTGCTCTTGAAACAATGAGCTTATCTTCCGCTGACAATTCATCCATGCCCAAGATGGCGATGATGTCTTGTAATGATTTATAGGTTTGCAAGATTTTCTGTACATGGCGGGCTACTTGATAGTGCTCATCGCCTACAACATCAGCAGATAGAATACGTGATGTGGAATCAAGCGGATCAACTGCTGGGTAAATACCGAGTTCAGCAATGCTACGGTTTAATACTGTTGTGGCATCTAAGTGAGCGAATGATGCGGCTGGAGCAGGGTCAGTCAAGTCATCAGCAGGTACATAGATGGCTTGTACTGAAGTAATCGAGCCTTTTGTGGTTGAAGTGATGCGTTCTTGTAAATTACCCATTTCTGAGGACAGCGTTGGTTGGTATCCAACGGCTGATGGCATACGTCCTAACAGGGCAGAAACTTCAGCGCCTGCTTGAGTGAAACGGAAAATGTTATCGATAAAAAATAGAACATCTTTACCTTCAACATCGCGAAAATATTCAGCAACAGTAAGGCCAGATAAAGCTACGCGAGCACGTGCTCCTGGTGGTTCGTTCATTTGTCCATAAATGAGAGCGGCTTTTGATCCTTCTTCATCGAGTTTTACAACGCCAGAATCAATCATTTCATGATATAAGTCATTTCCTTCACGGGTGCGTTCTCCAACGCCTGCAAACACAGAATATCCCCCATGTGCTTTAGCAACGTTGTTGATGAGTTCCATAATTAAAACGGTTTTGCCAACGCCAGCTCCGCCGAAAAGGCCAATTTTTCCACCTTTAGGGTAAGGCGTTAGAAGGTCAATCACTTTAATGCCGGTAGTGAGAATTTCTGTTGCAGGTGATTGCTCAATAAATTCTGGAGCATTGCGATGAATGGATGCTACTTGTTTAGTTTTTATAGGGCCACGATCATCAATAGGTTCTCCAATAACATTCATAATGCGTCCCAGTGTTTCTGGGCCGACAGGTACGCAAATAGGGGAACCTGTATCGATAACTTCTTGGCCGCGGTGTAATCCTGCAGTGGAATCCATAGCAATTGTTCGTACAGTTCCTTCGCCAAGATGCTGAGCAACCTCTAGGATTAATTTTCCAGTGGGGTTGTCTTTGCGTGGTACTTCTAGGGCATTGAGGATTGAAGGTAAGTGATGCTCAAAATATACATCAATAACAGCACCCATGATTTGTGAAATATAACCTTTGTGGTGGGTGGTCATTGTTGTACTCCTTCTGATCCTGCAATAATTTCTGTTAGTTCTTTGGTAATTTGTGCTTGGCGTGTACGATTGTACTCAAGATTTAAATCTTCAAGCATTTCTTTTGCATTTCTGGTGGCATTATCCATAGCTGCCATACGTGAAGCCATTTCACCTGTTAATGTTTCAAGCCATGCTTGATGCAAATTAGTACTTAGATATTGAGTGAAAAAATGCGGCAAAAAAACATCGGGAGATGGCTCGAAAATGTTAGTATCAAACTTTTTTTGATGTGCTTCAAAAGTGAAGGGGCACAAAAGCTTTGAATAGGTTTGTTGAGTTAAAATATTTTTAAATTTTGATCCTATAATGTGAATGCGTCCAATTACTTTTGTTTGCTTTAACGGTTCAATTGATTTGGCAAGATTCAGAAACGTTTGCATGTTAGGATTTTTGATGTCTGGGCTAAGGTCAGAACAAAAATGATAACGATTTTTTAGAGTATCAATTGCTTTTTGACCAAATATCAATACTTGTATGTTGGAGCACTCTTCCAGCTCTTGAGTGATTTTGCGAATGATATTGCTGTGAAACCCTCCGCATAAGCCCTTTTCTGCGCCAAAAATGATCATTAGATCATATTTGCCTTCTGTGTTTAGCCAGGCAGAGTGAGTTTCAAGATCTTGTTGAACGTTGCCTAAATAATGACCTATAAGATTTAAGCGTTCAATATAATCGCTTCCAAAATGCACGCGCTCTTGTAAGCGGCGCAATTTTGCTGATGCTACCATTTTCATGGCTGCAGTAATTTTTTGCGTTGATTTAACGCTTGAAATGCGGCGACGGAGTTCTTTAAGGCTCATGGATAAAACGACTTAAGAATTCATCAAGAAAGGTTTTTAGTTTTCCTTCATGTTCAGCACTTAAAATTCCGCTGTGGTTAATAGCGTAGAGCATTTCTGGCTCTTGGGTTTCAAGAATGTGTAGATATTCTTTCTCAAATTCTTGAATACGTTCAATTGATACTTTGTCAAGAAATCCGCGTACTGCCGCAAAAAGTATGACAACTTCTTGAGCTAGGGAGCGTGGTTTTCTTTGATCTTGTTTTAATATTTCGGTAAGTTTAGCGCCGCGCGCTAAAAGTGCTTGAGTGTTTGTATCAAGGTCACTGGCAAATTGAGAAAATGCAAGCATTTCACGATATTGTGCAAGTTCAAGTTTGATTTTTCCAGCAACATTCTTCATGGCTTTTGTTTGAGCTGCTGATCCAACGCGACTGACAGAAAGCCCTACATTAATTGCAGGGCGTATTCCTTGGTAGAACAATTCGGTTTCTAAGAATATTTGACCGTCAGTGATTGAGATCACATTTGTGGGAATATAAGCGGAAACGTCACCAGCTTGTGTTTCAATAATGGGTAAAGCCGTTAAAGAGCCACTGCCTAGTTCATCACTTAGTTTTGCTGCACGTTCCAAAAGTCTTGAATGTAAATAAAATACATCGCCAGGATAAGCTTCGCGTCCAGGAGGGCGGCGTAGTAATAAGGACATTTGACGATAGGCTACGGCGTGCTTAGAAAGATCATCATATATAATGAGTGCATGCATGCCATTGTCGCGAAAATATTCGCCCATAGCGCAGGCGGTGTATGGCGCAAGATACTGAAGCGGTGCAGGGTCAGAAGCGGTTGCTGCTACAACAATAGAGTAATCCATTGCTCCTTGATCTTGTAGAGTTTTTACCAGTTGAGCTACCGATGAGCGTTTTTGACCAATTGCTACATAGATGCAGTACAAGTGCTTTTTAGGATCGGGCCCTTTATTAATTTCTCGTTGGTTTAAAATGGCATCAATAGCAATAGTTGTTTTTCCGGTCTGTCTATCACCAATAATTAATTCTCGTTGGCCACGTCCAATTGGTACTAAAGCATCAATGGCTGTAATGCCTGTGAGCATAGGTTCATGCACAGATTTTCTGGAAGTAATACCGGGAGCTTTGCGTTCAATAGGCGCAAGAGTTACGTCTTCTAGTGGTCCAAGGTCATCAATAGGATTGCCCAACGCATCGACCACACGACCAAGTAATCCTTTACCGACATTTACGTTAACAATTTGGTGCGTTCTGCGTGCTTGATCGCCTTCTTTAACAAGCTGATCATTTCCGACGATTACTACTCCTACATGGTCAACTTCCAGATTTTCAGCAATACCACGTACTGGAGTGCCATCATGTGTAATAATATCGATCCATTCTCCAGCTTGAACATTATCGAGACCATAAACGCGAGCAATGCCATCACCAACAGAAAGGACAGTACCAACTTCATGGTTATCGAAAGCTTTATCTGCAAGATGTAAATTTTTTCTGATGATATCGCTAATTTCGGTGGCGCGATGTTGCATAAAAATTAGGCCTCTTTAAGTTGGTAAGATAGACGATTCAATCGACCCTTTAGACTATAGTCTAAACAACGTTCATAAATAAAGGCTCTAAATCCGCCTAACAGTTCAGGATTTTGGTAGTGTTCGAATCGATGCGGTTGATTTGGATGCATTTCTTTTAGGAGTTCTTCTATTGAAGTAAGGTGCTTTTTATTGATTTTTACAACCTCTATGCGTGCTGATATCGTATTCGTTTGGGTATCAATAAGAGCTAAAAAGTCTGTAAAAATATTTCCTATTAATGCGCCGCGTCGATTGCTGATAAGAATCTTTAAAAAATTTACAAACAATAAGGAAAAATCCATTAATTTTCCAATTTCTTCAATAGTGGAGATAACATTTTTAATGCGAAAAAGCTTGCTTTTTAAAGCTTGCTCAAGGTTGTCAGCGCTAACAAGAAGCTCTTTGAAAGCTTTTATATCTTGTAAAATGACATCAATATTTTTTGAAGCTAAAGCTTCTTTATAAAGAGCTGTTGCGTAACGTCCCGTTAAGCTGACTCGAAGTTGAACGCTTTGAGCGCGCATAATTCATTACTAGTGTTATGTTTTGATAGTTTTCATTATAGCAGCATGTTGATAGAGATGGCGAGATGAGATGTTTGGTGTAATACTTTATATAACTTGGAATGGATCCTCGCGCCTCCTGCGGAGGCTCAGGCGAAATAGAGATTGCCACGTCCCTTCGGTCCTCGTAAAGACGACATTTTCGTCTTCACGAGACCACGTAGTGGTCGTGGTGATCTCGTGTAAGGAATTGCCGCGCTCCTTTGGTCCTCGCAAAGACGGTTGGGGCCTCTGCCTTTTCCTTACTTCTTTTTTCTTTAGCTTTCGTTTCCTTTTCTCTTCGTTTCCTTTTCTTTTTTTCTCTCGCCTTAGTAGTACCGTAGAAACCTCTTACTCTGTTACGACCAGAGCTACGTCCATTACCACTGGACATCCGTCGGTTTGCTAGACCAGACATTCCTCCATTACTACTGGAGTTACGCTCGTTACTACCGAGCATCCGCCCATTACTACTGGGCATCCGTCACTCGCCTGTACTCAGGGATTATTCCTCTGACCAAGCTGTGCGTACCTTCTGTTGAGGGATTTATTGGCTGTCCGCTAAACAGTCCCCCACTGGGTCGCTGGGTTTCCAGATTC